>NZ_JAUYTS010000088.1 GCF_030695085.1 Falsiroseomonas sp. | reverse complement strand
GCGTGGCGTCCGAGGAGATTGGCCGGAAGATGATTTCCTGCACGTTGGAACGGGCCGCATCCTGCTCCCGCCACCCATACCAGTCCGCATTGCGGCGCAGCACGGTGCGAACGTCATTCTCCCGGGATTCGAGGCGGAAGGCGCCGGTGCCGTTGGTGTTGCGGGTGGTGTGCATCTCCTCCCGCGCCCTGGTGTTCTGCGGGCGGGCCGCCCCGTTCGCCTCGGACCAGGCCTTCGACATCATGTAGACGGAGGCGAACTTGTTCGGGAGGATCGGGTCCGGGACGCGGGTGACGACGTCCACCGTCATCTCGTCCACCTTCACCACATCGGCGATCGTATCGACGAAGATGCCGAAATTGGAGGTGGGCTGGCGGGCGCGGCCGATGCTGAAGACCACGTCATCGGCGGAGAACGCCTCGCCGCCATGGAATTTGACATCCCCGCGCAGCACGAAACGCCAGCGCGTCGGCTCCACCTGGGTCCAGGACAGCGCGAGGCCCGGGCGCAGCGACAGGTCCGGGTTGCGGGCGATCAGCGGATCATAGATCTGCTGGAGCACCATGGTGACGGTCCCGACATTCTGGCTGTGGGGGTCCATGGTGTTGGGATCGCCGCTGGCGGTCCAGCGGACGGTCTGTGCCGTGGCGGGCGCTGGTGCTGTCACCCCCAGCGCAACAATGGCGGCGGCCGCCAGAAGCAGTCTTCGCATCATCCCCGAGCTCCCATTCCTGGGGGGCGGTGGGTCGTTGCGCCCACCTGCCCGCCAGCCTGCCTGCAAGCCTTCGTGCATATCGTGATGCAAACGCCGGCGGAAGGCCGAATTCAAGTCTTCGGACCGACCAGGCTGGTCGCCGCACCATTGCCTGCCCAATCGCGCAGCAGGGTGAAGCCGACCGCCAACAGAACAGGCCCAAGAAACAGGCCGAGGATGCCGAAGCCGATGACGCCACCGATCGCGCCCAGCAAGGTCAGCAGCAGCGGCAGGTCGGCGCCGCGGCTGATCAGCCAGGGGCGGATGACATTGTCCACCGAGGAAATGCCCGCCGCGCCATACACCGCCATGAACAGCCCCCAGCCCGTCTCCCCCTGGGTGAACAGCCAGATCGCGGCCGGCGCCCAGACAAGCGGCGCCCCAACCGGCAGGATGGACAGCACGCCGGCCACCACGCCCAGCAGCACCGGCTGCGGCACGCCGGCAATCCACAGCCCGAAGACCGTCATCGCCCCCTGCAGCACGGCGGTGCCCAGCAGGCCATAGACCACGCCGCGGGTGACGTTGCCGGTCAGCAGGATCAGCCGGCGCGTGCCGGGCCCGGCCATCTTCTCCATCACCGCCTCGGCATGGGCGGCCATGGCGGGGCCGTCGCGGTAAAAGAAGAAGGCCAGGAAGATCGCCATGATCAGTTCCGCCAGGCCGGACAGCACGGCCAGCAGTACCGCCAGCGCGCTGCTCGCGATCTGCCCGGCATAGGGGCTGATGGTCTCGAACAGCCCGGCGAAAGTGGTATCCCAACCACTCAGCAGGCCGCGGAAGGTCTCACCCACGAAGGGCAGGCCGCCGAGCCAGGTGGCCAGCTCCGGCAGGCCGGTGACCAGCGAACGCTCGAAGGCGGCCCGGAGACCTTCGATCTCCTCCCGCGTCGTCGGCGTGGCGAAGACCAGGGGTAGGCCGATCAGCACGAATTCCACCGTCACCATGACCAGCGCGGCGGAACCCGGCCCGAGGCCGGTCTTCTCCCGCAGCATGCGGAAGGCGGGCCAGGTGGTGTAGGCCAGGATCACCGCCCATAGCAGGGCGGAGATGAAGGGCTTGATCACCCAGAAACAGCCGAGCCCCAGCGCGAACAGCGCCGCCAGGCCGAGCAGGCGGGCGGGGCGGATGGATTCCTGGCTCATGCTGGCTCCGGTGTGGGAATCGAGACTTAGCCGAAGCCCCGGCCGGGTGCACCTACTCCGCGCATCACCCCGCAGGCACGCGGCGGGCTTGCCCCCCGGCGGGGGCCAAGGCATCACCCGCGAAACCCCCCAGGGCAAAACTCCAGGAAAGACACTGCCATGCCGCGCTTCGCTGCCAACATCTCCCTGATGTTCACCGAGCTGCCCTTCCTCGATCGCTTCGAGGCAGCGGCCAAGGCCGGCTTCAAGGCCGTGGAATTCCTGTTTCCCTATGATTTTCCCGCCGCCGAGATCGCCAGGCGTTTGAAGGCTAACGGCCTGTCCCAGGTGCTGTTCAACGGCCCGCCGGGGGACTGGAACAAGGGCGAGCGCGGCCAGGCCGCCCTGCCCGGCCGCCAGACGGAATTCAGGGAAGGCTTCAAGAAGGCGCTGGACTACGCCGCCACGCTGCAATGCCCGCGCATCCATGTGATGTCCGGCCTCGCCCCGGCGGGCGTGCCGCATGACACGATGACGGCGACGCTGGCCGCCAACCTGGCCTGGGCGGCGGAGCTGGCGCAGCCGGCCGGCGTGAAGCCGGTTATCGAGCCGATCAACCACCGCGACATCCCCGGCTTCTTCCTGAACACCACCGACCAGGCCGCGGCGATCATCGAGGCGATTGGCGCCGACAGGATCGGCATGCAGTTCGACCTGTATCACTGCCAGATCACCGAGGGCGACATCGTCAAGCGGGTGGAGAAGCACCTGCCGCTGATCGCCCATATGCAGGTGGCGGATAATCCCGGCCGCAACGAGCCGGGCACCGGCGAGGTGAACTGGCCCTTCGTCTTCGAGAAGATCGATGCGCTGGGCTTCCGCGGCTGGATCGGCTGCGAATACCGCCCGGCCGGCGAGACGGTGGCCGGCCTCGGCTGGTTCGCGCCCTACAAGGGCTGAGCCATGCCAGGCGCGCTGCACCCGGTGGAGGATCTGCTGCTGGTGGTGGACCCGCAGCCGACCTTCATGAAGCTGTGCCCGGATGAATTGCCGGTGCCGGGGGCGGAGGCGGTGATCCCGGTGATCAACCGCATCCTGGCCGGGCCAGTCGCGCGTGCCGTGGTGACGCAGGATTGGCACCACCCGGCGCATGCCTCCTTCGCCTCCCAGCACCCCGGCCGGGCGCCCTACGACCAGGTGCGGCTGGACTACGGCGCGCAGGTGCTGTGGCCGGACCATGGCGTGCGCGCCACGCCGGGCGCCGCGATCCATCCGGGCCTCGACCAGTCCAAGGTGGTGCTGGTGCTGCGCAAGGGGTTTCGCCAGGCGATCGACAGCTACTCCGCCTTCCGCGAGAACGACCGCAGCACCGGCACGGGCCTCGCCGAATGGCTGCGGGCGGTCGGCGTGCGGCGGGTCTTCATCGCCGGCATCACCCGGCCCTTTTGCGTGGACTGGACCGCGGAGGATGCGGCCAGCCTCGGCTTCGACACCTGGGTGGTGGCGGATGCCTGCGCCCGCCTCGGCCCGGAGGATGCGCTGGCGGAAAGCCAGGCGCGCCTCGAGACCGCCGGCGTGCGCTTCACCGCCGCCGCCGCCCTGACCTGATCACCCCCACCTGAACACCCCGAACGGAGAGACACGCCATGAAGATCGGTTTCATCGGCCTCGGCATCATGGGCAAGCCCATGGCGCTGCACCTGAAGACCGCCGGCCACGAGATCTGCGCGCCGGACCGCGCCAGCCTGACGGCCGAACTGCGCGCGGCGCTGACCATCCTGCCGGATGCCGCCGCGGTGGCGAAGGCGGCGGAGGTCATCATCCTGATGGTGCCCGACACCCCCGATGTGGAAGCAGCCCTGTTCGGCGCCGGCGGAGTCGCGGAGGGCCTGGCACCCGGCAAGCTGGTGATCGACATGTCCTCGATCAGCCCGACCGCCACCAAGACCTTCGCTGCCCGAGTCGCGGAGAAGGGCTGTGACTACCTGGATGCGCCCGTCTCGGGCGGCGAGGTGGGCGCCAAGAATGCCAGCCTGACCATCATGGTGGGCGGCAGCGAGCCGGCCTTCGAGCGCGCCCGGCCGCTGTTCGAGGCAATGGGCAAGAACATCACCCTGGTGGGCGAGACCGGCGCAGGCCAGACCTGCAAGGTGGCCAACCAGATCATCGTCGCCCTGACGATCGAGGCGGTGGGTGAGGCGCTGGTCTTCGCCAGCAAGGCGGGCGCCGACCCGGCCAAGGTGCGGCAGGCACTGATGGGTGGCTTGGCAACCTCGCGTATACTTGAACTGCATGGCGAGCGGATGATCAAGCGCACATTCGCGCCGGGATTCCGCATCGAACTGCATCAGAAGGACCTGAATCTGGCGCTCCAGGCTGGCAAGGAATTGGGCGTCGCGCTGCCCAACACCGCCTCCACCGCGCAGCTTTTCGCCGCCTGTGCCGCAATGGGCGGCGCAGCGGATGACCATTCTGGTATGGTTAAGGCACTGGAAACACTGGCCGCCCACAAGGTTGCCCCGGACGCCTGAAGCGAAAAGACGCGGAGCGGCGGGTCAGGGCTGCGCCCCCTGACCCGCCAGGCCGGCCGACACGCGCCGCAGGCGCAGCGTCGCAGGGTGTCCACAACTCTTGAGGGTACCCGCTCGCGGCCCGCCACAATTTTTCCGTGTTTTCGGCGTTGCGTTCGGCGCGTCTGTCCCGCATTTTGACATCACCGGCCCGATCCCTGAGATTCTGTCTCCGGCTTTAGGGTTGTATCTTGTTCACGGGACCAACGGGGGATTGCATGCGTTTCGCGGACATAGGGCAGCAATTGCGAGCCTATCGCCTCGAATCCGGCCTCCGCGCCGAGGAAATCGCGGCGCGCCTTGGCGTCTCCCGCGCCGCGCTCTATCGGTACGAGAAGGGCGAGGTCATCAAGCTGGACACGATCCGGCGCCTGGCCGAGCTGTTGAAGATCTCGCCGCTGTCGCTGCTGGGCATCGGGGTGGAATACTTCGCCCGCCCCCTCGCCTTCCAGGAACGGCTGCGGCAGGTCGAGGAACAGGCGGACCAGATCCTGATGGTCGGCGGCGCCTTCTGCTACCAGACCACGACGGATGCCTTCGATGGCGCCGTCGGCGAGGCCTGGACGGAAGCGGCGGATGCCGCGCCGGAACGCCTTCAGGCCCGCGCCAGCGCGGACCAGGCGCTCGGCCTGCTCGCCGCCCGCAAGCGCCTGCACGCCGCCCGCCGCCCGACCATCATCGCCATTCTCGGTGAGGCCGCGCTGCGTCGCTTCCTCCAGGAAGGTGTCGCCGCCGGCATGACGCTGCCCGAGCGCACCCGCCAGCGCTGCCTCGCCGCCGCGCGGGCGGAGGCCGAGGCGATCGCCGTGATGATGGAAAGCGTGCCGATCGGTGTGCAGATCGGGCTTGCCAGCGGCACCGAGCCGACCGGCGGCTTCATGGTCATGCGCGGCCGCGAGCGCGCGCATGTCGTCTCCTCCCCCTTCGCCGCGGACACGCCGCCCAATGGCGGCCTCGGCGTCGGCTCGATCACCGCGGCGGATGAGGCGGTGGCGGCGCATCAGCGCGTGGCGGAGGTCGCCTGGCGCGACGCGATGAAGGGCGCCGCCGCGGCGGCCCGGGTACGGGAACTGATCCGCGCCACGGCCGGCTGAGGGTTCCGGCGGTCAGCCGAGGCGGTCGGAAGAAGGTCTAGACCGGTGCGGACACCCGCCGCCGAGCCTCGACCACATCCTCATCCTCCGCGCAGCGTCGTGTTGTGAAGCCCAGTGCGCGCATGAAGCTCAGCATCGGCACGTTGTCGCTCAGGATCAGGCCGACCACCTCCTCGATCCCGGTGGCGGCGGCCCAGTCGAACAGCCGCTGCATCAGGTGCCGGCCGAGGCCCTGCCCCTTCATGGCGCGGTCCACCACCACGGCGAATTCGGCCGACCTGCCATCGGCCTCCCGGATCAGGCGGGACACGCCGAGCATGTCCTCCGCCCCATCGGCGCGGCGGCGCATGGCGACGAAGGCCATCTCACGGTCGTAATCGATCTGCGTCAGCCGGGCGACCTGCACCGCCGGCAGTTCCCGGAGTTGACTGAAGAAGCGCCAGCGCACATCCTCCGGCGTCAGGCGGCGGAACATCTCGGCATGCGCCTCGGCATCCTCGGGTCGCACCGGGCGGACCATCAGCACCTCGCCGGATTTCGCCGTCCAGGACGCTGCCCATTCCCCCGGATAGGGCGGCACGGCCAGCAGCGCCATCTCGCCCGCCGGGCGCAGCAGGCAGGACGCGTCGGCGGCCATCACCCCGGCAGCATCGGCAAATAGCGGGTTGACGCCAAGCGTCGCGATTTCCGGAAAATCCACCGCAACCTGGGAAAGCCGCACCAGCGCGCCGGCCACCGCATCGAGGTCCACCGCCGGATGGTCGCGGTAGCCCGCCAGCAGCGGCCCGGCGCGGGTTCGCCCGATCAGGCCGCGGGCCAGGGTCTGGTTCAGGGGCGGCAAGTCGAACCCCTCATCGCCCAGTACATCCGCCGCGGTGCCGCCCAGGCCGAAACCGAGGAAGGGGCCGAACATGGCGTCATCGCCGAGGCGCATGCGCAATTCCTGCACCCGGTTCGCGGTGCCCCAGCCAGCCTGGCGCTGCACCAGGAAGCCGGCCAGCCGCGCCGCCGGCCTTTCGCGCGCCGCACGCTCCAGCATCGCCTCCGCCGCCTCCCGCACCGCCTGTGCGTTGCGCAGGCCCAGCGCGACGCCGCCGATCTCCGTCTTGCGGCCGATATCGGGGCTGCGGAGCTTCAGCACGACGGGGAAGCCCAGCGCGCTGGCCGCCGCTTCCGCCGCCGCCACATCCGCGGCCACGCGGCCGGGCACCACCGGCAGGCCATAGGCCGCGAGCACAGCCAGCGCCTCATCCTCGGTCAGCGAAAGCCGTCCCTCCGCCCGCGCGCGGGCGAGCAGCGCGGTGACGGCGGCGCGGTCGGGCTGCAGGGCGAGCACCTCCCGCCCCGGCAGTTCGGCGGCGGCCAGGCGGTTCTGCCGGTCCTGCAGCAGATGCAGCGCGCCGCGCACGGCGCCTTCGGGGGTCGGGAACACGGCCAGGCCGGCGGCGGCGAGGCCACCACGCTGCGCGCCGGCGGTGGCCTGCCCGGCCCAGCAGACCAGGATCGGCGCGGCACGGGTTGCCTTGGCGGCGGCCGACAGCGCCGCGGCCATGGTTCCCGCATCCTCCCCAGCCACCGGGGCGTGCAGCGCAACCACCACATCCACCTGCCGCAGCCCCGCCAGCATTGAAGCGGCCTCGCCCAGCGCCGTGGCGGAGCCCTGGCCGAGGATCAGCGGATTCGCGCCGTGCCAGCCGGGACGCAGCCCGATCTCCAGCGCCGCCAACGCCTCCGGCGGCAATTCCGCCAGCTTCGCGCCGCCGGCCAGCACGCGGTCCGCCGCCAGCAGGCCGAGGCCGGTGGCGTTGGACACCAGCGCGATGCCGCCGCCCGTGGACGCATGCTGCGCGAGCTTCACCCGCGCCAGAGTCTCCGCGGCCGAGAGCAGGTCATCCAGCCCCTCCACCCGCAGCACGCCGGCGCGGCGCAGCGCCGCATCCATCACGGCATCCGAAGTGCCGGAGGGGTCGGCCAGCCTGCCACCGGCGCGGATCGCCACCACCGGCCGCATCCGCGCCGCGGCGCGGGCCGCCGAGATGAACATGCGGCGATTCTTGATGCGGCGAAGTTCCAGCAGGATGGCGCCGGTGCCCGGGTCGCGGGAGAGCCAGTCCAGCGCATGGGCGAAGCCGAGATCGTCATTCTCGCCAATGCCGATGACATGGCTGAAACCCACCGCCTCCGCCTCCGCCCAATCCAGCACGGCGCGGGTGAGCGCGGAGGATTGCCCGACCAGCGCCAGCCTGCCCTTGCGCGGTGCCAGGTGGGACAGCGACGCGTTCAGCCCGAGTCCCGGCACGCAGATGCCGAAGCTGCCCTGCCCCAAGGCCCGCACCCCGGTGCGGCGGGAGATTTCGGTCAGTCCCGGCGCCGGGCCGGGCACCACCACGGCGTGGCAGCCGCGCGCGGACAGCGCCGCCATCGCCGGCTCGATCGCCGCAGGCGCCAGGGACAGCACGGCGAGATCCGGCACCTGCGCCACCGCCGCGATGTCCACGGCCTCGGTCAGCGTGCCGGTGAATCCGCCTTCCCGCAGATTGCGCGCGAGCGGTGCGGAGGCGGGCATGGCGGGGTCGGCCAGCAACAGCACATGGCGCGGGCGGTAGAGCGCCTGCTCACGAAAGCGCACCGCGGAATGCTGGGCCAGGCTGGTGGAAAGGCTCATTGTGCAGCGCACCATGGGCTGTGTGCGCGCCAACAACAAGCCGGATGGGCTTGCCGCGCGGCGCGATCGGTTCTCCGATAGCGCGAAATCGATGAAGGGAACCACCATGCCCGCCCAAGACCCGCGCTGGGACCCGGAGATGCTTGCCTTCAATGCGATGATGGAGGCGGAGGGCGCCAAGCTGCCGCCCATCACCCTGACCCTGCCGCTGGACCAGGCCCGGGCGCAGACCGAGGCGCTGAACGTGCCGCTCTCGGCCGGTGGGCCGCAAATGGCCGAAAGCGCCGATCGCTGGCTGCCGCTGCGCGGCCGGCGCGTGCAATGCCGGCTCCACCGGCCCGGTTCAGGGGCGCCGGGTCCGGTCGCGCTGCCGGTGCTGATCTACATCCATGGCGGCGGCTGGGTCTGGAACAGCATCGACACGCATGACCGCCTGATGCGCGAATACGCCGCCGGCGCCGGCTGCGTCGTGATTGGCCCGGACTATGCGCTGAGCCCCGAGGCACCCTTCCCCCAGGCGCTGGAGGAATGTGCCGCACTGGTCCGCTGGGTGGCGGCCCATGGCGCCGAATGGGGGCTGGACCCCAGCCGCATCGTGGTGGGCGGCGACAGCGCCGGCGCCAACCTGGCGATGGGCGTGGCGCTGCTGCTGCGGCGCACCGACCCTGACCTCAAGCTGCGCGGATTATTATTGAATTACGGGGTGTTCGACGCTGACCTTGAGACGCCGTCGTACAAGGAATTCGCCGATGGCTATTTCCTGACGCGGGAGAAGATGCGCTTCTACTGGAATTGCTACGCGCCCCGCCCGGCCGATCGGCTGAACCCGCTGGCGGCGCCGCTTCTGGCCGATCTCAAGGGCTTGCCGCCCTGTCTTCTACATATCGCTGAACTGGATGTGCTGTGCTCGGAGAATCTGGCGATGGGTGACGCGCTACGCGAAGCCGGCGTGCCGGTGCAGCAGGCGCTATTTCCCGGCACGGCGCATGGCTTCCTGCGCTCGCTGAACCATGTCACGGCCGCAAGGAAGGCGGCGGCGGAAGGCGGCGCCTGGCTGAAGGGGGTGCTGGGCTAGCCGCCCAGCGCCCGCTTCGCCACCTGCGCCAGGAAGCCGCTGGCCACCGGCAGCACCGCATCGTTGAAGTCGTAATGCGGGTTGTGCAACTCGCGCCCGCCCTCTGCTGGGCCGTTGCCGATCCAGACGAAGGCGCCCGGCACTTCCTGCAGGAACCAGGAAAAATCCTCGCCGGTCATGGCCGCCGGCAGGTCGCGGCGCAGGGGGGCCACCTCGGCGGCGGCGGCGGCGGCCAGGTCGCGCTCCGCCGGGCTGTTGGCGGTGACGCCGACGCCCTGGCGCCAGCCGATTTCAGCCCGCACGGCGCAGGTGGCGGCGATGCCGTCGGCCACGCGGTGAAGGCCTTCCCGGATCGCCTCGCCCGCCGAATCGGCCAGCCAGCGGGCGGTGCCCTTCAGCACGACGCGCGCCGGGATCTGGTTCTGCGCCTCGCCACCCTCGACCATGGTCACGCTCACCACGCCGCCGGCCAGCGGGTCCAGGTTGCGGGCGACGATGCTCTGCAGCGCCACGATGCAATGGCCCGCGGCCACCATCGGGTCACGCGACAGATGCGGCAGGGCGGCATGGGCGGCGTGGCCGTCGAAGCCGATCTCGAAGCGCGCGCCAGCCGCCATCACGGCCTTGTCATGCACCGCGATGGTGCCGGCCGGCAGGCCGGGCCAGTTATGCCAGCCGAAGATGCGGTCCATCGGGAAGCGCTGGAACAGCCCATCCGCGATCATGCTGCGGGCGCCGCCGCCGCCTTCCTCCGCCGGCTGGAACACCAGATGCACCGTGCCGGTCCAGCCACCATCCGCCAGCAGCAGCTTGGCCGCGCCGAGCAGCGCCGTGGTGTGGCCATCATGGCCGCAGGCATGCATCACGCCGGGGACGGTGCTGCGATGCGGCAGCGACTCGTTCACCTCCTGGATCGGCAGCGCGTCCATGTCGCCGCGCAGGCCGACGCTGCGGTTGCCGCCGCCGCGCCGCAATGTCGCGACCACGCCATGGCCACCAAAGCCCTCGGTGATCTCGGTGACGCCCATCTCCCGCAGCCGGGCGACCACGAAGGCGGCGGTGCCCTGCTCATGCAGGGTCAACCCGGGGTTGGCGTGCAGATGGCGGCGCCAGCTTGTCAGCGTCTCGGCGAATGCGATGTCCATGCTGTAAAGCTAGCTGCTTCGGCCGATATCCTCCATCCCCGACCTGATCGCCGGGTCATTCGCACGCCGCGTGCAACCGGCGGCCATTTCGGACGCTTCCTGACTGAGTGAGACAGATTCTGAGACCAATCCTCCTTATTCCCGTCCTGGTTGCCCTGCCCCTGCTGGGCGCACCGGCGCTCGGCCAGCCCGGCGGCCAGCCAGGCGGACAACCCCGCGCGCCCGATGTGGCGCCGGCGGAGATTCCCGTTCCGGGAACGCTGCCCTACGTCACGACGCTGGCCCCGACCGGTGTGGAGGCGCTGGACGAACCGCTGCGCGAGGCCTCTCGCCTCATTCGCCTGGCGGACGAGGCGCCGGTGGATGCCTATGGCCTGGTCGCCCGTGCGCTGGGCGAGGCGCCTTTGCTCGATGCCGTCCTGCGGGCGGAGGGCTACTGGTCCGCTCAGTTCGAGATCATCATCGCCGGCAGCCCGGCCGATGCCCCGGGCCTGGGCCAGCGCCTGGCGGCCGGCACGACAACGCCCGTGCCGGTGCAGGTTCGTGTCATTCCCGGCCCGCGCTACACGCTGCGCCGCATCACGCTGCGCCCGGAAGCGCCCGCCGGCGCCGCCGCGGTGCAGGCACTCGGCGCGCCGCAAGGGCTGGAGACCGGCGCCCCGGCCCGTACCGGGCCGGTGCTGGATGCCGAATCCGATCTGCTGAGCCGGCTGCGAATCGCCGGCTACCCGCTGGCCTCGGTGGTGGACCGGGAGGTTCTGGTGAACCACGAGGTCCAGGCGATGGATGTCACCTGGATTCTCGCCCCCGGTCCCGCCGCAAGCTTCGCCCCGCCCGAAATCGCGGGCGATACCGCGGTCAGCCAGCGGCTGATCGCCCGGATCACCAACCGCCTTTCCGGCCAGCCCTACGCGCCTGCCACGCTGGAAGCCACGCGCCGCGAATTGCTGGCGCTGGGCGCCTTCGACACGGTCCGCGCCCGGGCCGGGGAACGGCTGGACGCGGCCGGGCGCCTGCCCGTCACCTTCACCATGACGGACCGTCCGCGCAATGCGGCCGGCGCGACCCTGGCCTATGAGACCAATTTCGGCCCCTCCGCCACGGTCTATTACGAACGGCGCAATGTCTTCGGCCATGCGGAGCTGCTGCGGACGGAGGCCTCCGTCTCGCGCCTCGGCAGCGATACGCGCGACGCCAATTATCGCATCGGCGCCAATTTGCGGCGCCCGGGGCTGATCGATGGCCGGACATCCCTGGTGCTGGATGCCGCCGCGCTGCGGGAGAGGCTGGATGCCTATGACCGCGACGCGATCACCACCTCGGCCCTGCTGGAGCGTCCCTTCGGCAAGCGCTGGGTGCTGCAGTCCGGCCCGACCTTCGAGACCGGGCGCATCGGCCGCGATGGCGACATGAGCGCCTTTACCCTGGCCGGCCTTGTGATGGGTGCGCGCTATGACAGCACGGATGACCCGCTGGACCCGCGCCGCGGCCTGCGCGGCACCATCAATGTCGTGCCCTATGCCGATATCGCGGAGGGCGGCGGCTTCGTCCGCGGCATCGGCACGCTGCGAACCTATTTCGACCTGGCCGGCTCGGGCGGCACGGTGCTGGCGCTGCGCGGCACGGTCGGCACCCTGGTGGGCGCGGATCGCGCGGTGCCGCTGGACAAGCGGTTCTATGCCGGCGGCGGCGGCTCCGTCCGCGGCTATGCCTATCAGAGCATCGGCCCACGCGATGCGCGGGGCCGGCCGGATGGCGGGTCGAGCCTGGTGGAAGGCTCGGTCGAGATCCGCCAGCGCGTCTCCGGCGCGCTGGGGATGGTGGCGTTCCTCGATGCCGGGTCGATCGGGCAGACGGAAACGCCGAGCTTCGACGAGGTCCGCATGGGCGCCGGCCTGGGCGTTCGCTACGCGACGGCAATCGGGCCGCTGCGACTGGACGTCGCCATTCCGCTGAACAAGCAGGACGGCGATGACGGGTATGGGTTGTATGTCGGACTTGGCCAGGCCTTCTGAGGCGCAGCCCAGCCCGCCACCCCGCCGCCGCCGCTGGCTGCGCTGGGGGCTGGGCCTGGTGCTGGCGCTGCTGCTGCTTCCGGTGCTGCTGGTGGGCGGCGGGCTGCTGTATGCGAATACGGAAGGCGGCCGCACGCGGCTGGCCGGCCTTGTGGAGTCCTTCGTCCCCGGGCTGACGCTGGAAGGGCTGCAAGGCCCCCTGCCCGGCCGGCTGGCCATCAGCCGCATCGCCATGGCGGATGAGCAGGGCATCTGGCTCGAGATCCACGATGCCGAGCTGGATTGGAACCCGATGGCGCTGCTGGACCGGCGCGCCCACATCACGCTGCTCTCGGCCGCCCGCCTCGCGCTGCACCGCCTGCCGCCCGGCGGGCCGGATGAGCCCGATGCACCGGCCGGCCCGCTGCTGCCGGAACTGCCGCAGCTTCCGGTAGCCTTGCAGCTCGACCGGCTGGAGGTGGCGCGGATCGAGCTGGCGGCGCCGGTGCTTGGCGAGGCCACGCTGCTGCGGGCGGAGGGCATGGCCCTGCTGGATGCGGCCGGGCTGACCAGCACCTTCAACATCACCGCGCCGGAGGGTGCGACCTCGCTGGCCCTGCAGGCCGCGCTGCGCCCGGCCACCGGGCGGCTTTCCGCCGAAATCCGGCTGCGCGATGCCGCTGGCGGGCCGGTCTCGCGCCTGATCGGCCAGCCCGATCGGCCGGTGGTGCTGGACCTGACGCTCGACGGGCCGGCCGAGGCCGCAGCGCTGGTCCTGCAGGCACAGGCCGGGCCGGGGCTGGCGCTGGACATCTCGGGCACCGTGCGCGCGCCGGACATGGATAATCTGGGCGCCGAGCTGCGCGGCACCGCCGACGCCAGCGCCTTCCTGGACGGCCCGCTGGCCGGGTTGGCCGGGCCGCTGGCCTTGGTGCTGGACGCCAGCCGCGGGCCGGATGGCGCCATCGCGCTGCGCGCCCTGCGGGTGGAGGGCGCCGCCGGCCAGATCGCCGCAAGCGGCCGCATCGCCGGGGACATGATGGACTCCGACCTTGCGGTGCAGGCCGCGCTCGCCGGGTCCCGGGCCTTCGCGGCGCTGCTGCCGCCGGGGATTGTGGGCTGGGACGGGCTGGACCTGCGCGGCACCGTCACCGGGCCGCTCTCGGCGCCGCAGGTGGACGCCACCCTGGCGGCGCGTGGCTTCACCTCCGCCCAGGCGCAGCTTGCCACCCTGCTCGGCGCCTCGCCACGCCTGGCGGTGCGGGCCACGGCGCCGGACCGCATCGGCCAGCTCACTATCGAGGGCGCCGCGATCCGGGCCGAGGCGAGCGGGCTGGTGGGGGAGACGCTGGACCTGCGTTTCGGCGTCGATCTCGCCTCGGTCGAGGGCGCGGCGCCGGGTGTGGCAGGTGCATTGCGGCTGACCGGCACAGCGCAGGGGCCGATCGGCGACCCGACCCTGGTGGTGCAGGCGGCCTCCGACCGGCTGGAAGTTGCGGGACATGTGCTGGAGGCGCTGGCGCTGGAGGCACGCATCGCCAGCCCGGCCTCCGCCCCCGCGGTGAACGCCCAGGCCACTGGCCGCTTCCAGGGATTGCCGCTGGCGCTCGATGTGCGCGGCGGGCCGCAGGCGGATGGGCGGCTGCGGCTGGAGGCGGCGACGGCCAGCCTCGGCCCGGCGCAGCTTGTGGCGCAGGGCGTGCTGGATCTCGCCACCACCATCTTCGACGGCACCGCCCGGCTGGCGGTGGCCGATCTGGCGCCGCTCTCGCCGGTTGCCGGCGTTCCGCTGGCCGGATCGCTGCGGGTGGATGCGACGCTGGCGGCGCAGAACGGCCAGCAGAAGGCCGAATTGCGCCTTGAGGTCCCGCGGCTATCCGCCTCCGGCACCGAGGTGCGGCGCCTGACGGCGACGGTGGATGGCACGCTTGCGGCACTGAACTTCGCCGTGGCGGGCGTGGTGGCGGAGGCCGAGATCGAGGCGCGTGGCCGGCTGACCGGCCAGCCCGACGGCGCCCAGCTTCTGGAACTCGCCGCGCTGCGCGGCACGGCGCAGGGCGAGACCGCCCGTCTCGCCGCCCCGGCGCGGATCGTGCTGCGTGCCGATGGCGCGGTGGAGGTGGCGGCGCTGTCGCTCACCAGCAGCCGCGGCGGCACGGTCGATGTGGCCGGCAGCTGGTCGAATGCCCGCGCGGATATCCGTGCGCGCATCGCCATCCCGGACCTGGCGACCCTGGCCGCGCTGCTGCCCGATGTGGCGCCGACCGGCGCGGTGGCGGGCGATGTACGGATCACCGGCCCGGGCGGTGCGCCCGAGGTCGCCGGCACGCTGCGCGTCAGCAATCTGCGTTCCACAGCCGCCTGGGCGCGCGGCCTGCCGGCGGTGGAGATCCAGGCGGAGGGCCGGCGCGGCGCGGATGGCGCCATTTCCGGCCGTGCCACCGCCAATGCCGGCAACGCCACCCGCCTGACCGCCACCGCCAACCTGCCGCGCGGGCCGGAGGGGCCGCTGGAGGGGTCGCTCGATGGCCAGGCCGATCTCGGCGCGCTGACCGCGCCGCTGCTGGCAGCCGGTGCGGACCGCGTCGCCGGGCGCCTGACGCTGGCGCTGCGTGCCGGCGGCACGGTCGCCAATCCTGTGCTGGGCGGGCAGGCGCAACTGGCGGGCGGGTCCTATCGCAATGCCGTGCTCGGCGTGGCGCTGACGCAGCTTGCTGGCACCATCTCCGCCGCCGGGCCGCAGCTTCGAGTGGATCTGACGGGTAACACCGCCGGCCAGGGGCGCATCGGGCTGAACGGCACGGTGGACCCGCTGACGGCGGGGATGCCGGTGAACCTGGCGCTGCGTGCGACGGCGGCGCAGCCGGTTTCCTCCGACCTGATCACCGCCACGCTGGATGCCGAGCTGGCGCTGACCGGCATGCTCTCGACCGGCGCCCGGCTGAGCGGGCCGTTGCGGCTGCGCCGCGCCGATATCCGCATCCCGGACCAGCTTCCGAGCACGGTCCGCAGCCTCGGCCCGGTGACCGAGGTGGGCCGTGTGCCCGGCCGCGCGCTGCCGCCGTCACGCCCGACGGCGAATGGCCGCAACGGCAACGGCCCGGCCAATGGCGGCGGCTCCGCCCTGCCGATCGCGCTCGACCTGCGGCTGGAAGCGCCGCGTGGCGTCTTCGTGCGGGGGCGCGGGCTGGATGCGGAGCTTGGCGGCTCCCTGGGTATCGGCGGCACGCTGAGCAGCCCGGAGATCACCGGCGGGCTGGCGCTGGTGCGCGGTGAGTTCCAGATCCTGGCCCGGCGGCTCACCTTCAGCCGCGGACGCCTCGATTTCAGCGGCGGGCTGATCCCCGACCTGGATTTCGAGGCGACCAGCCAGACCGGCGGCACCACCGTGCGCGCCACCGTCACCGGCCCACCGAGCCTGCCGGTCATCACCTTCTCCTCCACGCCGGAGTTGCCGCAGGATGAGGTGCTCGCCCGGCTGCTGTTCGACCGGCCGATCAGCGCGCTGTCGCCCTTCGAGATCGCGCAGATCGCCGAAGCCATCGCCGGCGCCACGGGCCTCGCCGGCGGCGGCGCCACCGGCGTGCTGAACCGGGTGCGGCAGACGCTGGGCCTGGACCGGCTGGCGGTGGGCGGCGGCGGTGAGACGGCGGCACGGCGGACGGAGGCGGAACAGCGCGGCGGCCCGACTTTGGAGGCCGGGCGCTATGTCGCCGATGGCGTCTATGTCGGCGTGCGGCAGGGCGCCGAATCCGGCTCCTCCCGCGTCGGGGTGCGGGTGGATCTGACGCCACGTATCAAGCTGGAAGCCGAGACCGGCGACCGCGAGGCCGGTGAGCGGGTCGGCGTCAGCATGGAATGGCAGTGGGGGCGGTAGCTCAGGCCAACCCCGGCACGCGCCGGAGCAGCGCCGCATCCAGTGCCGCGCGCCGCGCCCATAGGCTGCGATACCAGTCCAGCCGTGGCGCCACCTGCCGCGCCAGCAGCCGCTCCGCCCGCACCCATTCGCGTGCCGCTTCCGCCATCGCCAGGGCGCGGGCCGGCTGGTCGAGCAGGGCGCGCAATTCCCGGCCCAGGCTCGCGGCATCGGGCACGATCAGCCCCGTCCCGCCATGGCGCAGGCTGCCGGCATAGACCACCGGGCTGGCCAGGCAGCACAGGCGGTGGCCGCCGGCCTCGATGGCCTTGAGGTCCGACTTCATGCGGTTGAAGCGGGTATCGGCCAGCGGCAGGAAGGCCAGCTCGCAGCCGGCCATCAGCTTGCGGTAGCCGGCGTAATCCGTGGTGGGCGTGAAGCGCTTATGCGGCGTGCCCAGCGCGGCGAAGCTGGCCTCGTCATGCACCACCTCCACCGCCAGCCGCCCCCCCGCCTCGGTGAGGATCTGGTTCAGCATGGGCAGGAAGGGGGCGATATCGGCCTGGCGGTTCAGCGCGCCGAAGAACAGGGTCAGGCGCGACGGGTCGCGGAAATTCACGGGGTCGGGCAGTTCGGCCAGCGCGTTCGGGAAGACCGCGATCTCGTCGTTGAACGCCGAGAGCAGGTCGCGCAGCGGCGTGGTGGAGGTCTGCACCGCATGCACGCCGCGGAAGGCCAGGTGGTCGTTGCCGGCGATCGACGGCCAATGCGCCGGGTCATCGTCGAATTCCTGCACCAGCACGGCGCCGGTGGCGCGCAGGCCGCGCAGGTAGTCCACACTCTCCGGCCGATCCAGCAGGCGGCGTTGCAGGATCAGCACCCGCGGCACCTCCGGCTCCAGCTTCGGCAGTTCGGTGTCCTGCCCGGCGCGGGTGGCGACGCCCGGGCGGGTGGCAAGCGCGGCGAAGGGTTGCAGCACGCGCACATCATTCACCCCGCCCACCGGGCGCAGCGTGCGGGCGGCCAGCACAAGCGGCACCGGGCGGCGGCGCCCGGCGCGCCAGACATATTGCAGGGGGGCGGAGCGGCGCAGCCAATCCTCCCGCGTCGTGCCGAGGGCGGCGAGTGCGGGTTCCACCTCTTTCGCGAAGGCTTCGGCGCGCGGCAGGTCGAAGATGCGCGGGGCGACTTCCAGCGGCACCAGGCCGGCCGCTTCCAGGGCCTGGCGCATGCCATCGCGGGTGAACCAGCGCAGATGGGTGCGGTCGAACAGCCCGGTATCCTCGTACCGCCAGCGCCCGCCGAGCAGGCGGGCGGCGAAGGACCAGTGTTCGATATTCGGCACGCAGGCCAGCAGCACGCCATCCTCAGCCAGCAGCGCCGCATCCCGCTTCAGCACCGCCCAGGGGTCGCGCAGATGTTCCAGTACGTCGCCGAAGATCAGCGCATCCAGGCTGCCCGCGGGCACGGGTGGCGGCGCGGCCTCGATATCCAGGCGGTGCACCGCGTCGTAATGCGCCTCCGCCAGCGTGGCCAAGGCGGGGTCCGGCTCCACCGCCTCCAGCCGCGCCGCGGGGTTGCGGCGCCTGAAGGCCGCACCGAGCGCCCCGGCGCCGCAGCCGACATCCAGCACGCGCCGCGCATCCAGCGGGATGCGCGCCAGCAGATGCGGGTTGGCGGAGGCGCCGTAGGTGGGATCGGTCACGGCCGCGATGCTTGACGTGCGGCGCCATGGCACGCAATCCCCCCGCCATGGCCCTGCCCCCCCTGCTGCACCTTCGCGATATCCGCCTGCGCCTCGGCTCCACCCAATTGCTGGATGGGGCGGAAATTGCCGTCTCGGCGGGAGACCGGCTGGCGCTGGTCGGCCGCAATGGATCGGGCAAATCGACCCTGCTGAAGATCGCTGCCGGCATCATCGATTCCGATGCCGGCACGGTCTTCACCCAGCCCGGCGCCACCATCCGCTATCTGCCGCAGGAACCGGACCTCGCCGGCTTCGCCACCACCGGCGCCTATGTCGCCGCCGGCCTCGGCCCGGGGGATGACCCGCACCGGGCGCGGGTGCTGCTGGAGGGCCTCGGCCTGACCGGGGAGGAGCATCCCGGCAATCTGTCCGGCGGCGAGTCCCGGCGCGCGGCGCTGGCCCGCGTGCTGGCGCCGGAGCCGGATATCCTGCTGCTGGATGAGCCGACCAACCACCTCGACCTGCCGGCGATCGAATGGCTGGAACAGGAACTGGGCCCGCTGCGCAGCGCGCTGGTGCTGATCAGCCACGACCGGCGCTTCCTGGAACGCCTTTCCAAGTCGATGGTCTGGCTGGACCGCGGCACCACCCGCCGCCTCGACCAGGGCTTCGCCCATTTCGAGGCCTGGCGGGACCAGGTACTCGAAGAAGAAGAAATGCAGGCCCACAAGCTGGCCCGCAAGATCGTGCGGGAGGAGCATTGGCTGCGCTACGGCGTCACCGCCCGGCGCAAGCGCAATGTGAAGCGGCTGTCGGGACTGCAGGATCTTCGCAAGCGGCACCGCGAGCGGATCACGGCACCTGGCACGGTGCGGATGGCTGCGAGCGAGGGCGATGCCTCCGGCACGCTGGTGGCGGCGCTGGAAGGTGTGACCAAGGCCTTCGGCGATGCGCCGCCCGTGGTGCGCGACTTCTCCACGCGGATCATGCGCGGCGACCGGGTCGGCATCGTCGGACCCAATGGCGCGGGCAAGACCACGCTGCTGAACCTGCTGACCGGGGCGCTGAAGCCGGATGAGGGGCGCGTGCGGCTCGGCGCCAGCCTTGAGATGGTGACGATGGACCAGACGCGGGACAGCCTGGACCCGGCGACCTCCCTGCAATCGGCGCTGACCGGTGGCTCCGGCGACCAGGTGCGGATCGGCGGCGAGGTGAAGCACGTCATCGGCTACATGAAGGACTTCCTGTTCCTGCCCGAACAGGCGCGGACGCCTGTCTCGGCGCTGTCGGGCGGTGAGCGGGGGCGGCTGATGCTGGCACGCTGCCTGGCGACGCCGTCCAACCTGCTGGTGCTGGACGAGCCGACCAACGATTTGGACCTCGAAACGCTCGACCTGCTGCAGGAATTGCTGGCCGAGTATTCCGGCACCGTCATCGTCGTCAGCCATGACCGCGACTTCCTCGACCGCGTCGCGACCAATGTGATCGTCAGCGAGGGCAATGGCGCCTGGCAGGATTATGCCGGCGGCTATTCCGACATGGTGGCGCAGCGCGGCCGCGGCGTGCAGGCGAAGGCGCGCGCCGCTGCGGCCGCCGCAGCCTCCGAACGCGGCACGGTGGACGCGCCGCGGGCCGTGGCGAAAGCAAAGATGTCCTTCAAGGACAAGCACGCGCTGGAATCCCTGCCCGGTCGCATCGCGCTGCTGGAGAAGGAGATCGGCCTGCTGCAGAAGGCCCTGGCCGACCCGGCGCTCTACACCAACGACCCGCCCGGCTTCGCGGCGCGCAGCAACCTGCTGGCGAAGAAGCAGGCGGAACGCGCGGCGGCCGAGGAAGACTGGCTGCGCCTTGAGATGCTGCGGGAGGAGATCGAGGGATGACCATCGGCGTCGGCGGATCCGATTTCGCCACGGAACTCGCAGGCATCCGCAACCAGCGGGATGCGGTGCCGCCGATCGGCGCCGAGGAACATGCCCGCCGCGTGGATCGCGCCCAGGCGCGCATGGCGGAACTTGGCATTGCCGCCCTGTGGCTGGATGGCACGACGAACCTCGCCTGGATGACCGGGTTGAAGCATGGCCAGTCCGAACGCCCGGTCGGCGCCGTGCTGCCGGTGCGTGGCCCGCTGACCTATCTCTGCCCGGAATTCGAGGTGGAGAAGCTGAAGACCATGCTCACCCTGCCCGGCGAGGTCCGCGGCTGGGAGGAGGATGAGGACCCCTACGCGCTGTTCTCCGACATTCTGCGCGCATCCGACGTGGCCGGCGGCACCGTGGCGCTGGATGAGATGGCGCGGGTCTTCGTGGCGGAGGGGCTGCGCGCGGCGCTGCCGAACCACCATTTCGTGGCCTCTGGCGCCGTCACCGGCTACCTGCGCCAGCGCAAGACGGAGCATGAGGTGGCGCTGCTGCGCCAGGCGATGGGGATGACGCTGGAAATCCAGGCCGCCGCAGCCCGTGGCCTGCGCGAAGGCGTGACCACCACCGAGGTCGGCGAATTCTTGGCCGCCGCGCATCGCAAGGCCGGCTTCGATGGTGGCCCCGCCTTCTCCATCGCGTTGTTCGGCGAGGCCACCGCCTATCCGCATGGCGTGCCCTATCCGCAGGTGCTGAAGGATGGCGATGTGGTGCTGATCGATGTCGGCGCCCCGCTGCATGGCTATGTCTCCGACATCACCCGCAGCTACGTCTTCGGCACGCCGACGCAGCGCCAGCGCGACATCTGGAACCTGGACCACGCGGCGCAGGCCGCCGGCATCGCGGTGGCGAAGCCCGGCAGCACCGGCGGCGCCATCGATGATGCGGTGCGCGGCGTGGTGGTCGCCGCCGGCTTCGGCCCAGGGCACAGGACGCCGGGCCTGCCGCATCGCGCCGGGCATGGCATCGGCATGGATGTGCATGAGGGGCCGTATTTCGTGAAGGGCGGCAAGGAAATCCTCGCTCCCGGCGTCACCGGCAGCATCGAGCCGACCATCGCCATCTACGGCGAATTCGGCATCCGGCTGGAAGACCACATCGTCATCACCGAGACCGGCGCCACTTGGCTGACGCAGCCGGCGAAATCCGTCGATGACCCGTTTGGGCAGGATTGAATCAGATGCTGACGATCTATGGCTGCCTGCGCTCCCGCGCCTCCCGCAATGTGTGGCTGGCGCATGAGGCGGGGCTGGAATTCCGCCATGTGCCGGTGGTCCAGGCCTATCGCCTGGCCAACCCGGACGCGCCGGATGCGCCGCTGCACACGCGCAGCCCCGAATTCCTGTCGGTGAACCCGAACGGCCAGATCCCGTCCCTGGTGGATGGCGACCTCGTGCTGCATGAGAGCCTCGCCATCAACCTGTACCTCGCCCGCGCCCATGGCGGCACGCTGGGTCCGGCCGATGCGGCGGAGGATGGGCTGATGGGGATGTGGTCGTTCTGGGCCGCGACCGGGTTCGAGCCGCACAGCATCGAGATCCTGTACAACCGCGTCGGCAAGCCCCCGGCCGAGCGCGACGCCGCCAAGGCGGAGGCCGCCATCGCCGCGCTGCGACAGCCGGTTGCCGTGCTGAACCAGGCGCTGGCCGCCACGGGATATCTGGTCGGTGGCCGCTTCACGGTGGCGGATATCAATGTGGCGGAGGTGGTGCGCTACGCCTTGCCCGCGCCGGAGCTGTTCACCGAGGCGCCGCATGTGCTGGCCTGGATCACCGCCAGCCACGCCCGCCCGGCCTTCCGGCAGATGATGGCGGATCGGGACAAGGAAGCGGCCTGAGCGTCAGCCGCCGAGCGCCGCCATCCGGGCACGACGCACCGCCAGAAGGTGCCGGCGCATTGCGGCCCGCGCCGCCGCGGCCGCGCCGGCCGCGATGGCCTCCGCGATCTGCGCATGCTCTCCAAGATTCTGCCGGCGCCGCAGCGGCGATACCGCCAGCCGGGTGAGGCGGGAGGCGACGGGCGCGGCCTGGTCGCGCCACAGATCACCCACGATGCGCGACAGCACCGGATTGCCGGAGGCCTCGGCGATGGCCAGGTGGAAGTCCCGGTCCGCCAGGTCGCCGACGCGGCCCGCCACCGCCTCCGCGCGCATCCGGCCAAAGGCCTCGGCCACCGCCAAGCGCGCCTGCGCATCGGTGCTGCGGGCGGCCAGCGCGGCGCAATCCGGCTCCACCAGCAGCCGCGCCTCCAGCACATCGAAGGGGCCGGGCGCATCGGTGGCGTCCCGCATCGGCGGCGTGGCGGCGGCGCGCACATAGACGCCGGAGCCGCCGCGCACCTCCACCAGCCCCTCGATCTCCAGCGCGATCAGGGCCTCCCGCAATGAGGGCCGGCTGACATTCAGCCGCGGCGCCAGGTCGCGTTCCGAGGGCAGGCGGCTGCCGGGCGGCAATTCGCCGGCGGCGATCATGGCGGCGATCTGCTCGGCGATGCGGCGGAACAGGCGGCGGGGTTCAAGCGGCTGGAAGGGCATCCGGCGTGTATCCGGGCGGTTGACAGCTCTGGCAAGGCGGCGCCAGCATGGCTCAACTGGTCAGGCCACTTTGCCAAATAGACATCGGGCCAAACAAGGACCAGACCGAGAATGGGAAAGGGAAACGCCATGACGACGCCTTCGGCAATCGGCCGGCGCGCGGTGCTGCTCGGGGCTGCCGCCATGGGGCTGGCCGGCCCGGCCCTGGCGCAGGGCGCGGCACCCTGGCCCTCCCGCCCCATCCGCTTCATCGTGCCCTTCGCCCCCGGCGGCGCTTCGGACACCACGGCGCGGCTGACCGGGCAGCATCTGTCGCAACGCCTGGGCCAGCCCGTGGTGGTGGAGAACAAGGCCGGCGCGGCGTCGGTCATCGGCACGGCGGAGGCGGCGCGGGCGGCGCCGGATGGGCACACCATCCTGCTGGCGCCGCCGCCCTTCGTCATCACGCAATTCGCCTATCCGAACCTGCCCTATGACCCGGAAACCGCCTTCCGCCCGGTGATCCTGCTGGTCACCAGCCCTTCGCTGCTGTTCTCCCGCACCGGGCTGGCAACGCGCGGCTGGCCGGAAATCCTGGAAATGGCGAAGGCGCGGCCCGGCGTGCTGACCTATGGCAGCCCCGGCAATGGCAGCCTGCCGCATCTGGCGATGGAATTGCTGAAGCTGCGCGCGGGGGTGGATATCCTGCACGTGCCCTATCGCGGCGGCGGCCCTGCGGCGGCGGACCTCGCCGGCGGGCGGATCGACCTGATGATCTCAAGCCCGCTCGACATGGCGGGCAACCTCGCCGGCGGCCGCGCCGTGCCGATCGCCGCCGCCACCGCCCGCCGTGCCCGCGCCTTCCCCGACCTGCCGACGCTCGGGGAGCTCGGCGTGCCGGATTACGACAGCGCCGGCTGGTTCGGCGTGGTGATGCCCGCCGCCACGCCGGATGCCATCGCCACGCGGCTGAACGCCGAATTCCAGGCGGTGCTGCAGGTGGAGGAGGTGGCGGCGCGGCTGCTGACCCTGGGCGTCGAGCCGGCCGGCGGCAGCGCCGAGGATTTCCAGCGCCACCTCACCGCCGAACGCAATCGCTGGCGCGTCGCCGTGCCGGCTGCCGGAGTAACCGTGCAGTGAAGCGACCGAATATCCTGTGGGTCTGTACCGACCAGCAGCGCTGGGACACGATCCGCGCGCTGGGCAACGCGCATATCCGCACGCCCGCCATGGACAGCCTGGTCGCCTCCGGCACCGCCTTCACGCGCTGCTACGCGCAATCGCCGATCTGCACGCCTTCCCGCGCCAGCATGATGACCGGGCGCTACCCGGCGACGCATCAGGTGCAGCGCAACGGCAATGCCTTCTGGCCGGCGCATGAGGTGCTGGTGACCAAGCGCCTGGCCGATGCCGGCTATGATTGCGGGCTGATCGGCAAGCTGCATCTGTCCGCCGCGAAGTACCACGAAAAGCGCGTCGATGACGGCTACCGCGTCTTCCACTGGAACCACCACCCGACGCCGGATGCGGCACGCGGCGATGACTATGAGCATTGGCTGCGGCATGAGAAGGGCGTCGATCCGCAGGCCTTGTATCGCGACAAGGGCGCCTTCTGCGGCCCCGGCGTGCCGGCGGCGCTGCATCAATCCACCTGGTGCGCGGAGATGGCGATCCGCTTCATCACCGACCGACGCGACGCGCCCTGGTGCCTGTCGCTGAACTTCTTCGACCCGCACGCACCCTTCGACGCGCCGCCGGAGGCCCTGGCCGAGGTCGATGCCGCGACGCTGCCCCTGCCCTTGTGGCGCGACAGCGACGGCGAGCGCTGGGTGGATTTCCAGGATGTGGACCAGCAACAGGTCCGCCCGCAGGACCCACGCATCCGCCATGCCGAACAGCCACCGCCGCCTGCCGAGCGCGACCACGACAAGGTCGCGAGCCATGTGCCGGAGGGCTACGACGCGCTGCAGGTGAAGGCGAACTACTACGCCATGATCGAGCATCTGGACGCGCAGCTCGGCCGCATCCTGGCCGCGCTGCGCGACAGTGGCCAGGACCAGGACACGATCGTGCTGTTCCATTCCGACCATGGCGAGATGCTCGGCGACCACGGGCTGGTCCTGAAGGGCTGCCGCTTCTTCGAGGGCCTGGTGCATGTGCCGATGATCTGGTCCTGGCCGGGACACATTACGCCCGGCCTGGTGAGCGACGCGCTGGTCGAGCTGGTGGACATCGCGCCCACCCTGCTGGAGGCGGCGGGAATCGACATCCCCTGGACGGTACAGGGCAGATCGCTGCTGCCGATCCTGCAGGGCCGTGCCGACCCGGCGCGCCACAAGCCGCATGTGGTCTGCGAATTCCACGACGCCATCGGCGCCGGGCGCGACCACAGCCACGGCACCATGGTGTTCGACGGCCGCTACAAATCCGTGATCTATCACGGCCACCCCATCGGCGAGATCTTCGATCACGCAACCGACCCCGGAGAATTCGACAATCTGTGGCACGATCTGCCGCTGCGGGCGGAGCGATTGAAATTTCATCTGGATGCGATGGCCGGCACCACCAGCGCGGGTCCACCGCGCAGCGCCAATTACTGAAGGGAGGCTCACCATGATCGCTCGCAGGCTTCTGACGCTGCTTGGCGCCGGGCTGCTCGCCGCGCCGCTCCTGGCCCCGGCAGCGCAGGCCGCCTGGCCGGAACGGCCGGTGACCGTGGTGGTGCCCTACCCGCCCGGCGGTAACAACGACATCCTGGCACGCCTGCTGGCGCCGATCGTGGAACGGCAGATCGGCCAGTCCCTGGTCATCGACAACCGGGGCGGTGGCGGCGGCACGGTTGGCGCCGGTGTCGCCTCCCGCGCCGCGGCTGATGGCTATACGGTGCTGTTCGCGGATATCGGCATCCTGGCGATCGCGCCGCATCTGTTCGCGCGGCTGCCCTTCGACCCCGACGGCTTCGCGCCGATCCTGCGCCTGACGGAGGTTTCGCTGCTGGTCGGGGTGCCACGGGAATCGCCGCACCAGACACTGGCCAGCCTTCTCGATGCCGCCCGCGCGCGGCCGAATGCACTGACCTTCGCGACGCCCGGCAATGGCACGGCCGGGCATCTGGCGACCCAGATGCTGATGTCGCTGGCGAATGTGCAGATGACGCATGTGCCCTATCGCGGCAGCGCCCCGGCGCAGACGGACCTCACCGCCGGCCATGTGAACCTGCTGATCGACGGCACGCTGCTGCCCGCCGTCACCCAGGGCCAGCTGCGTGCCCTGGCCGTCACCGGCCCCAGCCGGTCGCCCTTCACGCCGGACCTGCCGACGGTGGCGGAGGCGGGGGTGGCCAACTACAATTTCCTGTCCTGGCACGGCGTGGTGGCGCCTCGCGGCACACCGGCCGAGGCGATCCGGCGCCTCAATGCCGCCTATAATGCCGCCGTGGCCGATCCCGGCGTGCAGGCCCGCGCCCGCCAGCTCGGCCTGCCGCTGAAGGGTGGAACATCGGAGGAATTCGCGGCGTTCATCGCCGCGGAGCGCGCCAAGATGGGCCCGCTGGTGCGCGACAGTGGGGCGCGGGTGGAGTGAGCGGCAGCATGAAGCGACCGAACATCATGCTGGTCACGGTGGACCAGTGGCCGGCCTCCCTCATGGGCCATGCCGGCCATCCCACCGTGCTGACGCCGACGCTGGACCAATTGGCCCGCAACGGCGTGTGCTTTCCGAACACCTATTCCGAATGCCCGATCTGCATCCCGGCACGGCGCACGCTGATGACGGGCAACACCGCGCGCATCCATGGCGACCGCAGCTTCGACCCGGTGGCGCGCATGCCGCCGCAGCCGACGCTGGCGGCCACGCTGGGGGCCGCCGGCTACCAGACCCGCGCGGTCGGCAAGCTGCATGTCTATCCGCCGCGCGACCGCATCGGCTTCGACGATGTGCATCTTGCGGAGGAAGGCCGGCCGCATCTCGGCGGCTATGACGACTACGACCTGTTCCTGGCCGACCAGGGTTTTCCGGGCCAGGGCTTCAACCATGGCATGAACAACAACGACTACCTCTGGCGGCCCTTCCACCTGCCGGAGCATTGCCATGTGACCAACTGGACCACCTGGAA
Organism: Falsiroseomonas sp.; assembly: GCF_030695085.1. Taxonomy (GTDB): domain Bacteria; phylum Pseudomonadota; class Alphaproteobacteria; order Acetobacterales; family Acetobacteraceae; genus Falsiroseomonas. The sequence continues at coordinate 22,883 of NZ_JAUYTS010000088.1, read as the reverse complement.
GATGTGCCGCGAGATCAAGCGGCGGGACCCGACGCGGCCCGGCTTCTGGCACCTGTCCTACACCGCGCCGCACCCGCCGCTGGCGCCGTTGCAGGCCTATCTCGACATCTACCGCGATGCCGAGCCGCCGGTGCCACCGGTCGCCGACTGGGCGCAGGACGAGGCCGCCCTGCCCTATGCGCTGCGTTCCATCACCGACTACTGGTCGCATGTGAAGCCGCACCATCTGCGCGGCATCCAGCGCGCCTTCATGGCGCTGTGCACGCATATCGACCATCAGTTCCGCCTGGTGCTCGGCACGCTGCGGGAGGAAGGGCTGCTGGACGACACGGTGGTGCTGTTCACCGCCGACCATGGCGACATGCTCGGCACCCACGGCCTCTGGGCCAAGCGCATCTTCTACGAGGATAGCGCGCGGGTGCCGACCATCCTGCTCGGCCCGGCCGGCGATGCCCGCACGGCGCCCGGCAGCGTCGACCGGCGGCTGGTGCAGCTGGCGGATGTGATGCCGACGCTGCTGGACTTCGCCGGCGTCACCCCCGCCGCACCGATGGAGGGGCTTTCGATGATCGGCGATGCGCGGCGGGAAGTGCTGACGGCGGCCTGCCGCGACGATGCCTCCGCCACCCGCATGGCGACCGATGGGCGGCACAAGCTGATCTGGTATCCCAACGGCAACACGATCCAGCTGTTCGACCTGCGGGAAGATCCGCAGGAGATGCGGAACCTCGCCGGCGACCCGGCCCTGGCCGATGTGCGGGCGAAGCTGGAAGCAGCGCTCGTCGCCGAGGCCTGGGGCGTCGATACCGGCTGGATCGCGGACGGAAAGCTGGTCGGCACCCCGGCTAAGACGTTCCAGGGCCAGACCAATCGGGGCCTGTCCGGCCAGCGCGGCTTCCACTTCCCCCCGCCGCCACAGGCCGGGGCGGATGTCGTGGTGGGGACACCCGGAGGCTAGGCGCGTGGAGGCCCCCACGAAATCCTGCTGCGTGCCCGCCATGGGGCGCGCGGCAGGCCCGACCGCTAACCTGCCCGCGGCCGGTGGAGGCGACGAAAGCCTGGTGGTCGCGATCCCTGGCGGCACCGTCACCATGGGCACCGACACGCCCGTCTTCCGCGAGGATGGCGAAGGCCCGGCGCGGCGCGTGACCCTGCGCCCCTTCCGGATCGACGCCCACGCCGTCAGCAACCGCCGCTTCGCCGCCTTCATCGCCGCCACCGGCTACCGGACGGAGGCGGAGCGCTATGGCTGGTCCTATGTCTTCCACAGCTTCCTGCCGCCGGGCACGCAGGCGCCAAGCCCGGAGGGAACGCCCTGGTGGCGCCAGGTGCAGGGCGCCCATTGGGCGGCGCCGGAGGGGCCAGGTTCCTCCATCGCGGACCGGCTGGACCACCCCGCCACCCATATCGCCTGGAACGATGCCGCCGCCTTCGCCGCCTGGGCCGGCGGCCGCCTGCCGGGGGAGGCGGAATGGGAGCATGCGGCCAAGGGCGGCGTTGATGCCGCACGCTTTCCCTGGGGTGCGGCGGAGCCGGATGACGGCAACGCGCTGTGCAACATCTGGCAGGGGCGGTTTCCGGCCCAGAACACCCTGTCCGACGGCTTCCTCGGCACCGCGCCGGTGGATGCGTTCCGCCCGAACGGCTTCGGGCTGTTCAACGCCTGCGGCAACGTCTGGGAATGGTGCGCCGACCCCTTCCGCATTCGCTCCCTCTCGGCCGCGGCGAAGCAGCGCAACCAGGCCGCGGCGGCGGAGCGGGAGCGGGTGATGAAGGGTGGGTCCTACCTGTGCCACCTCAGCTACTGCTACCGCTACCGCATCGCCGCCCGGTCCGGCCGCAGCCCGGATACCTCCGCCGGGCATACCGGGTTCCGCCTGGCCTATGACCGGTAGCGAGCAGCCACAACGGCGCGCCGGCTGACCATCTGGCGCCTCGGTAGCCACTGCACCCGCGGCGCATCGGCGTAGTCTGGCGTGGTCGTTCCGGCCTCGGTGGTTTTCGGCGGCCGTGCTGGCGCCTATGGTGGGAAGCCCAGGGTTCTCCATCACCCGCAAGCAAGGCATCCGCCATGACGCGCGACCTCCGTGCACCCCGGCCCGGCCGTGGCTGAGCCACCCGCCTTTCCCAGCCGTTCCGCCATCTGCTGGCCGGTATTCCTGTCCGCGAGCTTCGTGCTGCTGGCGCTGGTTCTCTACGCCGGCCTGTGGCCGGAAGGCGCCGCCGGCACCTTCACCGCGGCGCAGGCCTGGGTGATCCAGAGCTTCGGCTGGTTCTACATGCTGGCCGTCGCGATCTTCCTGGTCGCCGCCCTGCTGCTCGCCTTCGGCCGGCATGGCGCTGTCCGGCTCGGCGCGGATGAGGAGACGCCGGAATTCGGCAATGGGTCCTGGTTCGCCATGCTGTTCAGCGCCGGCATGGGTATCGGCCTGATGTTCTTCGGCGTCGCCGAGCCGGTGATGCACTATGCCGCCCCGCCCCCCAACACCGCCGGCGTGCCGCAGAGCTTCGGCGCGGCGCGGGAGGCGATGATCTCCACCTTCTTCCACTGGGGCCTGCATGCCTGGGCGATCTACGCCATGGTGGGGCTGGTGCTGGCCTATTTCGGCTTTCGCCGCGGCCTGCCGCTGACGCTGCGTTCCGCGCTGTACCCCTTCCTTGGCGAGCGATTCCGCGGCTGGCCGGGACATGTGGTGGATAGTTTCGCGGTGATCGGCACCATGCTCGGCGTCGCCACCTCGCTCGGCTATGGCGCGGCCCAGGCCAATGCGGGGCTGGCGCACCTCACCGGCATGCCGACCGGGCCCTGGGTGCAGGTGGGGCTGATCGCGGGCATCATCACCATTGCGCTGGGCTCCGTCATGCTCGGGCTGGATGGCGGCATCCGGCGCCTGTCGATCCTCAATCTCGGCCTGGCGCTCGGGCTGATGGTGTTCGTGCTGGCCACCGGGCCGACGCTGTTCCTGGTGCAGGCCTATGTGCAGAATACCGGCGCCTACCTGGCCGATATCGTCGGCCGCACCTTCCGGCTGCATGCCTATGAACCCTCCGGCTGGCTTGGCGGCTGGACCTTGCTCTACTGGGCCTGGTGGATCGCCTGGTCGCCCTTCGTCGGCATGTTCATCGCCCGCATCAGCCGGGGCCGGACCATCAAGGAATTCGTGCTCGGCGTGCTGGTGGCGCCGGCTGGCTTCACCTTTGCCTGGATGACCGTGTTCGGAAACACCGCCATCCAGATGGACATGGCGCAGGGCGGCTGGCTCTCGGCGGCGGTGGGGGCGGATGTGACCACCGCGCTGTTCCGCTTCCTGGAAGCGCTGCCGCTTTCCGCCATCACCAGCTGGGCGGCGACGCTGCTGATCGTGACCTTCTTCGTCACCTCCGCCGACAGCGCGGCGCTGGTGGTGGACACCATCGCCTCCGGCGGGTCGGAGGAAAACCCGGTCTGGCAGCGCATCTTCTGGTGCGTCGCCATCGGCGCGCTGGCGGCGGTGCTGCTGCTGGCGGGCGGGCTTTCGGCTTTGCAGACCGCGTCCCTGATCGGCGCGCTACCCTTCACCGTGATCATGCTGATCGCGACCTGGGGGCTGGTGCGCGCGCTGAACGAGGAGGCGGATGCGCGCACCGGGCATGCGCCGGCCCGCGCCCCTGCGGCCTCCGATGGCTGGCAGCAGCGGCTGGGTGCGGCGCTGCACCGGCCGAGCCGCGCCACGGCGGAACGGCATCTGCACGCCGCCATCCGCCCGGCGCTGGAGGCGGTGGCGGAGGAGATCCGCAAGCGCGGCGGCCAGGCGGAGCTGGTGGCCGAGGATGGCCGCGCCGCGCTGGCGGCGGAGCTGCCGGGCGGTGCGCGCTTCACCTATGCGGTGCAGCTTCGCGCCATGAAGGAGGCCGCCTTCGTGCTGGCCGGCGCCCAGCCCACCGAGGCCAGCCGCCATCGCTGGTGGCGCGCGGAGGTGGCGGGCGCCGGCTATGACGTGTTCGGCTGGACGCGGGATGACATCATCGGCGATGTCATGGCCGTGCTGGACCGCGCCCTGGTCCGCGCAGGTCGCTGAGAGGCCGCATGCCGCAGGTCCTGCTCTCCGCCAGCTCGCTGTTCGCCGGCGTCGCGCTGCTGCTGACCGGGCACGGGCTGCTCACCCTGCTGCTGCCGCTGCGTGGCGTGGCGGAGGGGTTCGGACCGGTTGCCATTGGCTTGCTCGGCTCGGCCTATTTCGCGGGCTTCGTGGTGGGCTGCCTGCATGGGCCGCATCTGGTGGGGCGCGCGGGGCATATCCGGGCCTTCGCCGCGGTGGTCTGCGGAGTCTCCGCCGTCGCCTTCGCCTATCCGCTGCTGGTGGGGGAGATACCCTGGGCGCTGATGCGCTTCGGCTTCGGCTATGGGCTTGCGGTGTTCTACCTGGTGGTGGAATCCTGGCTGAACGACCGCGCCACCAACACCACCCGCGGGCTGCTGCTCGGCACCTATGTGATGATCAACCATGCCGCCATCGCGGCGGGGCAGATGACGGTGCTGGCCTATCCGGTGGGCGGGTTCGAGCTGTTCGCGGTGGCCGGCATCCTGATCAGCCTGGCCGCCATTCCGGTGGCGCTGAGCCGGTCGCCACAGCCCGCGCCGGTGACGGATGTGCGCTTCCGACCTGGCAAGCTGTGGCGTGCCTCGCCGGTCGGGCTGGTTGGCAGCCTGATGGTGGGGCTGGCGAATGGCGCCTTCTGGGGGCTGGGCGCGGTGGCGGCGACCGGCTTCGGGCTGGATGAGAACGGCGCGGCGCTGTTCATGACCGCGGCGGTGCTGGCCGGTGCCGTGACACAGATGCCGATCGGGCGGCTGTCGGACCGCATGGACCGGCGCTTCGTGCTGGCCGGGCTGCTGCTGGCCTCGATCTGCGTCGGGCTGGCGCTGGGGCTGCTGGAATTGCGGGGCATCTGGCTGCTGGTGCTGGCGGCGGCCTTCGGCGGCCTGGCGCTGCCCTGCTATTCCATCGCGGCGGCGCATGCCTATGACCATGCGGACCCATCCGACTATGTCGGCACCGCATCCTCCCTGCTGCTGGTGAACGGGCTCGGCTCCATCGCCGGGCCGATCGGGGCGGCGCTGCTGATGCGGTCCTTCCCCGGCGGCGGGCTGTTCCTGTTCATCGCGCTCACCCAGGTCGGGCTGCTGGCCTTCGTGCTGTGGCGCCTGCGCCAGCGCGCCGCCCCGGCACCGGAACTGCGCGAGAGCTTCGACATGGCGGCCACCTCGCCCGCCATGGTCGGCGCCGTCATCACCCCGGGGGCGGAGACGGCGCCGGAGGAGGCGAAGGCCTGATCAGCCGATCTGCGCGCCGGAGGCGCGGACCGCGGCGCCCCAGCGCACCCGCTCCGCCGCGATGAAGGCGGCGAAGGCGTCCGGGCTCATCGCCGGCGCCGGTTCCGCGCCGCGGGTACGCAGCGCGCCCACCATGGCCTCGTCCCGCAGCCCTTCGGTGAAGGCGGCGTTCAGCCGCGCGATGATCGGTGCCGGCGTACCGGCGGGGGCGAAGATGCCGTCCCAGGCGCTGACCTGGAAGCCCGGCAGCACCGAGGCCACGGTCGGCAGGTTCGGATGCGTGGCCAAAGGCTCGGCGGAGGTGACGGCGAGCGTCCGCACCGCCTCATTCTGCATGGCGGCGAAGGCAGCCGGGATCAGCTCGATCGCCATGTCGATGCGGCCACCGGCGAGATCCGTCATCGCCGCCGCATTGCCGCGATAGGGCACGTGCAGGATCTCCACCCCGGCCGCCATGCGGAACATCTCCGCCGCGATATGCCCGGTGGTGCCATTGCCGGCGGAGCCATAGGTCGCCTTGCCGGGATTGGCCTTCAGCCAGGCGATCAGCTCCGGCAGCGTCTGAACCGGCATGTCCCGCTTCACCAGCACCACCAGCACGATGCGCGACAGCGGCGCGACGGGGGTGAAATCCTCATGCGGGCGGAAGCCGAGCCTCGGGTACAGCGCCTCATTGATCGCATGGGTGCCGTTGGTGCCGTAGAACAGCGTGTAGCCATCCGGCGCGGCGCGGGCGGCCAGTTCCGCACCGACATTGCCGCCGGCGCCGGGGCGGTTGTCCACCACGAAATTCTGGCCCAGCCGGGCCTGCGCCGGACCGATCGTCAGCCGCGACAGCGTATCGCCGCCGCCGCCCGCCAGGAACGGCACGACCAGCCGGATCGGCCGGTCCGGATAGGCCGCCTGCGCCCGTGCGCCGCCCGCCGCCAGCAGCAGGCCGCCCGTCAGCGCACCCCGCCGTGTGAGACACGGCCCGTTTCCGATCTTCATTGTTGTTTCCCCCATTTCTTGTTGTGCGCCGGCTAAACCGGCCAGGCTTCCAGCAGATCCACTGGGTCGCCATAGGTCTCGGCGAGCGCCCGCACCTTGGGGTCGCGCAGCGACAGCAGGTAGCCATCCTCGACCAGCGGGCGGTTCCCCGCCGTCACCGTGGCGTCGTAGAGCACCAGGTCCATGTGGATATGCGGCTCCTCCCAGTTCGGCATGACCCGGCGGAGGTATTCGGAGGGCTTCGGCGCGTTGATGCCGACATGCAGGCTGCCCGGGGAGTTGGGGCCGGCCGGGTAGATGTCGAAGCGCGGCGCCTTCGGGTTATGGCCGCAGCCCAGCTCCTCCAGCGTGCCGCCGATCAGGTAGTCCCGCATCACCTCCGCCGCGAAGCCCTCGCCATGGACGGCGTGCACCAGATCGTCCTTGAACTCCACGCCGACCGGGTTCTCGAAGGGCTTGTCGAAACCCACCGCCCAATTCGCCCAGACGGTGCCGGTGACGCCCACCTTGTCCTCCGGCTGCAGGCCGACCATCGAGTATTCGAACAGGTTCGGGCCATGTGTCGGCAGGTAGTGGACGTAGCAGCCCGGCTCATCGGCGATGTTGTGGCCGCGCCAGCGATTGTGCTTCCGCAGGTGCTGGAGCATCGCATCGGTGTAGGGGATGCGGAGGTCGGTGCCGCGCGGGTCCGACAGGCGGAGCGTGAAGTCGCCCTGTTCCGGGAACAGCCTTCCGGTGGCGCGGATGATCTCGCCCAGCAGATCGACCGGGAACTGCGCCTGCGGCGTGTGCAGCAGATCGAGGTCGCGGAAGAAGGTGATCTTCACCCAGCGCTGCCCCTGGTTGCGGCGCAGCCCGATGCAATAGGGGTCGAGCACGGAGGCGAACCAGGTGGACACCACGAAAGTGGCGCGCGAGAGCAGCGCCTTGGCTTCCTCCGGCACCGTCACATAGCGGGTGCTTTCGCCCATATAGCTGGCGAAGGTGGCGCCGCGGCCGCGCGCCAGGCCCTGCACCGCCTGGATCACGCGCGGGTCCAGCAGCGGATCGGTCAGCATCACCACATGGTCGCCGGGGCGGATCGCCATGACCCGGCAGAAATTATCCACGCCGCGCATATAGGCGCCGATATCGGCCGTGGGATGCTGCACCGGGCGTGGCAGGCCACGGCGCGTCGGCGCGGCCAGGATGTCTTCGATGCGCGTCGGGAAGCGCGACATGGGGGTTCCTCCGCTGGTCGTTGAGACCCTTACATACCTAAGTATTGCGGAGGTGGGAGCCCGGCGTCCAGCCCCCCGCCGGATGCGGGGGGCTGTCTGGCGGCTACTTGTCGGAGATGACCTTCAGCACGCCGGGCACGGCCAGCGCCGCGAATTGCTGCGCGGTGGCGATATCCGCCTCGCTGTACCAGCCGGCCTCATGCAGCAGGTTGATGGTGGCGATGGTCTGGCCGTCCCAGCGGACCGGCACGTTCAGCACGCTTTCGCAGCCCAGGCTGCGGATCAGCTCGTGGTCGTAGAAGACGTCCGTGATGTCGGCATAGGTCGTGCCGATATAGGGCACGCCCTCGTTCAGCACCTTGGCGAACCAGGGCGTCGGGTTGATCGGCTTGCGGCCGCCGACAGGGTATTCCTTCGGCATGTTGGAATAATAGCGCTGGCTTTCACTCGCGCCCGGATGGATCACCAGGATGGTGAACAGCTTGTGGCCGATCGCCTGGCCCATGGCGGTATCGAGGGCGGCAAACAACGGGCCCGGCTGGCCGCCGGCCGCGATGGCGGAAATGACGGGGGAATAATCGGGAACGGGGCGGGTCATGGGGTCGCCTTGGTACGGGTTTTCTCAGGAATCAGGCCCTGCGGCCGGAAGCGCAGCAGCAGGATCAGGCTCAGCGCGATGGTGCCTTCACGCAGGGCCGCCTTCTGCACCGGGCTGATGCCCGGGATGACGGCGGAGAGGAAGCGCGTGGATTCCAGCAGCGCGATCACGAACAGCGCACCGATGATGGCACCCCGCATCGCCCCCACGCCGCCCGCGGTCAGCGCCAGCACGATGTAGATGGTCAGCAGCGGGGCGAAGCCGTCCGGCGCGATATAGGCGTTGTAATGCGCATACAGCGCCCCTGCCCCGCCGAGCACCGCCGCGCCGATGGTGAAGGCGCGCACCTTGAACCAGAGCACCGGCTTGCCGGCGACCGCGGCGATGTCCTGATCCTCCCGGATCGCGCGCAGCACGCGGCCGAAGGGGGAATGCGACAGGCGCGCGAGCAGCACGAACACCACCGCCACCGCGGTCCAGACGATGCCGAGATAGATCAGGTTGAACCCCTGCGGCGAGACATCGCCGCGCCAGGGCCCCGGAATGCCGGAGATGCCATCCGTGCCGTTGGTCAGCCAGATCTCGTTGGATGCCACAAGGCGGATCACCTCGGCGAAGCCCAGCGTGACGATGGCGAGGTAGTCGCCCCGCAGCCGCGCCACGATCAGCGCCATGATGGCGCCCGCGGCGGCGGCCATCACCGCGCCGGCGGCCCAGCCCAGCGGCATCGGCCAGAGCAGCTTGGTGGTCAGCAGCGCGGAGGCATAGGCGCCGACGGCGAAGAAGCCGACCAGGCCGAGATTGACCATCCCCGCCAGGCCCCAGATCACGTTCAGCCCCAGCGCCATCAGCGCATAGAAGCCCGCGAAGACCAGCATGGCGACCAGGTAGGCTTCCATCAGTTGCGCCCCCCCAAAATCCCCTGTGGCCGGAACATCAGCACCAGCAGGATGGCGAGGAAGGCGGTGACGGTGCGGTAGGCCGGCGACAGCACCACCCCGGCCAGCTCCTCCCCCACCCCCACCACCATGGCGCCGAGCGCGGCACCGGGGATCGACCCCAGCCCGCCGACCACGGCGGCGGCGAAGACGGAAAGCACGACGCGGAAGCCGGTCAGCGGGTCGATCGAGGTATCGATGCCGATCAGCATGCCGCCGCAGCCCGCCAGCCCGCCACCGAGGAACACCGCGACGCGGGCGATGCGGTTGGGATCGACACCCTTGATATCCGCCAGCACGGGATTGTCGGCGACAGCCCGCATCGCGCGCCCCAGCCGCGAAAAGCCCAGCAGAAGAAACAGCCCGCCCGCCGCGACGATGGCGTAGCCGGTGTTCTGCAGTTGCTGCGGATTCACGCGGATGCCATCGAAGCGCCAGTCGCGCAGGATCGGCAGGTCGTAGCCGCGCAGGTCGTTGCCGAAGCCGAAGCGGATGATGTTCTCCAGCAGGATGGTCATGGCGACGGAGGCGATGGCGACCGTCAGCGGCCCGGCCGGGCGCAGCGGCCGGAAGGCCAGTTCCTCCGCCGTCAGGGACACCAGCCCGGCCACCAGGAAGGCCAGCGGCAAGGCGAGCCCGATCGGCCAGCCATAGACCGCATTGGCGACCCAGCCGGCGAAGGCGCCCACCGTGGCGAAGCCGGCGATGGAGAAGTTCGGGTAGCGCAGCACCGCGAAGATGCAGTTGAAGCCGATGGCGGGCAGCATCAGCACGCTGCCCGCCATGACCCCGTTCAGCAAAACCTGAACGAGATCCCGCCAGTCCTGGATCATTGCGTGCCCTCAGTCGCGCCGCAGGCACGCCAGAGGCGTGACGGGCGCGGCCTCCGGCCGCTGGGCTTCGCGGCATAGGCCGCGGCGGCCGTTCGGCTGCTCGGCCCTGCGGGCCGCATCGCGCGCCCATCCTGCATCACAGGTGGCTCCTGGATCGGGGCACGCCTCTCAAACCAGTTCGAGCACCCGGTAGGCGCCGCCCTCCGCCACCTCGTAGCGGAACTTGGTGCCGCGGATGTCGCCACGGTCGTCGAATTCGCAGGGGCCGGAGGCGCCCTCGAAATTCACGGCGCGTCCGGCGGCGATCAGGCGCAGCCCGTCCGTGACATTGTCCACCTTCTCCCCATCGCCCTGGGAGATCTTGCGGACATTCTCGCGGATGACGGTGCCGGTCGCCTCGCCGCCTTGCGCGGCGGCCAGGATCGCCATGGTGGCGTGGTCGTGCACCTGCGCCGAATACGGGTCCACCTCCGTGTTGCCGAAGGCGGCCTTCAGCCGGGTGAAGGCGGGGCTGTTGAGGTCGGGGCTCGGCTGGAAGGTGGTCAGCCCATTCGTCACCTCATTCGGCAGCGTGCCGAAGACGCTGGCCGGCGCGGCATAGGCGAAGGTGAAGCGGCGGCCGTCGAAGCCGGCGCGATACAACTCCCGCAGCAGGATGGTCACATCCGGCAGGTAGCCGTTCAGCATCACGGTGTCGGAGCGCGAGCGCATGATCTGGTCCACCTCCGACCGGAAGGCGGTCTTTTCCCGCTCATAGACGATGTAGCCGGAAACGGTGCCGCCGGCGGCACCCAGCGTCGCGGTCATCACCTCCTGGCTGGACTGCGCGAAGGGCGATTGCGCCGCCATGTGGAACACCCGCCTGGCGCCCTTGCCGAGCAGCCACTTGCTGGCCGTCTCGATCTGCAGGCGGCTGTTCGGCTGGGTGCGGAAGATGTGCCCCTGATGCGGCAGCAGGGTGATGCTGTCGGCGCCCGAGACGGTAAACAGCGGCACCCGGTTTTCCCAGCACAGCGGTGCGACGGCCGTGGTGACGGAGGACGCCCAGGTGCCCATCAGCGCCTGCACGCGGTCCACATCGATCAGCTTGCGCGCGCCGCGCACGCCGGCATCGGGGTTGGTCTGGTCATCCTCGAAGGCGAGGCGCACCTGGCGGCCCTTGATGCCGCCGGCGCTGTTCGCCTGCTCCACCACGCCCTGCATGGCGCGCAGCATGGCCGGGCCATAGGGCCCGCCGGCGCCGGTCAGCGGCGGCAGCGCGCCGAACACCACCGGCTGCGTCTGCGCGAAGGCGCGACCGCCGATGGCGAAGGAGGAGACGGCGGCGGCCGCCCCGAGCAGGGCGCCGCGGCGCCCGATATTCATCTGCATCATCCGTCAGCTTCCCTTCTTTTGTTGTTGCACGTCAGCCGCCCAGAAACAGGCGGCGCACTTCGGGGTCGGAGGCAAGCTCCGCGGCGGGGCCGGTGCGGGCGACGCGGCCATCGACCATGACGATGCCATCCTCCGCGATCGCCAGCGCCTCCAGCGCATTCTGCTCCACCATCAGGATGGCGGTGCCCTCGGCATGGATGGCGGCGATGTCGTCGAACAGGCTTTCGGCGGCCTTCGGGCTGAGGCCGGCGGAAGGCTCGTCCAGCAGCAGCAGCTTCGGTGCCACCATCAGCGCCATGCCCATCGCCAGGATCTGCCGCTGCCCGCCCGAAAGCGTGCGCGCGGCGCGGCGGCGCTTCTCGGCCAGCATGGGGAAGCGGGCGAACAGCGCCTCCACCCGCTGCACCACCGTGGCGCGGGGTTCGAGGTAGCCGCCCATCTCCAGGTTCTCGCGCACCGAGAGGCTGGGGAAGATGTTCGCCTCCTGCGGCACGAAGGCGACCCCGCGGGCGGCGATGCCGCGCGGCGGCAGGCCGGTCAGCATCTCGCCGGCCAGGCGGACGCTGCCCGACTTGGCGCGCAGCATGCCGGCGATGGCCTTCAGCAGCGTGGATTTGCCGGCGCCATTGGGTCCGACGATCGCGGCCATGCGGCGCGGCGGCAGCGAGACGGTGATGCCCTTCAGGATTTCATCCGCCGCGCCATAGCCGCCGACCAGGGCTTCCACCTGCAACAGGATGCTGCCGTCAGGATTCAGACCTTCGGTGCTCGCCGCCATCATGCCGCGTCTCCGCGGCAGGATGCCCGCTGCGCCCTGCGGTCATCGTGACCGGTCATGCGTGCGCTCTCCGGCCCATATAGGCCTCCTGTACCCGCGTATCCTCCGCCACTTCGGCGAAGCTGCCTTCCACCAGGCGGCGGCCTTCCGCCATGACGATGACCGGGTCGCAGAGGGAGGCCACGAAATCCATGTGATGCTCGACGATCAGCACGGTCAGCCCCTCATCGCGCAGCGTGCCGATATGGGTGGCGATCTCGGCGGACAGGGTCGGGTTCACGCCGGCCACCGGTTCGTCCAGCAGCAGCAGGCGGGGTTCGGCCATCAGGGCGCGGCCGATCTCCATCAGCTTCTTCTGGCCGCCGGACAGTGCCGAGGCCTGGTTGTCCAGCACAGCCGTCAGGTTCAGCCGGGCGGCAACAGCCTTGGCGCGTTCGCGCAGCGCTTCCTCCCGCGCGCGCATGGCGGCGGGGCGCAGGATGGCGGCGGCGACGCCTTCGCCGGGCTGCGCCGGGCCATAGAGGAGAAGGTTCTCCAGCACCGTCAGGCGCGGAATGCCGCGGGCGATCTGGAAGCTGCGCACCAGGCCGGCGCCGGTGATGCGGTCCGGCCGCAGGCCGGTGATGTCCTGGCCGTTGAACAGCACCTGCCCGGCATCCGGCGGGATGACGCCGGAGATGCATTGGAAGGCGGTGGATTTGCCGGCGCCGTTCGGGCCGATCAGCCCGGTGACGGTGCCCGGCCGCACCTCCAGATCCAGCCCGTCCAGCGCCACCACGCCGCCGAAACGGCGCGTCAGGCCGCGGACCTGCAACAGGGGGGTCGGGGGGGAGGCATTCGTCATCAAACGGGAACGCTACACGCGCCCCCGCCGCGCCGGAAGCCCGCTCAGGCTGCGGATCAGACGGTCGCGCGTGGCCGTTTTGCGGGGCGGTAGCCAGGCCTATGCGGCAGGGCCGAAAGCAGCAGGGGGCGGGCGGGCTGCGGCTGCGACCGAAGCGGGCCCTCGGCCTCGTCCCGCATGCGCGCCAGCAGCGCCAGCTCCGCCGGTGCCGCTTCCCGCAACAGGCCCGAGGCGAGCATCCGCTCACGCCGGAAAGCCTGGTCGTCCATGCAAACCTCCTGAACCCCGGACGGGACTCGATCGCCCATCCTGGGCTCGATCCTAGCTAGCAATGGCGACAGCCATCCGGCAGGGCCATGACGCAGAGGTGACATATTTCCCTGAAGAATTGATGAAAGCGGGAGTTATTCAGCCCAGCCATGCGGTTCGCCAGCCAGCCAGCGGCGGCCGGCGGCATACAGCGCCTGCACTTTTTCACCCTTCAGCCCCGGCATGTCCGTCTTCACCTCATAGCCGATGCCGGTCTGGAGATAGGCGAGGTGGCGATAGCCCTCGGGAAAGCGCGCCAGCAGCGCCGGGTCGAGTTGCAGCTTCGCCGCCGGGTCCACCGGGTCCATCCGGTCCTTCTCATAGATCGGCTGGCGCAGCACGATGCCCCACTTGCCGTCCCGCTCCTCGATGAAGTCGTGGAAGCGGCCGGTGCAGACCACGTCCACCAGTACGCCATGCACCTCCGCCCGCTGGCTGATGGTCATTTTCGTTTGCGCGATGGCGCGGTTGCCGGCGAGGTCAACGGAGCAGCCGCCCAGGAAATGCAGGATCGAGACGCCGCGCGCCCAGCCGGCCTTGGACGCGGCGATGAAATCCGCCGCCGAGGCCTGGCACCAGGTGGCCATCATCCGCCCATCCTCATGCCAGCAGGTGGCAAAGCGGTCCCAATCCCCGGCATCGCGCCAGACCGCCCAGTTCTGCACCAGTTCGGCGACCTGCAGGCGGCGGAGAAGATCGGACATGGCGGGTTCCTCGGGCAAGGCGGCTTTGGGCTTGACGGGTGGCGACGCTGCCGTAATGGGGTGGGCAACAAACGATTGCATCGCGCTCGATTGCAACAGCACAGGGAAAATGTCCATGACCCGGGAAACACCGCGAAGCATCGGCCGTCGCACCGCCCTCGCGCTGCCTGCGCTGCTGCTGCCGCTGGCAGCCCGCGCCCAGGCGGCATGGCCGGACCGGCCGGTGCGCTTCATCCAGGGCTTCGGCGCCGGCGGCACCACGGATATCGTGGCGCGGCTGCTGGCGCCTGCCATGTCGGCCGCCTGGGGCCAGCCGGTGGTGGTTGAGAACCGCCCCGGCGCCGGTGGCACGCTGGCCGCCAATACGCTGGCCCGCGCCAATGACGGCCACACGCTGATGCTGCTGAACAACGGCTTCGCGGTGTCCGCCGCCCTGTACCGCAGCCTGCCCTACGACCCGCGCGCGGATATCGACCCGGTGGCGATGGTGGCCTCCACCGGCCTCGTGATCCTGGCCGGGCCGAACGGCCCGAAGGACATGGCGGAGCTTGTGGCGCAGGCCAAGGCGCGGCCGGATGCCATCAACTTCGCCACCGTGGGCGTCGGCAGCACGCAGCATTTCGTGGCCGAGGCGGTGCAGAGCGCGGGCGGCTTCCGCATGACCCATGTGCCCTATCGCGGCACGCCCGCCGCCATCATCGCGCTGCGCAACAACGAGGTGCAGGTGGTGGCGGAAACCGCCTCCGCCGTGCTCGGCCAGATCCGAGGCGGCGAGGTACGGGCGCTGGCCATCACCTCCGGCGAGCGGTCGCCGCTGCTGCCGGAGGTACCGACGGTGGCGGAAGCCCTCGGCCAGCCGGGCTTCGACATCGTCACCTGGTACGCCATCGGCACGCCGGCCAATGCGCCGCCCGCAATTGTGCAACGCATTACCGCCGTGGCACAGGCGATGCATGGCAATGCGGAACTTCAGGCGCGCCTCGGTGCGCTGGGTCTGACGCCGCGCGCGCCCGGCACGCCTGCCGAGACGCGCGCCACCGTGCATGCCGAAATGGCGCGCTGGGCCGAGGTGGTCGAGCGCACCAACATGGAACGACAGTAGCAAGGAATACCCGCCGCGTGACCGACCGTACCGCCCCCGTCGCCCACCCGATCAACGCCCTGATGCAGGCACGCTGGAGCCCGCGCGCCTTCACCGGCGCGCCGGTGACGGCCGCCCAGGAAGCCAGCCTGCTGGAGGCCGCGCGCTGGGCCGCCTCCTGCTTCAACGAGCAGCCCTGGGTGTTCATCACCGCCCGCAAGGATGCGGAGCCAGAGGCCTTCGCCAGGCTGGCCGGGCTGCTCAGCGTGAACAACCAGGCCTGGGCGCCGCAGGCGGGGCTGCTGATGATCGCGTTCCACCGCACCACCTTCGCCGCCAATGGCGCGGCGAATGCGGTGGCGATGTACGACCTCGGCCAGGCGGTGGCGCAGATGGCGTTGCAGGCGGTGGAGCTGGGCCTCGGCAGCCACCAGATGCGCGGCTTCGATGTGGAGCGCGCGCGGGCCGAGCTTGGCGTGCCGGAGGGCCATGAGCCGGTGGTGGCGATCGCCTTCGGCGTGACCGGCGCCCCCTCCCTGCTGCCGGAGAAGCTGGCGGAGCGGGAAGTGGCACCAAGGGTGCGGAAGCCGATCGGCGAGTTTGCCCATGTCGGGCAGTACGGGACGCCTGTGAAGGTGTGAGGGTCCGGGGGCAGAACGCCCCCACCCCAACCCTCCCCCCGCGCTTGCGGGGAGGGTCGGGGTGGGGGTTTTGCCCCTATGCCACCGCGTCGCGGATCAGCGCGCCGCGGATCTCGCAGAAATCCGCGAAGGCGGCGACGAAGCCCTCGGCCTCGGCCGCGCCCACCATCAGCGACAGCGCCACCATGCCGCGGCGGGCAATGTAGTAGCCGCGATCCAGCAGATCGAGGAACAGCAACTCCTTCAGCGCCTGGTTGCCGCTGGCCGCTTCCTCGGCGTTGCGAGGCGGCGTCGCCCTGAAATGGAAGGCCATCATGCTGCCGCGGCCGGTAATCTGGATCGGCAGGTCCCCGGCCGCATCCTGCAAAGCATGGCGCAGCGCATCGCCGCGGGCATTGTGGGTGCGCGCGACGTCCGGCGTGTAGATCTCGGACAGCGCGGCGATGCCGGCGGACATGGTCAGCGTGTTGTTGTTGAAGGTGCCGGCATGCGGCACGGCATCCGGACGGCGCGGGTCGAAGATCGCCATGAGCGCCGCGCGCCCGCCGAAGGCGCCGAAAGACATGCCGCCACCGACATACTTCCCGAGTGTCGTCAGATCCGGCGTGACGCCCGTGAGCTCCTGCAACCCGCCGGGGGCGAGGCGGCTGGTCATCACCTCGTCGAAGATCAGCACGGCGCCGGTCTCATCGGCCAGGGCACGCAGGCCGCGCAGGACATCATCCTCCGCCGCGATGCAGCCGCCGCCGCCCAGCATCGGCTCCAGGATGATAGCGGCCAGGTCGCCGGCATGTTCGCGCGCCAGTGCGGTTGCCTCCACCAGATCATTGTAGCCGGCCAGCACCACGCGATGCGGCACGTTGATCGGGTTGGCGCCCAGGCCAAAGGTCATCAGCCCGCCATGGTAGCCGCCCCGAAACCCGAGGATGGTGCTGCGGCCGGTCGAGATGGTGGCGCAGGCCAGCGCCAGCAGATTGGCCTCCGTCCCCGAATTGGTGAAGCGCAGCATCTCCAGCGACGGAAAGCGGTCCCGCACCAGCCGGGCGAAGCGCGCCTCGAAGGGGTTGTGCGCGGTCAGGTTCACGCCGGTATCCAGCGCCCGCAGCACGGCCGCGCGGATGGCCGGGTGCGAGTGGCCGAACAGCCCGGCGGTGAATTCGCCGATCATGCTGACATAGGCGTGGCCATCGAGGTCGCGCACCCGGCAGCCCTCCCCGCTTTCGGCGGTGAAGGGGAAGGGGCCGTGGAACAGCACGCTGCGGGTATTGCCGCCGGGCATCAGCTCCGCCGCCTCGCGGTGGCGCGCGGCGCTGGCGGGGCGGCGGGCGGCGTAGCCTTCCCGCGCCTCGACCAGCGCATCCTCGATCATGGCATTGCGACCGGACATCCCCGCCCTCCCCCATTGGCCTGCCGAGGCTAGACCTGCGGCGCCGGTCTAGCCAACCGGGCGCGCGCAGCACAACGTACACATCACTTGCATCCCAGGATTGACGGCGATGCTCGATGCGGAAAGAATGCCGCCGCACGATGCCGTAGGGGCATCGCAATGGAGCCTCCTCCCCATGGTGCCACCCGGCCTGCGCTGCTTCCTCGCCGTCGCCCAGGCCGGTTCGATGCGCGAGGCGGCGCAGCGGCTGCGCCTGGCGCAATCCGCCATCAGCCGCCGCATCCAGCAGCTGGAGGAGGACCTCGGCGTGCAGCTTCTGGAACGCGGCGCACGCGGTGTGGCGCTGACCCCGGCGGGCGAGATCCTGCTGCATCATGGGCGGGAGGCAACGCATCTGACGGAACGCCTGCGTGCGGACCTCGACGCGCTGCGCGGCGTGCGGCGCGGTCATGTGGTGCTGCGCCTGGTGGAAAGCTTCGCCGCCTGCGGCCTGGCCAATGCGCTGGCCAGCTTCCGCAGCGCCTACCCGGCGGTGACGCTGGATATCGCCGTGGTGGGGTCGGCGGCGATTTTGGCCGGGTTGCAGGAGCGCACCTGCCATCTCGGCGTCGCCTTCAACCCGCCCGCCGATCCGGAGGTGGAGGTGCTGGCCTCGGCGGCGGAGCCGCTGGCGGTGATGCTGGCGCCGCACCACAAGCTGGCCGGCGCCACTACGCTGACATTGGCGGATCTGGTCGGCATGCCGCTGGTCGCCCCCTCCCACCTCGGCAGTTCGCGGGCGCTGTTCGATACCGCCTGCCGCGCCGCAAGGGTGCCGATCCGCCCGGTGCTGGAGACCAATTCGGCACATGTCGCGGCGGGCTTCGTGGCGGATGGCAAGGGTGTGGCGGTGATGGTGCCGCGCGTGCTGGCGTTGCAGGTGGAGCAGGGCAAGGTGAAGGCGATCCCGCTGACCGACCCGCTGCTGAATGGCAGCCGCATCGCCCTGCTCGCCCGCCGCGGCCGCCGCCTGCCGGCGGCGGCGGAGGCGCTTTCGGCCAGCCTGGCGCGGGTGCTGGAACAGGCGGCCTGACCTTTGAAACCCCGCCTGCCCTGACCAGTTAAAGTGGCTGGACGTGGGATGGGACAATGGCAAGCGGCTGGGCGCCGGATGGCGCGGTACAGGATCAGATCGACGACACGGTGCGCGACGGCATCCTGCGCGCCCGCGCGCGGATGACCGCCGGTCCCGGCGAGATCCATTGCGTGGAATGCGGCGAGGAGATCCCGGAGGCACGTCGCGCGGCGCTGCCGGGCGTGCGGACCTGCGTCGCCTGCCAATCGGCGCGCGACCGGCGCCCCGCCGCCTTCGGCATCAACCGCCGCGGCAGCAAGGACAGCCAGCTCAAATAGCCGCCGCCACCGCCTCCCGCTCCGCCTGGGTCATGTGCAGGCCGAGGCGGGAGCGGCGCCACAGCACATCCTCCGCCGTGCGTGCCCATTCCTCATGCTTGAGCCAGTCGATTTCCCGCTGCGTCAGCCCCGCGCCGTAATCCTGGCCGAGTTCGACCATTGATGTGGCCTCGCCCAGCAATGCCGGCACCTCGCTGCCATAGGCGCGGACCAGCCGCGCGCGCAGCGTGGGCGGCAGGAAGGGGTAGCGGGTGGCGATCTCCGCCTCATACCCCGCCAGGTCGCGGCCGCCGAAATCCCCACCAGGCAGCGCGGCGCCAGCGGTCCAGGCCGGCGCCGACCGCCCCAGGGCCTTGCCGAGCTTCTCCACCGCTTCCTCCGCCAGCCGGCGATAGGTGGTGATCTTGCCGCCATAGATGCTGAGCAGTGGCGCGGCTTCGGTATCCAGCTTCAGCACATAATCCCGCGTGATGGCGGAGGGATCATCCGTGCCGTCATCAAACAAGGGCCGCACGCCGGAATAGGACCAGACGATTTCCGCCGGCGTCACCGGCCGCTTGAACTGGCGGCTGACGGCGGCGCAGAGATAGGCGGCTTCCTCCGGCGTGCAGTGCGCGGTGGCGGCGTCGCCCTCATGCGGCACGTCCGTGGTGCCGACCAGGGAGAACCTGCCCTGGTAGGGAATGACGAAGACGACCCGGCGATCGTCATTCTGCAGGATATAGGCCTGCTCCCCTTCATACAGCGCCGGCAGCACGATGTGGCTGCCGCGGATCAGGCGGACGCTGCCGGCGCGCGCGGCATGGGTCTGGTCCTGCGCCGACAGCACCCAGGGGCCGGCGGCATTGACCAGCGCCGTGCAGCGCAGCGTTTCCTCGCCACCCTCCGCCGTGCGCAGCCGCACCGTCCAGCCCTGCGCATCGCGCGCGGCATCGATGAAGGCGGTGCGGGTGCGGATGCTGGCGCCGCGGCGGGCGGCGTCCTTGGCGTTCAGCACCACGAGGCGGCTGTCCTCCACCCAACAATCCGAATAGGCGAAGCCATTGGCGATGGCCGGCGACAGCGGCGCGCCGAAGGGGTGCTTCCGGAAATCCAGGCCCTCTGCCCCCGGCAGGCTGACCCGCCGCGCCAGGTGGTCATACAGGAACAGCCCGGCGCGGATCAGCCAGCGGGGCCGCATCTCGGCCCGGTGCGGCAGCACGAAGCGCATCGGCCAGACGATATGCGGCGCGATCCGCAGCAGCACCTCGCGCTCCGCCAGCGCTTCGCGCACCAGGCGGAATTCGTAATGCTCCAGGTAGCGCAGCCCGCCATGCACCAGCTTGGAGGAGTTGGAGGAGGTGCCGCTGGCGAGGTCGCCGCGCTCCACCAGGCAGGTGGACAGCCCCCGCCCGACGGCATCCCGCGCGATGCCGGCGCCATTGATGCCCCCGCCGATTACCAGCAGGTCGAAATCATTTGCCATGTCGCTGTCATGTAAGGCGCGCGGGCGGCTGGCAAGGGCCGCGCTGGCGCATCGTCCGGGCCGCCAGGACATGGCTGATCGGCGCCGGCTGTCGCGGGCATCGGATATCCCTATTGGCACCGCCTAGGATCGTTACGATAAACGCGCAGACAAAGGAGCCCCGCGATGCTGAAACTGCCGAGCCTGACGATCCTGGCCAGCCTGGCCGCCCTGGCGCCCGCCCAGGCGCAGATCTTTGTCCCTGCCAATTCGGTCACCCTGAGCCATAGCGGCAATAATGGCTGCTCGCTCCAGGCCGGGCAGGTCTATTCCAATGGCACGGGTGAATTGATCGTCGGCTACACCAACACCGGGACCAACTGGATTGCCTTCAGCGTCCAGGTCATGCTCGTGGGCACAGGCTTCACGCGCGTGATCCAAAGCACCCATACCAACGCGCGCCCACCGGGCGCCGGCGTTGTGCGGATTCCGGGCCTGACCCCTGCCCTGCCCGAGAGCCTGAGCAATGCAGGCGCGAGCGTGACCATCCAATACTGCTCGACCGCGCCGGACCCCGGCGGCCCGCCTCGCAACTGGCGCTGAGCCACAGCCCTTGATGATGGGTAAGTCTGGATTCGCATTGGAGGAGGGGAAGGGATTCGAACCCTCGATAGGGTTTTACCCCTATAACGGTTTAGCAAACCGTCGCCTTCAGCCACTCGGCCACCCCTCCTCAGGGTGTGAAGTTGCACGACGTATGCAGCGCGTCTCATAGCGGGCCGGACCCGGGCGGGCAAGCGCCTGCCCGAGCCGATATTCAGGACGCTGTCAGGACAGCGCCACCTCGAAGCCGCGCTGGGTGGCGGGGCGGGCCATCATGCGGGCGTACCAGGCGGCCACGTTGGGCAGGTCGTCGAAGGGCACCTGGTGCCGCTCATGCCGCCAGGCCCAGCCGAGGATCGCGAAATCGGCGATGCTCGGCTCACCTTCGCTGGCCACGTAGTCGCGGCCGGCCAGGCGGCGGTCCAGTACGCCGTAAAGGCGCCTGGTTTCCTTGTGATAACGCGCGAAGCCGTATTCCCGCGCCGGGCCTTCCGGCTGCATCAGGAAATGGTGCACCTGGCCGGGCATCGGGCCGAAGCCGCCCATCTGCCACATCAGCCATTCCATCACCGCCACCTTGCCGCGCGGGTCCTTGGGCATGAATTTCCCGGTCTTCTCCGCCAGGTACAGCAGGATCGCGCCCGATTCGAAGACGCTGATCGGCTGTCCATCCGGCCCGTCGGGGTCGATGATCGCCGGAATCCGGTTGTTCGGGGAAATCTTGAGGAAGTCCGGCTTGAACTGCTCGTCCTTCGAGATGTTCACCGTATGGACGGCGTAGGGCAGCCCCATTTCCTCCAGCGCGACCGAGATCTTGCGGCCGTTCGGTGTGTTCCAGGTGTAGAGGTCGATCATCCCGATGCGTCTCCTTGCTGGAAGGTTTGATCCCACGAAGCCGTTCAACCGGAAAGCCCCGGGCGTTTGACGCAGCAGGCCCTTGACCCGGAAGCGATGGGTTTGCGACTCTGAGGGCCGTGCAGCATCTCACGCCTCTCGGTGCCGGCTCCGCCGGTGCCCGGGACGACGACACGCTCTGGGCGGTGATCGCCACCGCCGGGCGCAAATCGCGCGTGGCCAATGTCTATCGCAACCGCATGGCGGCGCTGGAGGACCGGGCCTGGCGGGCGCAGCAGGTCTCGGCCTATGAGGATTTCCTGCGGCGATCGAAACAGCCGGTGCCGCATTATTCCGTCGCGCCGATCCGCCGCGCCGACTTGCCGAAGGCCTGGAGCCCCCTGCCCGCGCTGGGCTTTCTGCGCGGCCAGTTCATCTGACCCCCATCCGCAGCCAACCGGGCCGGTTCCAGGCTCACGAGGCGTTCAGCCGGGGCAACACCTGCGATCCTGATCGGTTGAACCTCCTGGCTTAGACGGGAGCAATGTCATGACTATCCGCCTCAAGAAGCTGGCCGATCAGGTCATCGTCATCACCGGCGCCACCTCCGGCATCGGCCTCACCACCGCCTGCAAGGCGGCCCAGCGCGGCGCCGCGGTGGTGCTGGCGGCGCGCAACGCGGACGCGCTGGCCGAGATCTGCGCCGGCATCCAGGCGGGCGGCGGCCGCTGCGCCACCGTGGTCGCCGATGTCGGGGTCAGGGAGGATGTGGACCGTATCGCGGAGGTCGCCCGCCAGGAATTCGGCGGCTTCGATACCTGGGTGAACAATGCCGGCATCGGCGTCTATGCGACGCTGGAGGAAATGTCCCCTGAGGACCACGAGCGCATCTTCCAGACCAATTACTGGGGCGTGGTGCATGGGTCCCTGGTGGCGCTGAAGGAGCTGAAGCGGCGCGGCGGTGCGCTGATCAATATCGGCTCGATCTCCTCGGACATGCCGTCCCCCCTGCTGGGCGCCTATACGGCCACCAAGCACGCGGTGAAGGGCTTCACGGACAGCCTGCGGATGGAGATGCTGCACGAGGATGCGCCGGTGGCGATCACGCTGATCCAGCCCTCCGGCATCGACACGCCCTTCGGCGAGCACGCGAAGAACTACATGGACGAGGCGAGCCAGGTGCCGCCGCCGGTCTATGCGCCGGAGGTGGTGGCCAGCGCCGTGCTGCATGCGGCGGAACACCCGACGCGCAACCGCATCGTCGGTGGCTGGGGCCGCGGCATGGTGGCGGCTGCCCGCACGGTGCCGAGCCTGACGGACCGGATCTTCACCTACAGCTACTACAAGACCGCGAAGCAGCCGGGCCGCCCTCCGCGCGACACGCCGGATAACCTGCACAGCGCCGGTGAGGACGGGAACCGCTATGGCGACCAGGGCCATCAGTTCGACCGCAGCCTGTATAACAAGGCGCTGCGGAACCCTGGCACGACATTGGGCGTGATCGCCGCGGCGGGTGTGGCTGCGTTGGGGCTGCTGTCGCGCCCGGCGAGCCATCTCCAGTCGTATCGTGGCTGAGCCACGGGAACCACGGCCCGAGAC
>NZ_JAUYTS010000077.1 GCF_030695085.1 Falsiroseomonas sp. | reverse complement strand
GGCCCCGTCGTTTCCCCCCCCCCCCCCCCCCCGGTCAGGTGCCAGCAGGTTCGGGTGCGGCACCTCCAGCAAGGTGCGGCTGAAGGCTGGCCAAAACCCTTGCGCATTGGCGGCGCCTTCGCCCAGCCTGGGACACATGCTCCAACGATGGCACCTGGTGCCAATTGTCACCGGCAAGCCCTTCCGTAAACTCGCCAGTCGAGAACCGCACCGGCGCGAGCGCCTTGGCGGGGGCTACCCCCTTCAGGTGCCAGGTGATCCGCCGACGGAAGAATGCGCCGCAATTCGGCCGATCGCCCGAAGGGGCGTTGCCTGGCCCATTTGCGGCACTGAATCGTCAAGGCGTGCACTGGCCCAGAAGACGAGGTTTCATGCGTGCATGCGCTTCAGCCCGTGCCTGATGACCGCTCCGCGATCGCGGCAATTCTTCTCTGCGCAGCACCGCTGGCGCGTGCCACATCCGCCACCGGCCGACGGCAGCCCCGGAGGAACGACAGTGACCTGCTCCAGCCCGTCCGCGACCCCGAGGAAGCCATGCCGCGCCCATTTCGGCGCGATCGTGCGGGCCTGATGTCCGGCACCCCCATTGCCGCCCGCCGTGGCCATGCAGGCCTGCCGGCCGGCACGGCGCTTGGCGTCCTGCTGGTCCTGGCGGTTGGCCTCCTCGGCGGCTGCACCAGCATCGTCCGGCTCGATCCGCCGCCGTCCAACCTGACGACGGAACTGCCGGTGCTCGGCATTCCGAATGCGCGCTTCTGGCCGGATGGCCCCCCCGATGCGCTGAGCCGCGAGGGCGCGCTGATGGCGGAGCGCGCCAGGGCGGCGCAGGACACACAGCGCAATGGCCCATCGGAGGCGCATTTCCTTGCGCTGTCCGGTGGCGGCGACAATGGCGCTTTCGGGGCGGGGCTGATGAATGGCTGGACGGAGGCCGGCAACCGGCCCGAATTCACCGTCGTCACCGGCATTTCGGCCGGCGCGTTGATCGCGCCTTTCGCGTTCCTGGGTCCCGCCTACGACGCAGCGCTCCGCGAGGTCTTCACCCCCGCCGGCCAGGCCGATGTGCTGCGCCTCGGCGGCTGGCTTACCACCGCCTTCTCCCTGGTGTTCGGCGAAGCGGTCGCCGATACATCGCCGCTCTATCGCCTGATCGAACGCCACGCTGACGAGACGATGCTTCGGTCCATCGCCCAGGAATATGCGCGCGGGCGGCTGCTGCTGATCGGCACCACCAACCTTGATCTGCAGCGCCCGGTGGTCTGGAACATCGGCGCGATCGCGGCGAGCGGGCAGCCTGGGGCGCTGGATCTGTTTCGCCGCATCCTGCTGGCGTCCGCCTCGATCCCTGGCGCCTTCCCACCCGTGCTGGTGAACATCGACCACGAAGGCCGCGCGTTCCAGGAAATGCATGTCGATGGCGGTGCCTCGGTGCAGGTCTTCTTCTATCCGCCCTCCATGCAACTGCGCGACATGGACCGGGCCTGGGCAGGACAGCGGCGACGGATGATCCACGTGGTGCGCAATGGACGCATCGACCTCGAAGGCGCCACCGTCGCACGCGGGGTGATGAGCATCACTGGCCGATCGGCCTCCACCCTGCTGCACTTCAGCGGCATCAACGACATCAACCGGATCTATCTGACCGCGCTCCGCGACGGGCTGGGCTTTCGCGTGGCGTACATCGGCACCGATTTCAGGGCCCCGCGCAGCGGGCCCTTCGATCCCGAATTCATGAGGGCACTCTTCGAATACGGCCGTGCCACCGGCCTGAGTGGCGCGGGCTGGGTCACGGCGCCACCGCTGGTCACCACCTCGGTCGCCGAACCGGCCAGCCTGGCAGGGGCGCGATGACTGCACGTGGTGGCGCCTGTGGCGCGTAGAAGCGGGTGTTGATCATGCCCTGGTGGGTGCGGCGCCTGCCGCGGCGGATCCTGCTTCTCACGGCCACGCTGCTCGTTGTGCTGCTGGCCCTGCGCATATGGGACATCAGGCACGGCCCGCCCCTCGCGCCCTGGCACCTGGTGGTGCCGGAGGAGTTGCGCGCCGAACAGATCGATGCAGCCGACTGGGGCCGCTACCTCGCGGCCGAGGCAGCCGCCTTTGCAACGGTCCGCACCGAGGTGACCGCGGCGCTGGAGCCGCAGGACCGCATTCCCGCCAACCGCTACTTCACAGGCAGCCCGCTGTATCCCGGGCGCTTCGTGCAGGACTGGAACCGTTCCTTCGTGCTGGAGCCCGAAGGCGAGGCGCGCGGCGTCGTCGTCCTGCTGCATGGGCTGACGGATTCCCCCTACAGCCTGCGTCATGTCGGTGCGCTCTACCGCGACCGCGGCTGGATCGCCATCGGCCTCCGGCTGCCGGCACATGGCACGGTGCCGGCGGCGCTCACGCGGGTGACGTGGGAGGATTGGCAGGCCGCCACGCGGCTCGCCATGCGCGAAGCCCGCGCGCGCGCCGGTCCGGATCGGCCCCTGCATCTCATCGGCTTCTCGAATGGCGGGGCGCTTGCGTTGAAATACGCGCTGGACGCGCTCGAAGATGAGGCAATGGCGCGGCCAGACCGGCTCGTGCTGATCTCCCCCATGATCGGCATTACGGCCTTCGCCCGCTTCGCGGGGCTGACGGCGCTGCCGGCCCTTCTCCCACGCTTCGCCAAGGCCGCCTGGCTCGGCATCGTGCCGGAGTTCATTCCCTTCAAATACAACTCCTTCCCGGTGAATGGTGCGCGGCAGTCGCATCGCCTGACCATGGCGCTGCAGGGGCAGATGCGGCGCCTGGCGGCGGAGGGCCGGCTCGCGGCGTTGCCGCCGATCCTGACCTTCCAGTCGGTGGTGGATTTCACCGTCAGCACGCGCGCGGTCATCACGGCGCTGTATGATCAGTTGCCGGCCCAGGGCAGCGAGCTGGTGCTGTTCGACATCAACCGCAACGCCAAGCTCGGCCCCCTGCTGACGCCGGCGACGGAGACGGCGCTGGACCGGCTTCTGCCGCCCGGCAGCCGCACCTGGCGCGCCGTGGTCATCACCAATGCCAGCCCGCAGGAAGCCGCGGTGATCGAGCGTGTGACCGAAGCCGGCGCTGCGCGGGAGCTGGTGCGACCAATCGGGCTCGCCTGGCCACGGGATGTCTACTCGCTGTCCCACGTCGCGCTGCCCTTCCCGGTGACGGACGGGCTGTACGGCCTTGATCCCGACGCGGAGGAGGATTTCGGTGTCCAGCTCGGCGCCCTTGCGCCACGCGGCGAACGCGGCGTGCTGGCGATTGCACCGGATGCGTTGCTGCGACTCTCCTCCAACCCCTTCTTTCCCTATCTGCTGGAACGGATCGGGGAGGGGATGGCTGGCGAAGCCGCGCGGCAAGCACGCAGCCAGACCCGCTGAGCCCGCGGGCGCCCGGAACAACCGGCACGCGGACGAGACACTGCGCACTTCCAGTGAGCGCGGCAACTTCCGATCCTCACCCACCATATTGGGAAGGTGGGACGATGCGCATCTGGAAAGCGGCGGGCGCCCTGGCCCTTGCCTTCGGTGCCGCGCCGGTGGCGGCGCAGCAGCCTGATGTGACGGAACTCATCCGCCGCATTGAGGCGCTGCAGCAGCGGGTGAACCAGCTTGAACGCGAACGCCGCGCGCCCCGCCCTGCGGCGCGTGCCGCCGTGCCGGTGCAGCCAGCCACGCCGGCCGCACCCGCGCCATCCGTCGCCGCCGTCGTTGTCGTCCCGCCACCGCGTACGCCGGAGGTGGTGCGCGCCGAGGTGGACCAGGCGCTGCGCGGCAGCCTCGACGGGCTTGCCATGCGGGTGCCGAATACCGACACCTCCGTGCGGCTCTACGGCTTCATCCGGCTGACGGGCTATACCGATTTCAACGCGCGCAATCCGACGGATGCGGCCTCGGTGCAGGGCATCCCGCTGACCGGCAGCGCCGCGGCAAGCCAGACCGGCGGCTTCGACATGACCGCGCGCGGCTCACGCATCGGCTTCGACACGCGCACCGAAACCGGCTGGGGCCGGCTCGATACCACCGTGGAGGCGGATTTCCGCGGCGAGATCTCGCAGGGCGGCGACCTCGCCCTCCGGCTGCGCCTCGCCTTCGCGGAACTGACGCGGGGCGATTGGAGCTTCCTCGCCGGCCAGGCGAACAGCCTGTGGAATGAGGGGCTGATCGAGGCCTATCACGACGCCACGAACCTGAACCAATCCTTCATCCGCCAGGCGCAGCTGCGCGCAACGCGGCGCTTCGGCCCGAACTGGACGGTGCAGGCCTCGATTGAGGCGCCCTATGGCGACGTCACCACGCAGAACGGGCCGATCTTCAGCCCGATCCGCCTGGATGGCGGGGCGAGCCCGGTCTTCGACCAGGCGCCGGATCTGCTCGCGCGGCTGACCTGGCGCGACGGGCCGGAGGAGTATGTGCTGCGCGGCCTGGTGCGGCGGCTGGCACTTGATGCGGACGGCACCGTGCTGGGTCCCGGCGGCTCCGAGAGCAGCCTTGGCTGGGGCATCGCCGCGCATGCGCGCCTGCCGCTCGGCCGCTGGATGGCGCCCTTCGGCCGCGACGAGTTGCTGCTGATGGGTCATTACGGCGAGGGTGTTGGCCGCTATTTCGCCGGCAATACCTTCGGCCAGGCTGCCCTGAGCGACATCACCTCGACCGGCGGCACCGGCTTCAGCCTGGAGCCGGTGCCGAGCTATGGCGGCACCATCGGCTATCGGCGATTCTGGAGCGACACGCTGCGCAGCACTGTCGCCTACGCCTATGCGCGGCAGGATTTCCCGGACGGCATCGACTTCGCGCCCGGCTCGCGCGGCGCGCTTTCGCTGAATCGCGAGATGCAGCAGGTGATCGCGAACCTGGTCTGGAGTCCCTTCGCCGCCAACACGACAACCCGCCAACCCTTCGGCTGGCTCGACCTCGGCATCGAATACGTCTTCAGCCGGCGCGACCTGGAGGGCGGTGCGCAGGCGGCCGGCTCCGGCGGCGTCGGGCACGGCATCGCCAATCGCCTGGTGGCCTTCGGCGTCGCGCGGTTCTGACAGTCGTCTCCTTTGCTCACCGCCCACGACAAGTCGCGAGCCTGGCACATATGCCGGTCAGCGGCCGTCCACCGTATCGGTTTGAGAATTTCCGCGGGTTCGCGGCCGCGGGCATCCTCAATCGGTCATTGAGGGGATGCGGCCCTACAGCCGGCCGAGGAAGTCAGCGAGGTCGTTCGTGGCCGTCCTCATGGCGTCCCGCCGCAGCACGACGGCCTGCCCCGCCATGGCCGCGGCGCGGAATTCCCGTGGTGAGACCCCGAATTCGCGCCGGAAAGACCGGCTGAAGGCCGATGGGTCGAAGAAGCCGACATCCTCCGCGATGGCCGAGATGTCGCGGTCACCCTCCGGGGCCGCGAGCGCACGGCACGCCGCACGCAGCCGCTCCGACTGAATGTAGCGCGCGACGCCGCCCTGATGCTCGAACAGCCGATAGAGCTGCGAGCGTGAGATGCCGGCCAGGCGGCTGAGGCGATCCGCCGTCAGGATGGCGGAGCGCAGATGCTGGCGGATGATGACCTTCACGCGCGAAAGCTGAACCAGGTCGATCTGCGTCTGCGCGGCGGCCATGGCTTCGGCGGAGGGGGAGATCGAGGCTGCGACGATGGCGCGCGTGGACTCGACGACGCGCGCCTGCTCCGCCTCGTCCAGGGACGGGACCTCGGCTGCGAGCTGGACGAGGAAGGACGCCAGGATCCGCCCCATCGAGGAATCGAGCGGAGCGCCGCGCGACGCGCTCAGCGCCGTGGCCAGCTGTGGCGCGAGGTCGCGCGGCAGGAACAGGCAGAGCCAATCGATATCCGAGCGATCCGACTCCATGACATCGTTCATGGAAGCGATGCTCGCCACGCCGGCGGGGATCGTCAGGCATGCCGCGTCGGTACGCATCCGCCGTTCACCGCGCAGCGCGATGTTGATCATCCAGTGGTCCAGGGAACTCCGGCGGGCAGCGGCGGCGGTCCGCACAAGCTGGGCGGCCGGCGCCCGGATGGTCATGAGCGCCAGGGGACCGAGGCCCCAGAGGGTCCGCTCGGCAGGAAAGCCGGCGGCCGGATCGGCCAGCGGCGCGACTTCCAAGGTGCTGGTGCTGGATTCCTGCCACGCCTCGAATTGCTGGCACGCGGGCAGGTGCAGATTCGAGAAGGTCAGCGGCTGCCTGCGCCGGCCTGCGGCCTTATCCTCCCGATCGCCATCTTCGCCGCCGCGCCGCGCGGAATGCCAGGCACCGGCCGACGAACCGGGTGCTGCCCCGGCGGATGGGACATTGCGTGGCTGGCCGCATTCCGCAGCCGTATCGAGGGGTGGCGCTACCATCGTTTATCCCTGCGGCCGTGAAAATGCGGCGAGGCCTGCCTTCGGCGTCCTGGCGGGAGCCTTGGCCGGGACGACCTTCAGGCCTCTCGGTGGGCAAGGGAATCGTTAAGGTCGTTGCACGGCACCGAGGTGGATGCTGAGCCAACTCCTGGGACCCCTGGCATGGTCCTGCAGGGTGTCAGCCGTTCGCGCAGCTTCGGACGGCCGCTCTGCGCCGGGTTCATGCTGAACCGGTGCCGCCGCTGTCCCGCCTCATCACGGGTTCGGCATCGAGACCCGAGAACAGCCGTGCAGCCCATCGGCTTTGCTCAAATTCATCACAGATGCACAAGATTGCGATCAGGATCGGTACGCCGATGAAGGCGCCGATGATGCCCCACAGGAAAGCGCCGAGGAACACCGCGACAAGAACCAGGAACGGCGAGACCGCCAGGCGTCTTCCCGCCACCCGCGGCTCGATATAGCTGCCCGACAGAAACTGGATGACCTGCAACGCCGCGAAGACGGTGACGGCGACCTGCCAGGTGCCGAACTGCAGCGCGGCGAAGGCCGTGGGAAAGACCGTTGCGACCAGCGGCCCGATGAAGGGAATGTAGTTCAGCACAAAGGCGATGAGGCCCCATTCCTCCGCAAGCTCAAGGCCCATCGCCCTTGCGAAGGCCCAGACCGCAAGGCCGGTGAGAATGCTCATCGCGGTGCGGACAGCCATGTAGGCGCGCAGCTTCGCGGCGGTTCGCGACGCGGCACGCAGCAGCGCCGCGGCGGCGGGCGAATCGCGCAGCGCCTCGAGCTGACGGCGCGCGACATCCACCTCGAGCAATCCGAGAATGACGAAGACCAGGGTGACAACGGTGAAGCTCAGCACGCCCTGCAACTGGGCGGTCACCTGCTGCGCCAGGCGGACCATCAGCCGCATGTCGAACAGGCCGGCCATGGCTTCCGCTGGTATCCCTGCGTCCTGCAGCAGCGCCAGCTTCTGCACGTAGAGCGCCTGCAGCGCGGCGGCATTGACGATGGTCCATTGGCCAACCCGGCCGAAGGCCCAGGCGCTCAGCACCGCGAGCGCGGCCACGGCGACCAGTGCCAGCAACATGGTGGCCAGCGCCGCGATGGCTGCGCCCGCCCGCGGCTGAATGCCACGCTGCACCGGCCGGACAAGGGCAATGACGAAGAGAGCGACGGCGATGGGCGCAAAGACCGTGTCGGCGGCACGCAATGCCGCGGCGATCAGGATCACCGTGCACAGGCCGATCATCGTGCGCATCGCGCGGTCGCTCACCATGGTGTTGTTCCAACATCATCCGGCACAAGGCGGGTGTTGTGCGGGGATCTGGCGCGCCTGGTCACTGGTAGTGCGCAAAGGCGGCTGCGGCGGCGGCGTGCCCGGTGCCGCCTCGCAATGCGAGACCGAGCAGCAGTCGGGCCTTCAGCCCGGACAGCCACCCCGCCGGAATGAGGCCCAGGCGGAGCAGGTCGAGATCGGTGCCGGGCCGCTTGCGCGCCACGACAAGCCCGGTGCTGGAACGCGAGGCGAGCACCACCGGCATGCGCGCGGCGAGTTCCCCGAGCGGCCGCATGGCTTCCATCGGCACATGGCCCGCGCCCATTCCCTCGATCACCGCGCCGGCATAGCCGAGCATCGGCAGCGAACCGAGCCAGCGCCCATCATCCCCCATGGTCCAGCGCAGCAACGCCACCTGGCGCGGCGGCCCGCCATAGGCCGGAAAGCAGGGCAGCCGCGCCACGCGCGCCCAGAACCGGGGTCGTCCCTCGACGACGATGCCGATCGGCCCCGTCAAGGGCGAGACGAAGGCGGCTCCCTGCCTTGCGTGTGAAAGCTGAGCGAAGCGCGCGGCATGAATCTCATCCTTCGCCACCACCAGCGCGCCAAGCCCGCGTGCTTCCGGCGCGGCCGCGACGGCGACGGCGACCGCCAGCCGGGCTGCATCCAGCGGACCGAGCCCATTGCCGCTGCAGGACATGGCTGCGACCACAACGGGATTCTCGCTGCCGACCAGGAGGTCGAGAATGAAGGCGGATTCCTCGATCGTGTCCGCGCCGTGCACGACCACCGCGCCGTCGCAGCCGGTGGCCAGGGCGTCCTCGATCCGCTGCGCGACCTCAACCAGATGGGCGGGCGAAAGCGAGGCGCTCGGAACGTGCAGCAATGCGACGGAATCAAATTCCGCGATGGCAGAGAGAGCCGGGACAATGGACGGCAGCAGGTGGCAAGCGGGCGCCGTGCCGAGTTCCTCCGGCGCCATTTCCGGCGCCGCGCCACCGACCGAGACAATGAACAGGCGCGGGCGCCTCATGGCCGCAGGCCGCTTGGCGGCCGCCCGGGGCGAAAGCTGCCATCCCTTGGACCTAAGCGCATGCTTGTCGTCCCGAAAGTCCCGGGCGCCGGGCTCTCTGTGCCCGGCGCCCGCCACGTCATTTGCTGCAAGGCCGCCGCCGTCAACGCGCCAGCGAAACCTCTCCCATGACTCGCAGACCCTCCTGCTTGCTGAAGGTGTAGGCCTTCAGTGTGCCGGCCGGCTGCTGGATCACGACCACGCCGCGCCCCAGGTCAACGCCGACGATCCGGCTGGCGGGTTCGCGGATCTGGAGTTCGTTGAGCAGCATCGACTCCAGCACGCCACGGGGCGTGTTGCCCGGAGCCTGTGCGACGCGACGCTCCACCTCGCTGCGGAGGGCCGGCGACAATTCGCTCAGCTCGGCCTGCTGGAATTCGCGCGAGCCCATGGAGGTCTGCGCGACCGAGGGCGGTGGCATCGCAACCACGCAGGCGAGTGCGACAGCGGCTACGATCGGGCGCTGCTGTGCGCGCCACAGGGTCTTGATCATGCGTCTCTCTCCTTTACGTTAAATTTGCTGAGGTCGTCTCCCTCACTGGTGCCGACGAGCCCGGCGAAGCCGCGCGGTGCAACGCCTGCTGCACGCAGTCTAGCGAGCGACTGCTGCGCGGCGATGGGTTTGGAATCCCCGCATTGCGCTGCATATGCCAGCCGGATCCCGGGAACCGTTCCGGTTTGTGCCAGGCGTCCCAGGACTGTGCGCAGCCTTTCGGCTCCGCTCATCGGCGCTCGGCTTACCCTATGATGACCTGTAGGCCGGCTACGCTGCACGGTGCCGCATTGCGGAGGTAGGACATGGTGGAGACCATGATGATGCGACAGCAGTGGATCGTCGGGCACCGCGCGCCTGCATCCACCGAGGTGGCGATGCGCCACCATCGCGACGCGCGCGCGAACCGCGCGCCGGCAATGGAGCTGGCCGGGGTGCTCGAAGACCTTGCGCCCGCAGGGCATGATGATGCGCAGCCGGGCATCTGGAGGCTCGGCACCTTCGCGCTCCGCCGCGTCGTCACACATACCGCGCGCTACCGCCGCTCAGCGGCACAGGTCAGCCGGGATCTGCTCGATGACTGGCTGGTCTGCGTCGCGACGCGGGGCATGCAGGTCGTGCGCGGCGACGAGAACCGCCTCGAAATTCCACCGCTCGTACCTGTCATCCTTTCGCTCGGCGAGCCCTTCGAGACGGAGCTGTTCGGCGGCGAGTGGCTCTGCCTCGTCATGCCGCGGGACAGCTGCCCCGAACTCGGTCCGGCGATCGAAGGCTGCCGCACCGCGCCACTTGCCTCGACATCCGGGCGGTTGCTGGGCGGCTTTCTGCAGCGCATCGCTGCCGAGCTGCCGAATATGCGGGACGCCGAGATCCCACGCGCCGTTGAAGCAACACGCGCGCTGGTGACGGCGGCGGTTTCGGCCGGTGCGACGCCGGGGCTGGTGGACGAAACGGTGGTGCGGGCGGCGCGGCTGGCCCGCGTGCGCGCCATCATCCGCCAGCACATTCGGTCATCGGATCTCACCCCCGAATCCTTGTGCCGGCTGGTCGGGATTTTGCGCTCGCGGCTCTATCGCCTGTTCGAGCCGGTCGGCGGCGTGGTGCGCGACATCCAGCGTGAGCGGCTGCGCCAGGCGCACCGGGCAATCGCCGACCCGACCGACGGCCGGACAATCCAGGTGATCAGCGAGGAACTTGGTTTCCTGGAGCCGACGACCTTCAGCCGCGCCTTCCGCCGGGAGTTCGGCTACGCGCCTGGTGCGCTAAGGCGCGTCGCGCCGCCTGTTCCGTTGCCGCGCACGGAGGCCAGCGCGCCGGCGCTGACGGCGTGAAGGCACGGCATACCGGCTGGCTGCTTTC
Organism: Falsiroseomonas sp.; assembly: GCF_030695085.1. Lineage (GTDB taxonomy): Bacteria > Pseudomonadota > Alphaproteobacteria > Acetobacterales > Acetobacteraceae > Falsiroseomonas. The sequence goes on along the minus strand of NZ_JAUYTS010000077.1, from coordinate 3,707 downwards.
CTGACCGCATGGCTGCGCGCCGGACTGGATCGGTCGACCAACTTGGATGGAGCAAGGCTTTGCCAGGTCGCAGACACCTCCTCACCGCCATTGCGGCAGTCGCCACACTGCCTGCGCCGGCCATCCGGGCGCAGAGCGTGGCCGCGCGAACCTTGCGCTTCGTGCCACAGGCAGACCTCTCGGTGCTCGATCCGCTGGTCACCACGGCCTATGTCGTGCGCAACCATGCCTTGATGATCTACGATACCCTCTATGGCCTGGACGCGTCGTTGAACCCGGCCCCGCAGATGGTCGAGGCGCATCAGGTCGAGAATGACGGCCTGCACTGGACCTTCCGATTGCGCGAGGGCTTGCGGTTCCATGACGGCGAGCCGGTCCGCGCGCGAGACTGCGTCGCCTCGATCCAGCGCTGGTCGCAGAAGGACCCGCTGGGCCAGCTGCTCGCGGCGCGAACGGATCATATGGCGGCGACGGACGACCGCAGTTTCGTGATCCGCCTTTCGCGCCCCTTCGCGCCGATGCTCGACGCACTCGGCAAGCTGGCGTCACCGATCTGCGCCATCATGCCGGAGCGCCTTGCGCGGACGGAGCCTTCGCGCATGGTCGCGGAGGTCATCGGCTCTGGTCCATTCCAGTTTCGCGCCGACCAATGGGTTGCCGGCTCGCGCGCTGTCTATGAGCGCTTCGCTGGGTATCGCCCGCGGCAGGGCGGAGCGCCGGAATGGACCTCCGGGCCGAAGGTCGCGCATCTCGATCGCGTCGAGTGGCACATCATCCCGGACCCCTCAACCGCGGCCGCGGCCCTGCTGCGCGGGGAGGTGGATTGGGTGGAGCGGCCGGATTTCGATTTGCTGCCGGTGCTGCGCCGCAGCCGCGACCTGGTGATCGAGACGACGCCGGAACTGGGCAGCGTCAGCATCTGCCGGCTGAACCACCTGCATCCGCCGTTCGACAATCCTGCGATCCGACGCGCCGTGCTGAGCGCGGTGAACCAGGCGGACTTCATGAATGCGGTCGCGGGTACCGAGTCCGGCGCCTGGCAGGACGGCGTCGGTATCTGGCCACCCGGCGCGCCGCTGGCCACCGATGCCGGCATGGAGGCAATTCACGCCCCGCGCGACATCGCGCGTGCGCGCGAGGCGATTCGCGAGGCCGGTTATCGCGGGGAGCGCGTGGTCTCGCTGGTCTCGACGGATTTCCCGGCGGGCAAGGCGGCAGGCGAAGTGGGCGCTGCGCTGTTCCGCCAGCTGGGGTTTAACCTGGACCATGTCGCGACGGACTGGGCCACCGTGGTGCAGCGGCGTGCCAGCCGCGAGCCTGTCGAACGCGGCGGCTGGTCCTGCTTCTATTCCGGCTTCGCGGCGCTCGACCTGCTGAATCCGGGCGTCCACCAGCTTGTCCGGGGCGGCGGTGCGCGTGCCTGGTTCGGCTGGCCTTCCATCCCGAGGATGGAGGCGCTTGCCAGCGCATGGCTCGATGCCCCCGACCTTTCCGCACAGCGCGCGATCGCGGCCGAGATGCAGCGTCTGGCCTTCGTGGAGGTGCCCTACATTCCGCTCGGCCAGTACGTCCTGCCAACCGCCTACCGAAGATCGCTGACCGGCGTGATGCGTGGGCCGCCGGTCTTCTGGAATGTGCGGCGTTGAGGCCGCGCCAGGACGTCACGGCAGGAACTGCCAGTTGAACGTGAGGCCGAACAGCGCCTGTGTTGCGCTGCCGCGGCCATCGACGAGCGGGCTGTCGGCGGCGTCACCAAATATCTGCCCGGCCTCGCCGAACGCCGTCACGCTCCAGCGGGTATCGAGCCGCATGGTCACGCTCGCGGCGACGCCGGCGAACCAGTAGTCCCGCGGTGCGAAACGCTGATAGCCGCTGCGACGGGACTGCTCCGCATCCACGCCGAAATAGGTCTCGGCGAAATCCTCGCTGCCCCAGCTCAGTCGCGGGCCGGCAGTGAGGATCAGATCCGGGCGCAGGCGCAGGACCCGGTCGAGCCGTGCGTCGGCGACGAGACCCGAATGACCGCCGAAGCCCTGGCGCAGCTCGAGCGAGCCGCGCCAGTTCGCGTCGGCATAGCGCAGGAAAGCGCCCGCTTCGCCGGCGGCGCGGATGTCGCCCATGCCGCGCAGCGCGTCGTTGTCGTCCTGGTCGCGGCCGAAGCGGGGCCGCAGCACGGCGCCCATGGAGACAGCGCCGTGGCGCAGGATCGTGGCACCCAGCCCGTCGCGCAGCGACAGGAACAGTGTGTCTTCCCGCCAGCTGATCTCCGGGCCGAGAAGCGGCGACAGGGTGTGGCTGTCGGAGCCGAGATAATCCGGGGCGAAAACTGCGCCGGCGCCGACGGAAACGCGCCACTCGCTGCCAGGAACCGGCGCCGGCGGCAGCGCCTGGGGTGTGAGATCGGTCCGCGCCAGGGAAGGGGCCGCATACGCCATCACGCCTGCGATCAGCAGAGCCATCCTTGCGGGCGAGGGTCTGCTCCCGGTCTGCGTCGTCCGGCTCGGCGGAAAGGGTGAAGGAGGCACCGCTGCAAACCGATCCGCGGGCCGTGCAAAACTCTGTTCCATCGAGATCTCCCCAGGCAGGAGCAGGGAAGAGTAGCGAGCCACGGCCGACCGGCGATGCGTCTCGAATCCACGGGATACGCCACATGTTCCAACACCGCGCCAGTTTCGGCGCGCGAAGGTCGGCCGCGGCCCGCGGCCCGATCCGGCGCCTCGCCGTGTCGGCCGATGATGGGACGGTTGGCATAGGGGTGAGACCCACGCCCATGCCACGCATGGGAGCACCGCCGTAGTTTCGGGATCGGCGGTCTGGGCCGAGGCCCTCGCCACCTCGATGCGGGGCTTCGGCCCGTCACAAGGAGAGAATGCCATGACCTTCCGATCCTCAAGCCTACGCCTCGCAGCATTTTCTGCCCTGGCCGTCGCCGTGGGCGCCGTCACCGCGCCGGGCGCCTCGGCGCAGCAGCGCAACTGCATCGACGTCCTCGCGGGTATGAACGAGTTTTCCCGCTTCGTCGGCGGCGTGGTCCGCGCTCGCGCCGTCGCCGACTTCCGCAACGCCAATGCCATCACCATCTTCGCCCCGACCAATGATGCGCTGGCAGGTGGGGCGCGCAGCGTTCTCATCGACCGGCTCTTCCCCCTGGTGGATGGCAATCGCGAGGCCGACCCGGTTCTCGCACCTGCCGCGTTCCAGGCGCATGTGGTGCAGGGACGCCATGGCAGCGCGGAGCTCGGACAGGTGAGCGAGCTGGCCACGGCGGCCGGCACGCCGCTGCGGTTCAGCATGGCGAACAACGTGCTGACCGTGGCGGGGCAGGGCGAGGCCTCGGCCCGCGTCACCCGCGCCGACATCCCTTGCTCCAATGGCGTGATCCACGCCATCGACGCGCCGCTGATCCGCTAGCCGGTGCTGCCCGCCGCAAGGCGGGCAGGAACGGCGCTCGGAATCCCGACGGCGCGAAGCCTGTTGATGTGCCGGCGGCCAGGCCCCAGCCGCCGGCAGAAGGCCGCGGCCCAGCCTGGGGCACATGCTTTGCCTCCCGACCCTGGCAGATGCGGCGCCGTACAACAGTCGGTCAGTCGGCCCTGGCACCGGATCGCCGCACCAGATCGGCCCAGATCGGCTTTTCCTGGGCCGCGAGGTCGAACAGCGCCTGTGGCTGACCAGGACTGGCCTCGAAGGCCAGCGCCGTCAGACGC
>NZ_JAUYTS010000074.1 GCF_030695085.1 Falsiroseomonas sp. | reverse complement strand
GACGGCGAGCTGGATCGATACGCTGGCTCGCCACGCGGGCAAAAAAATCCTGCTGGTGGCGCACGGCGGCGTGAACCGCGTGATTCTCTGCCACGTCCTGAAAATCCCGCTCCAGAACATGTTTCGCCTGCAAGTGCCGTTCGCCGGCATGAGCCGGGTACGGATTCTCGGCAGCGGCGCCGAAGCCCTGCCGCAACTGGTGTTCCACGGTAGTCCGCAAGCATGAACCCGGATTGGAATGCTCGTGCATGTAGGAGCGCCGCCCCCGGCGCGAATGCGGCTGCAAATCGCGGCGAGGGCGCCGCTCCCACAACGGTGTTTCGGCAATAATCCCGGATGAAGGCGTTCCTGCTGGCCTTGCAGTTCCTCACCTGCCTCCCCGTTTTTCTGAAAGCTGCGCCGAACCCGGCGGACTGGGGCCGCTCGGCGCTCGCCTATCCTTTGGTCGGCCTTTTTATCGGGCTGCTGCTGGCAGGCCTGCAGCGTCTTGTGGGCCATGCCGACCCGCTGCTCCAGGCGGCACTCCTGACCGCGACTTGGGCGCTCATCACCGGCGGCCTGCACCTGGACGGACTGGCCGACAGCGCCGATGCCTGGGTGGGCGGCCATGGCGACCGGGAGCGGACCTTGGCGATCATGAAGGACCCGCGCAGCGGTCCGGCGGCCGTTTCAACGCTGGTGCTCGTGCTGCTGCTCAAGTTCGTCGCTCTGGCGGGGCTGGTCAAGGCCGGCGCCTGGCCCGTGCTGCTGCTGGCCCCAGTGCTGGGGCGGTCGGCGCTGGTCGCGCTGCTGCTGAGTACGCCTTATGTCCGGCCCGGGGGCATGGGGTCGGCGATATCGGCCCATCTGCCGCGCGCGGCTGCGGTGCTGGCGTTGCTCCTGGTCGCGGCGGCGGGGCTGCTTGCCGGGAAGGCCGGCGCGTTGGCGTTGGCAGTGGCGGCTGCAGCGTGGCTGGTGCTGCGCTGGATGATGATGCGGCGGCTGAATGGAATGACCGGCGACACCCTGGGGGCCGCGGTCGAACTGACCGAGGTTGCAGTGCTTGTCGCCCTCGCCCTGAGCCTGTGATGGCCGTGCCGATAACGGCGCTGCTTGCTGTTGTGCTGGATCGCCTGCTGGGCGAGCCGCGGCGCTGGCACCCGCTGGTAGGGTTTGGCTGGCTGGCGCAGCGGGTCGAAGCGAGCCTTTACGGGGCCAGCCGATTGCGGGGCGCGATCGCGGTGGTGTTGCTGGTCGGCGGGTTTGCCCTGGCGGCGTTCCTGGCACATCGCAGCCTGGGCTCCTGGGCCTGGTTGCTGGATGCGGTCTTGCTCTATCTTGCCCTCGGCGCAACCAGCCTTGGTGAGCATGCGGCAGCGGTTCGCCGTGCATTGGATGCCGGCGATCTCGATGCGGCGCGCCGGAGCGTGGGCCGGATGGTAAGCCGCGATACCGCGGACATGGACGAAACGGCGGTAGTCCGCGCGACGCTGGAGTCGGTGCTGGAGAACGGCTGCGACGCGGTGTTCGGCGCGCTGTTCTGGTTCTTTGTGGCGGGCGCGCCGGGCGTAGTGGCCTATCGCCTTGCCAACACCCTGGATGCGATGTGGGGCTACAAGACCGAGCGCTACCGGCACTTCGGCTGGGCGGCGGCGCGGCTGGATGACCTGCTCAACTGGATACCGGCACGGCTCACCGCATTCACCTACCTGCTCCTCGGAAGGGCCGGTTCGGCGTGGCGCTGCTGGCGCAGCCAGGCGGCAAGCTGGGAAAGCCCTAACGCCGGGCCGGTGATGGCTGCGGGGGCGGGCGCGCTGGCAGTTAAGCTGGGCGGCCCCGCGGTTTATCATGGATGCTTGGAAATTCGTCCGCCGCTCGGCGAAGGATGGGAGCCGGCGGCGGCGGATATTCGTCGCGCCACGGCGCTGGTGCGCCGTGGAGTGTGGCTGTGGTTGGTTCTGGCATTTTTGGGAGGGTGGGCGCTTGCTTGAGCACGGCGGACAAATCCGGCAGGCGGCGCTGCGCTTCGGCATTCCGCCGGAGGACTGGTTGGACCTTTCCACCGGCATCAACCCGTTGGGCTGGCCGGTGCCTGCGATCCCGCCGGAATGCTGGCGGCGGCTGCCGGATTCCGATGACGGTCTGATGGAAGCTGTCTGCCGCTACTACGGATGTCGTTCAGCGCTGGCGGTGGCGGGTTCCCAGGCGGCGATCCAGGCGTTGCCGAGCCTTCGCCCGCCGTGCCGGGTGGGTTTGCTTGCGCCCACCTATGCCGAGCACGCCCTGGCTTGGACGCGCGGTGGCCACCACGTGGTGTCGTTTGCCTCTGCCGAAATCGAGGCCAGGCTCGACCGGCTTGATGTGCTGGTGCTGGTCAATCCCAATAACCCGACGGGCGAGCGCTTCCCGGTAGAAACGCTGCGCGCCTGGCACCGCCGGCTGACGGCGCGCGGCGGCTGGCTGGTGGTGGACGAGGCCTTCATGGATGCCACACCGGAGGAAAGCCTGGCTGCTCATGCCGGTGCCGAAGGACTGGTGGTGTTGCGTTCCCTGGGTAAATTCTTCGGCTTGGCGGGTGCGCGGGTGGGCTTCGTATTGGCATGGCCGGAATTGCTCGTCCGGCTGAATGAAACGTTGGGTCCTTGGCCCGTAGCTCACCCGGCACGCCATGTCGCGCGTCTGGCCTTGGCGGACGAAACCTGGCAAGTTGACGAGCGGCGGCGCCTGGTGGGCGACTCGATGCGGCTGGATGAACTGCTGGGCGGACATGGCTTGTCCCCTGCCGGCGGTATTGCACTGTTCCAGTGGGTGAAATGTGAGCGTGCGCTTGCTATCCGGGATGAACTTGCGCAAACGGGAATCCTGGTGCGCTGCTTCGATTCGCCGCTTGGCCTGCGTTTTGGCTTGCCGGGTGGCGAGGCGGAGTGGGTTCGGCTGGGGCAGGCATTGCGGGGGGTGTCGTGACTGCCAAAACCCTGATGATACAGGGCTGCACCTCCGATGCCGGCAAGAGCGCACTGGTGACGGGCATCTGCCGGGTGCTCTACCGCCGCGGCAGGCGCGTCGCCCCCTTCAAGCCGCAGAACATGGCGCTGAACAGCGCGGTGACCGTGGACGGCGGCGAGATCGGCCGCGCCCAAGCGGTGCAGGCTCAGGCCTGCGGTCTGGAACCGCATACCGACATGAACCCGGTGCTGCTCAAGCCCAACACCGATGTCGGCGCTCAGGTGATTGTCCATGGGCGGGCCATCGGCAACATGGATGCGCGACGCTATCACGAGTTCAAGCCGGTGTTGCTGGAAAGCGTGCTGGCGTCCTTCGCGCGGCTCAAATCCGAATACGAATATGTGGTGGTGGAGGGGGCGGGCAG
>NZ_JAUYTS010000073.1 GCF_030695085.1 Falsiroseomonas sp. | reverse complement strand
GGTCGCACTGTCGAACAGCGCCGCGCGGAAGCCGAGCTGCATGAACACCAGCACGCAGGCGAACATGACGCCGGCGATGGCCGAGGCCAGCCGCGCCTTCTCCGACCATAGCTGCCGCCAGGCGAGCCGCACCGCGAGCAGCGCCGAGGATGCGAGGCCCGGCGCGCGCCGCGGCGCAAGGGAAGCGCTGGCACTCATGGCCGGATCGCCACCTGCACCTGCATGTTGGACCGCCGCGCCAGCGCCGCCACGCCATCGGGTGCCAGGGTCAGCCGCACCTCCACCGTCCGCGCATCCACGGCCGCGACGGGGTCGGTGCCGGCCTGGGTGGTGCGGCGCACCTGCCAGCCGATCTCGCGCACCGTGGCGGTGAAGCGGCGCGGCTCGCCAGGCACCACCACCTCGGCCGCCGCGCCCTGGCGCAGGCGCGGCAGGTCGGTCTCGAACACCTCCGCCACGACATCCATCGCGGTCAGGTCGGCCATCTCCAGCACGCCGTCATTGCCCACCGCCTCCCCCGCCCGGGTCAGCACGCGCAGCACGGTGCCGGCGATCGGTGCGCGCAGCCGGGCCATGCCGGCCTCCGCCCGGGCGCGGGCGACGGCCGCTTCGGCGGCGGTGTATTCGGCCAGGGCCAGGGCCAGGTCCTCGGGGCGCGGGCTGAGCAGGGTGTCCAGCGCCGCCTCCGCCTCCGCCCGTTCGGCGCGGGCCTGGTTGGCGGCGAAGCGGTTGCGCTCCGCGGTGGCTTCCGCGCCGGCGCCGCTGCGCTGCAGGCGCTCTGCCCGCTCCGCCTCCCGCCGCGCGCTGGCCTCGGCATTGCGCAGCGCCTCGACGCGGGCGCGCTGGGCGGCCACTTCGCTGGCGCGGCCGGCGGCGCGGGTGCGGGCCAGGCGCGCGGCGGCCTGCGCCAGTTGCGCCTCCGCCTGCGCCAGGGCGGCGTCCTTCAGCGCGGCGTCATGGAATTCGGCCACCACCTGGCCGGCGGCCACGGCATCGCCTTCCGCCACCAGCAGGCGCGCGATGCGCGCACCCTCCACCCCACCAGCCGGCGCCAGACGCAGGATGCGGGAGGCCGGCTCCACCCGCCCGAGCGCGCCGACGCCGGCGGAGGATGGGGCAGCGGGTGTCGGGGGCGCGGGTTGCGGCGTGGCGGCATTGCCCAGCATCCACCAGCCGCCCAGGGCCAGCGCCAGCAGCAACAGGGCGCCGGTCACGAGGCGCGTGCGGGTCATGGCGCGGTCTCCAGCAGCCGCTCCAGCGCCACGCGCAGATCGGCCAATTCCGTCGGGTTGAGCGCATAGAGACCGAAGACATGCACCATGAACAGCCCATCCGTTGCGCACATGATCGCCTGGCCGACCCCAGGCGCCAGCCCATCCCTGGCGATGGCGGCACGCATCGTGGCGAAGACGGCGCGCACCGGGTCCAGCAGCGCCGGGTCGTGGTGGAAGGCGGCCAGGAAGACCGCCGCGGCACGGTCCTGCTGCGCGCAGGCGGCGACCGGCTCGTTGAAGGCCCAGGCCAGCATGGCGCGGGCGGTGCGGCCGCGGCCTTCCGGCTGGGCGGCGATGGCGGCGGCGAAATCCGCCTCGATCGCGGCGGCGAGCCGTCCGAGCATGGTGCTGAGCAGCGCTTCCTTCGAAGCGAAATGGTACAGCAGCCCGCCCTTGGAGATGCCGGCATCGCGCGCCGCCGCCTCCAGCGTCAGGGCGTGGACCCCACGCGCCTGCACGATCGCCTCCGCGGCGTCGAGGATACGGGTGCGGGAATCGGCGTGGGAATCGACCATGCCGAGTCAGCTATACCGTCTGGACGGTTTTTCAACCGGCCGGACGGTAAAGTTGCTCCCGGGTTGATGCCGGCAACGCGCCTTGTCACCATGGCATCGATGCGCGCCCCCGACCCCTCCGAGCTGACCTTCGCCCGCGGCACCATGCTCGCCTGGGACCCGCCGGCGCCCCGCCCTGGTGCGCCAGCCCTGGTGCTGCTGCATGGCGCGGCCTGCGGGGCGTGGGTCTGGTCGGAGGGCTTCGCCGGCCGGCTGGCCGCCTGCGGCCATGCGGTGTTCGCGCCGGGCTTCACCGCCGCCCGCAACGGCGCCCCCGCCGGGCTGGCGGACTACGCCGCGGATGCCCGCGCGGCCATCGAGTCGCTGCACCGCAGGGTGGTGCTGGTGGGCCATTCGCTGGGTGGGCTGGTGGCGCAACGCGTGCTGGATGCGCCGGAGGTGGCGGGCCTCGCCCTGCTGGCGCCGGCCCCGCCGGAGGGGCTGGCCTGGGCGAATTGGCGCCTCGCCATGGCCGACCCGCCCTTGTGGCGCGCCGTGGCGCGAATGACGGAGCCGGGTGGGGCGGCAGGCGAAGCGGCGGTGCTGCGCCGCGCGCTGTTTGGACCGGCGATGCCCGAGGCGCTCGCCCTGCACCACGTCTCCCGCATGGGGGGCGAAAGCCGCGTCGCCCTGCTGGAAGCGCAGGCGCCGCAGCCGGTGCCGCCGGCCTGGAGCCTGGGCAAGCCGGCGGTGGTGTTCGGCGGCAGGCGGGACCCGCTGGTGCCGCCGGATGCCGTGGTCCGCACCGCCGCCTGGCATGCCGCCCCCTTCGCGCTGCTGGATGGCATGGGCCATGCGATGATGCTCGACATGGGTTGGGAACGCCTGGCGGATCGCCTGGCAGCATGGCTGGAGGAAAGCTTCACGTGACGGAAACGGTACTGGTCACCGGCGGCTCGGGCGGCATCGGCCGCGCCATCGCGCAGCGCGCGGCGGAGGCCGGCTGGCGGGTGGTCAACCTCGATCTGCGCCCGCCCGAGGCGCCGCTGCCGGTGGAGGATTTCTTCACCTGCGACTTCGCGGACCTTGCCGCCACGCGGGCGGTGCTGGCGCAGGTGGCCGAACGCCATGCGCCGACGCGGCTGGTGAACAATGTGGGCGTGGTGAAGCCGGCCTCCCTGGCCGAGACCTCGGTCGAGGATCTGGCGACGGTGATGGAGGTGAACCTGCGCAGCGCCGTGCTTTCGGCGCAGGCGCTGCTGCCGGCGATGCGCGCGGCGGGGTTCGGCCGCATCGTCAACATCGCCTCCCGCGCCGCGCTCGGGAAGGAATTGCGGACCGCCTATGGCGCGTCCAAGGCCGGGCTGATCGGGCTGGCGCGGACCTGGGCGCTGGAGCTGGCGGCCGACGGCATCACGGTGAACGCCATCGGGCCGGGGCCGATCGCCACCGAGCTGTTCAAGCGCGCCAACCCGGATAACAGCCCGCGCACCCGCGCGATCATCGAGGGTGTGCCGGTGAAGCGCCTCGGCACGCCGGAGGATGTGGCCAATGGCGTGCAGTTCTTCCTGGATGGCCGCAGCGGCTTCGTCACCGGCCAGGTGCTGTATGTGTGCGGCGGGCTGACGGTGGGGCTGGCGCCGGTCTGATAGCCGGCGCCGAGCCCCGAGCTCAGGCCAGCGCCGCCCTCTCCCGCCGGCTGCGCAGGAAGTTCCAGGCGAAGATCGGCACGGCGATGGCCACGCCCACCATGGTCAGCGGCCCGTTCGGCGTGATCGTCATCAGCGCCGCCATCACCAGCCCGATCTGCGAGCCGATGCCCATATGGGTGAAGGCATAGCCGGTCAGCCCGATGCCCAGCACCAGCACGCCCAGCGCGCAGGTGAAGGTGACGAACAGGAAGCTGCTCAGGGTGAAGTCATCCACCATGATCAGCATCACCGGCGCATAGGCGAAGACGAAGGGCACCGTCGCCTTCGCCGCGCCCAGCCGGAACGCCGTCAGCCCGGTGCGGAACGGGTTCGACCCCGCAATGCCCGCCGCCGCATAGGCCGCCACACAGACCGGTGGCGTCAGGTCCGCGAGGATGCCGTAGTACAGGATGAACAGATGCGCCGCCAAAGGCGGCACGCCGAGCTGGATCACGGCCGGCGCCGCGATCGCCGCCAGCACGATGTACAGCGCCGTGGTCGGGATGCCGGCGCCCATGACGATGCAGATCAGCGCCACGAAGAGCAGCGTCAGGAACAGCGTCAGCCCCGCCAGGCTGCCGAAGCCTTCCGGCAGGATGTCGAGCAGCGGCACGAACCACTGCGCCGTGCTGGCGGCCGCCTGCGTCACGATGAAGCCGACGCGGAAGCCCGCACCGGTCAGCGTCACCACGCCCACCACCATGCCGACCGCCGCCGCCGCGGCACCGACCGCCAGCGCATAGCGCGCGCCCATGTCCAGCGCGTCCCACAGGTCGCGCAGTGTCAGCCGGTTGCGCGGGTTGAGGAAGCCCACCACGACGCACAGCGTGATGCCGACGAAGGCGGCCAGATAGGGCGTGTAGCCATCGACGATGACCCAGACGAGGGCCACCAGCGGGATCACGGTCGGCCAGCCATCGCGCACCGTCGGCCACAGCTTCGGGATCTCCTCCTCCGTCATGCCGCGCAGGCCCAGGCGCTTGGCCTCGAAATGCACCTGCACGAAGACGCCCCAGAAATGCATCGCCGCCGGCACCGCGGCCGCGATCAGCAGCGTGGTCAGCGGGATTTCCAGGAACTCGATCATCACGAAGGCCGCGGCGCCCATGATCGGCGGGGTGATCTGCCCGCCGGCGCTGGCCGCGGCTTCCACCGCGCCCGCGAAATGCGGTTTGTAGCCGATTTTCTTCATCGCCGGGATGGTCAGCGACCCGGTGGTGACGGTGTTGGCGATGGAGGAGCCGCTGATCGAGCCGAACATGGCAGACGCCAGCACCGCCACCTTGGCCGGCCCGCCCGGATAGCGCCCGGCCACCACGCTGGCGAGGTCGATGAAGAACTGGCCGAGGCCCATCCGCGTGGCGATCACGCCAAACAGCACGAAGTGGAAGACGAAGGTGGCGACCACCTTGGCGGGGATGCCGAAGATGCCCTCGCCGGTCAGGTACACATGGTTGACGAAGCCGGACCAGTCGGAGCCGGGATGCGCCAGCACGCCGGACAGATGATTGCCCCACAGCGCATAGGCGATGAAGACGCAGACGATGATGGGCAGGATCGGCCCCATGGCTCGTCGGGTCGCCTCCAGCACCAGTACCACCATGATGGTGCCCATCAGCACATCGGTCTGCGATGGATTGCCGATGCGGAAGGTCAAATCGTCGAAGATGAGCGGCAGGTAGACGGTGGCCGCGATGATTGCGGTCGCGAAGATCCAGTCCAGCACCGGCACGCCGCCGATGCGCGGACCAACGGATAGCAACCCGCCGGGAAACAGAAGGAAGATCAGGCTGAGCACGGCGGCCAGGTGGATCGCCTTGTGCCAATGCTCGGTCAGGATGCCGAAGCCCGCCGTGTAGTAGTGGAACACCGAAAGGGCGACGAGCGAGACGGAGACCAGGCCGGCTGTGAAGCCCTTCAGGTCGCGGAAGCGCAGTTCGGTATCCGCCTCCTTCTCCAGCCGCGCCGCGGCCTCCAGGTCGAGTTTGTTGGGCGCGGGGTGATGACCGCTCATGTGTCGGGGCCTCGGGCTACCGGAAAATCAGTCAAAACGCAGCGCCCGGCCCGACGCTTTCGCGTGGGCCGGGCGGGGTGGGCTCAAGCAGCGCGGATCAGCGCAGGATGTTGTGCTCGCGGTAGTAGCGCTCGGCGCCCGGGTGGAACGGCACCACGCCGCGGCCGGTCAGCGCGCCTTCCTTGACGATCTCGCGGCCCTTGGCGTGGCCACGGTCCAGCAGGCCACGGGTGGTGTCCGACCACAGCGCGCGGGTGATGGCATAGACCGTCTCCTCCGGCACCGTATCCCGCACCGCCAGCACGGCGCCGACCGTCAGGGTCGGGATATCGGCTTCCAGACCCTCATAGGCCGTCCGCGGGATGGTGCCGGTGCCGTAGAAGGGCGCGCGCTCGATCACCTTCTGCGCTTCCGCACCGGTGATCGGCAGGATGCGGCAGCCGGCGCGGCTGCAGAACTCGGTGAAGGCGGCGGCGGGGTAGCCGACCACGGTGAAGGTCGCGTCCAGGCCACGATCCTGCATCCGCTCCGTCCCCTGCGCCTGGTTCAGGAATTCCGCGGTGTATTCGCGGCCGGCACGCAGGCCATTGGCCTCCAGGATCATCTCCGCGCCGATGCGCGCGCCGCTGGCCTGCAGGCCGATGGCGATGCGCTTGCCGGCGAGGTCGGAGAAGCCACGGATGGCGCTGTCGCGGCGCACCACTGCGTGGATGTGTTCCGGGAACAGGTGCGCCACGAAGCGCAGGCGGTCCACCTTCGGACGGCCCTCGAACAGGCCGGTGCCGGTGAAGGACCAATGCGCCACGTCGGACTGGGTGAAACCGGCCTCGGCATTGCCGGACTGGATCAGGTTGACGTTCTGCACGCTGCCCTGGGTGGCGACGGCGACCGCCACCATGCCGGGCACGCCATCCGTGGCGCCGGCCGCGTTGCAGGGCGCGCCGGGGGGGCAGGAGATCGCGTTCGCGATGATGCCGCCGATCGGATAATAGGTGCCGCCGGCCGAACCGGTGCCAATGCGGAAGAATTGCGGCGCCTGGGCGGACGCCAGGCTGGGCGCCAGCGCACCGGCGGCGGCGGCGAGGCCGAGGCCGCGTCGCGTCAGGGTGAATTCGTTCATTTTTTTCTGCCTCGTTGAAGTCTGCCAGCGACGGCACCCTAGGCGGGGATCGGGGGTTGCGACAACACCCCTGGAACGAGGCGGCAACGTGCCGCCGGCCCTCTCAGCCCAGGCGCCGCATGCGGAAGCCGGGGGCCCAGCGCCGCGTGCGGGAGCCGGGGGCCGACCGCCGCGTGCGGCGCCTAAGCCGAGCGCCGCGTGCGGCGACGCGGGCTGGCCGCATTCTGCGCCAGCGCGGCGGGCCGGCTGGCATCGGTGGACTGGAAGCGGCGCTTGCCGCCGGCGATATGCGCCTCCCCCGCCGCCCGGGCGGCCAGCGCATCGCCCGCGGCGATGGCGGCCAGGATGGCGGCGTGTTCGGCGTTGCTCTCCCGCATGTTTTGCGGCTCCACCAGCGCGCGGCGTCGGAACAGGTGCAGTTCGTTGCCGAGGTCCTCATACAGCCGCTGGCCGCGTGGGCCGCCGCCCTGCAGCAGGGCGGCGTGGAAGTCGAGGTTGGCGGCATAATACTCCGTGGCGGCATCCGCGGCCCAGGCCGCCTCCATCCGCTGCACCAGGGCGCCCAGCTCCGCCAGCTGCGCCGGGGTCGCCGTGCCGGCCAGGCGGGCGCAGGCCAGGCCGGTCAGCGCCGCGCGCAGGTCATAGATCTCCAGCGCCTCCGTCGCGCTGACGCTGCGGACATAGCTGCCCTGGTTGCGGACGGAGACCACCAGGCCCGAGCGTTCCAGCCCGCGCACCGCTTCCCGCACCGGCCCGCGGGAAACCCCGAGGCGCAGCGCAAGCTGCTGTTCATTCAGCCTTTCCCCGGCGGGCAAGGCGCCTGAGAGGATCATCGCCTCCAGCTCCTGCGAGACCAGGGAGGCGAGCGAGCGGGTTCGCACGATGTCGAGCGCCGTGGGCGGAGATTCGGGCTGAATCGGGTCTTCCTCCATCCTCGAAAACTGGCTTCGTCAAGTGCAGGCTGTCAACAGTTTGCCGCAGCCGAGGCCAGTGCTAGACATCGCCTACCCGAAGGAGAAACGCCATGGCCCAGACCGAAGGGACGCCGCAGGCGTCCACCGCACTGTCCCGCTTCACCGTCCTCGACCTGACCCGTGTGCGCTCCGGCCCCACCTGCGTGCGGCAGCTGGCCGATTGGGGCGCCAATGTCATCAAGATCGAGATGCCGGAAGGCCTCGACCAGGGCGACCCGATGGGCGGCCCGCGCATGGGCTCCGACTTTCAGAACCTGCACCGCAACAAGCGCGGCATCACGCTGAACCTGAAGGACAAGGACGGCGTCGCCCTGCTGAAGAAGCTGGTCGAGAAGGCCGATGTGGTGGTGGAGAATTTCCGCCCCGATGTGAAGACGCGGCTCGGCATCGATTATGAGGCGCTCTCGGCGGTGAACCCGAAGCTGATCTATGCCTCGATCTCCGGTTTCGGCCAGGACGGCCCCTATGCCGGCCGCCCGGGCTTCGACCAGATCGCGCAGGGCATGGGCGGGCTGATGTCCATCACCGGCCTGCCGGGCCAGGGCCCGGTGCGCGTCGGCATCCCGATCGCCGATCTTTGCGCCGGTCTGTTCGCCGCCCAGGGCATCATGATCGCGCTGCTGGAGCGGGAGGTTTCGGGCAAGGGCCAGTGGGTGCAGACCAGCCTGCTGCAGGCGCAGATCTTCATGCTGGATTTCCAGGCCAGCCGCTGGCTGATGCAGGGCGAGGTGCCGAAGCAGGCGGGCAACAACCACCCGACCAGCATCCCCACCGGCGTCTTCAAGACCAGCGACGGCTACATCAACATCGCCGCCACCGGCCAGCGGATCTGGGAGCGTTGCTGCCAGGCCTTCGGCAAGCCGGAATGGGTGAAGGACGCGCGCTTCGTCAGCGGCGACGCCCGCAGCAAGAACCGGGACGTGCTGAATGAGGGTATCGAGGCCGTCACCGTCACCAACACCTCCGCCTACTGGGTCGAGGCGCTGAACGAACAGGGCGTGCCCTGCGGCCCGATCTACAAGGTGGATGAGGTCTTCGCGGACCCGCAGGTGCAGCATCTCGGCATCGCCAAGACGCTGAATGGCGGCAATCGCGGCGAGGTCGCCTATGTCGGCCAGCCGATCGACATGTCCCGCACCCCGTCCAACATCGTGACGCATCCGCCGGCGATCGGCGAGCACACGGATGAAGTGCTGGCCGGCCTCGGCCTGGATGCGGCGACCATCGCCGACCTCCGCGCCCGCCACGTGGTTTGAAGGAGTCGAGCAGATGGACGGCATGATCGTGACGGGTTCGGAAAAGATGCTGGCCCGCAAGGCGGACGGCATCGGCTGGGTGACCTTCAACAACCCGGAACGGCACAACGCCGTCTCGATGGAGATGTGGGAAGCGCTGGAGCGGATCATGGCCGACTACACGGCCGATCCCGCGGTGCGCGTGGTGGTGCTGACCGGGGCCGGTGGCCGCGCCTTCGTCTCCGGCGCCGATATCTCGAAGTTCGAATCCGAGCGCAGCGGGGAGGCCGCGGTGGCTGCCTACCAGGCGCAGACGGCGCGGGCCTATGACGCGGTCTATGACTGCCCGAAGCCCACCATCGCCATGATCCAGGGCCATTGCATCGGCGGCGGCACGGCGCTGGCCGTGTGCTGCGACATGCGGATCTGCGGCGAGAGCGCCAGCTTCGGCGTGCCGGCGGCCAAGCTCGGCCTCGGCTACCCGCTGCATGGCCTGCGCAAGCTGGTGGATCTGGTCGGCCCGTCCTTCGCCAAGGAAATCTTCTTCACCGCGAAGAAGTGGTCCTCCGAGGATGCCCGCATCATGGGTCTGGTGAACCGCGTGGTGCCGAACGATCAGCTCGAGGCCTTCGTGACGGACTACGCCAAGACCATCGCCGGCAATGCGCCGCTGACGGTGGGCAGCGCGAAGTACATCATCGGCCAGGCGCTGAAGGATCGGGGCGAGGCCGACGAGGCGAAGTGCGACGCGATGGTCAAGGCCTGCTTCGCCAGCGAGGATTACGTGGAAGGCCGCCGCGCCTTCATGGAAAAGCGGCCGCCCCAATTCAAGGGTCGCTGATCAAGGGACGCTGACCAGGGGACGCCGACAAGCTGGACGGGCGGCAAGGTCCGGTGCATGTGACGGGTTGCGTTACGGAGACCCGCCAATGCCCCGCACCACCCGTCGCCTGATCCTCGGCAGCATCCTCGGCACGCCCTTCGTCGCCCGTGCCCAAGGCGCCTGGCGTCCGAGCCGGCCGATCCGCCTGGTGGTGCCGTTTGCGCCGGGCGGGCTGACGGACATCCTGGCCCGCGCCGTGGCGGACCGCCTCACCCCGGTCTTCGGCCAGCCCATGGTGGTGGAAAACCGGGCCGGCGCCGGGGGCAACCTGGCGGCGGAAGCCGTGGCGCGTGCCGCGCCGGATGGCCATGCGCTGCTGGTCGCGACCCAGGGCATCATCGCCATCAACAAGGCGATGTTCGCCCGCCTGTCCTACGACCCGGACGAGGATTTCACCGCCATCGCCATGCTGGCACAGCAGCCCAACCTGCTGGTGGTCTCGCCCCGGGCGCTGCCGGATGTCACCACCCTGGCGGAGCTGATCGCCAAGGCGAAGGCGACGCCGGGCGGCATGCCCTATGGCTCGAACGGCGTTGGCTCCTTCACCCATCTGTCGATGGAGTTGCTGCGCGCCTCGGCGGGGCTGGAAATGACGCATGTGCCCTATCGCGGCAGCGCCCCGCTGCTGACGGATATGGTGGCCGGCACCATCCCCGTGGCCTTCGACGGCCTCGCCACCTCCGCCCCGCAGGTCGGGCCGGGCGGGGCACTGCGCGCCATCGCGGTTACCTCCGCCCGCCGCTTCCGCGCCATGCCGGATGTGCCGGCGGTGGCGGAGACGCTGGAAGGCTTCGATGCCAGCCCCTGGTACGGCATCTTTGCGCAGTCGAAGCTGGAGGCGCCGGTGCTGGCGGCGCTGGAGGCCGGATTCCGCCAGGTGCTGGACAGCCCGGAATGGGCGGCGCTGCTGGAACAGCGCCAGGCGGATGCCATGCCGCAGGGCCGCGAAGCCCTGGCGCCGCTGATGGCGCGCGAACGCCGAGTGTGGCGCGACGCGGTGGCACGGTCCGGCGCGCGCGCGGATTGAGCCTGTTCGAGACCATCCCGGCCGCCTTTGACGGGCCGCGCGGCGCGGCGGCGGCGAAGGCGCGGCTGCTGCTGCTGGACAGCCTCGGCTGCGCCCTGGCCGGTCTGCGCCATCCGCGCGTCGCTGCCTTCGCCCAGGCCATGCAGGCGGGTTTTCCGGGCGGCGTGGCGCTGGGCGGCGCGCGGCTGGCCCCCGCGGCAGCGGCAGCGGTGCTGTCCGCCGCCACCTGCTGGGATGAGGCGAATGAGGGTCTGGCCCGCGCGCATGGCCGCCCCGCCCTGCCCGTCGCGCCGCTCGCCTTGGTGGCACGCGCGCAGGGCGCCGACCCGGCCCTGGCGCTGGCCGCCTTCGCGCTCGGCTATGAGGTCGCGGCCCGTGCCGGGGAAGCCTGGCGGATCAAGCCCGGGATGCATGTGGACGGATCCTGGCACAGCCTGGGCGCTGCCGCCGCCGCGGCGCGGCTGATCGGGCTGGATGCGGCGGGGGTGGCGCGCGCGGTGCGGCTTGCCGCCTGCCAGATTCCCTTTGCGATGTACGCGCCGATCGCCGCCGGGATGGATGGGCGCAACAGCTACCCGGCCCATGCCGCGCTGCTCGGCCAGATGGCCGCCGCGGCCGCGATGGCCGGGATGGACGCGCCGGAGCAAGGTTTCGCCGAAGCCCGTCGCATCGCGCTCGGCCACGACGCGCCGGCTGTGATGGCCCCGCCCGGAATTTGGCTGCTGGAGGAAGCATATCAAAAACCCTTCGCCGGGGTCCGCCACGCGCATTACGCCGCCGCCGCCGCGATCGCGCTGCGCCCGCGCCTCACCGGCCCGCCGCGCCGCATCACGGTCGCAACCTATGCCGAGGCGCTGCGCTATGCCGGCAACCGCGCGCCGATTGCTGCCATTTCCGCGCAGTTCAGCCTGAGCTGGGCGGTTGCCGCGGCGCTCACACAGGGCGATCTCGGCCCGGCCGCCTATACCGAGGCCGCGCTGGCCGACCCCACGCTGCGCGCGCTGGAGGCGATGGTGGAATTGCGGGAGGATGCGGCAATGACCGAATCCGGCACCCGCGGCGCCACCGTCACCGTCGATGGCCAGTCCGAGACCGTCCATCACATCACCGGCGACCCCGGCCACCCCATGACCGAGGCTGAGACGATCGCCAAATTCACCCGCTTCGCCACCCCCGCGCTGGGTGAGGCCGGCACCGCCCGCGCCATCGCCGCGCTGCTGGCCGATGCCCCGGCGGAGGGTCTGTTCGATGTACGGTGAAACCGAGGTGCTGATCGCCGGTGCCGGCCCCGTCGGGCTGGCCCTGGCACTCGCCCTGACCGAGCGCGGCGTGGCGGTGCGGGTGCTGGAGAAGCGGGAGGGCCTGTCCGCCGCCTCCCGCGCCTCCACCTTCCACCCGCCGACGCTGGATGCGCTGGAAGAATTGGGCGTGCTGGCGCCGCTGCTGCCGGGCGGCGTGCGGGTGGACCGCATCCTGTGGCAGCGGGTGGATACCGGGGCGCAGGCCGCACTCGACCTGGGTATCCTGGGCGCCGAGACGGGCTTTCCCTTCCGCTGGCATCGCGAGCAACAGGACCTGACGCCCGCCCTGCTGGCCGCCCTGCCCACCGGCAGCGTCCGCTTCGGCGCCGGGGTGACGGCGCTGACGCAGGATGCGGGCGGCGTGACGCTGCGCGCCACCGATGGCAGCACGCATCGCGCGCGCTACGCCGTGGGCTGCGACGGCGCCTCCGGCGCGGTGCGCGACCTGGCGGGGATCGGGGCGGAGACGAATGACTACGCCCATCGCGTGCTGCGGCTGCTGACGCCGCTCGATCTGCGCGAGGTACTGCCGGGGCTGGATGGGCTTGGCTACCTGTTCGACGAGACCGGGTCCTGTTCCCTGCTGCGGATGCCGGAGAACTGGCGCCTGATCTTCCGGATCGCGCCGGAGATGTCGGACAGGGATGCGATGGCGGAAGCCCATGCCCGCGCCCGTATCGCTCGCTTCCTGCCGGCGGCGGCGGAGTTGGAGATTTCGGGCCGCGACGTCTATGGCGTGAAGCGTGCCATGGCCACCGCCTACCGCGCCGGCCGGGTGCTGCTGGCGGGCGATGCCGCGCATCTGACCAACACGCGCGGTGGCATGAACATGAATGCCGGTATCCATGACGCGATGACGCTGGCTGCGACGCTCGACCTGGTGCTGGGTGGGGAGCCGGACCGGCTGTTGCAGGAATGGGCGGATGCCCGCCTGGCCGTGGTGCGCGACGCGCTGCTGCCGCGGACCGATAGCCGCGTGGCGTCCAACCCGGCCGAGGAGGTGGCGCGGATGGCGGCCCTTTCACCGGATGGGCAGCGCATCTGGGCGCGGCAGGCCTCGATGCTGGACCTGGCCCGGATCGGAATGCCCCAATGAGCTGGCCCACACCCCGCCATGTGCCGACGCATCGCATCGGCCTGCTGGCGCCCTCGGCCAATCCGGCGGTGGAGCCGGAGATGCATGACCTGCTGGTGCCCGGTGCCGCGCTGCATGTCACCCGCCTGCCGGTGATGCCCGGCACCACGCTGGAACAGCGCAACGCCGCCTACCCGGCCGCCATGGCCGCCTCGCTCGGGGATTTCGGGACGCTGGCGCTGGATGCGGTGGTGGTGGGCCTGACCGGGCCGAGCTACGCCGCGCCGCCGGCCGAGGATGCCGCCTTGCAGGACCGGCTGTCCGAAACCGCCGGGCGCCCGGTGCTGCTGGCAGCCCGCGCCATCGCCCTGTCCCTGGAGGTCCTGGCCCGGCCGAAGCTGCTGCTGGTCTCGCCCTATCCCGGCTGGCTGACGGAGCGCGCGGAACGCTACTGGCGCGCCGCCGGCCTGACGCTGGTGGACAGCTTCAAGCTGTCCGAGACCTTTCGCGCCTATGAGATGTCGCCCGAGGAAGTGGCCGATGGCCTGGCGCGGCTGGCGCCGCCGGCGGATTGCGCCGTGCTGCTGTCCGGCACCGGAATGCCGACGCTAGATGCCATGCAATGGATGCAGGGGCGCATCGGCGTGCCGATGCTGTCCTCCAACCTGGCCTGCGCCTTCGCGGTGTCGCGGCGCCTCGGCCTTGCCGCCAGCCCAACACTGGCGGCCTGCTGCCCGGAACTGGCCCGGGCGCTTTAGCCGGCGGATCGCGCGATTCAGACTTTTCGGCGATCTCGCCTCAAGTCATCGCGCGCAAGCCTTACTTGCCGCGCTGCTTGCGGGCGGCGTAGCGGGCGTCCCGCTTTTCCTTTTGCTCGGCGGCGACCGCCAGGGCGCGGGCCTTCTTCTCGGCATCGAGGATGACGCTGCGGTTCTGCGCGTCGATCTCGGCGATGCGCGCGCGCTGCGCTTCCTCGGCGGCCAGACGCTCGGCTTCCTTGCGCGCGACGGCGGCGGCGGCCTCGGCGGCGGCCTTCTCGGCGGCGATCCGGGCGGCTTCGGCGGCCTTCTCGGCGGCGCGTTCCGCGATGCGGGCGGCGCGGGCATCGGCGATAGCCTTTGCCTCCGCCATCTTCCGCTGGACCTCGGGATCGTCGAGGCGCGCCTTCAGCGCCTGGAACTTCTCCGCGGTCTTCTTTCGGGCCTCTTCCGCTGCATTGCGGCGGTCATTGAAGTCGAACAGTTTTCGTGCCTGCATCCGGCTTATCTAACCCTTGTGCCACTTTTGTAAAAGGGGGGATCGCTGCGCGTCCGGTGCAACCCTCCCATCCAAAACGCCTCAATTGGCGATGGTGACGCCCGCCTCCCGCACCAGCGCGGCCCAGCGGGTCACTTCCGCCTGATGGAACGGCCCGAACGCCGCGGGCGCCATCGTGGCAATCCGGAAGCCCGCCGCTTCCAGCCGCCCGCGCACCGCCGGATCGGCCAGCGCCGCCTCGGTGGCGGCAAAAACCGCCTGGAGCACCGCCTCCGGCGTGCCGCGCGGGGCGAACAGCCCGAACCAGGCATCGCCGGAGATGTAGTCATAGCCCTGCTCGCGCAGCGTCGGTACCTCCGGAAGGTCCGGGAACCGCGCGCTCCCGCCGACGCCGAGCGCACGGATCCGACCATCGGCGGCGAGGGAGGAGACGCTGGCCCAGGTTGCCATCATGAAGTCGACGGTCCCGGCGACCAGGTCCATCGCCGCCGGCGCCGCACCCCGATAGGGAATATGGGTGGCCTGCATCCCGTTCCGCCGCGCGAAGGTCTCACTCATCAGGTGCGAGGACGAGCCGGCGGAGGACGAGGCGTAGGACAGCCCAGGCCCAGGCCGTCGTCCCAATTCGACCAGCTCCGCGACCGTCCTGGCCGGCGAGGAAGCCGGCACCACCAGCGCATGCGGTGCGCGCGCCACCAGCGTGATGGCGGCGAAGCCGGCAGGGTCGTAGGGCAGGTTCGTGATCAATGCGCCGTTTGTCGCATGGGTCTGGTTGTTGCCGAGCACCAGCGTATAGCCATCCGCCGCGGCCCGGAACACGGCATCCGCCCCGATCACGCCGCCCCCGCCGCCACGATTATCCACCACGACCTGCTGGCCCCACTGGTCCTGCCATTTGGCCGCGATCGCACGGGCCAGCACATCCGTCGTGCCGCCGGGGGGAAACGGCACCACCAGGCGGACGGTGCGCTGCGGCCAGGATGCCGCCTGGGCCGATGCCGGCGGGGCGAGCCCCAGGGCACCGATGCCGGGGAAGGCCAGAAGCGGCAGCAGCAGCGCGGTGCGGCGGGTGGGCATGTGGTGTTGCTCCGGGTGGCGTCACCGCAGTCTCGCGCCAGCCGCGGCGGGCAGGCCAGCGGATTCGCCCTCATCCGCCGCTTGCGCGGCGCCCTGGCAGCCCATAAAGCTGTGAAAGTCGAGGTTGAGGGCGCCGTATCGGCATGCACGATCCGGAGCTTCTGTTCGAATTGATCAGTCCGACCGCCCGCGTACGGTTTCGCTGATGGTTCCGAACCCGCCGATGCCCCACCACGTCTTCCTGCATGTGCCGAAGACCGCCGGCTCCACGCTTCGCACCGTGCTGTCCCGCCAGTATGGCGCGCGGCATGTGCTGTATTTCGACCTCGGCCATGGCGATCCGCGGCCGATGGCGGACATGCTGGACCAGGCGCGCGCGCGGGCCGGCACGCAGGATATACGGCTGTATACCGGCCACCAGTATCTCGGCCTGCATGCGGCGCTCGGCGAACCCTGCCTGTACTTCACCCTGCTGCGGGACCCGGTGGAGCGCGCTCTGTCCGAGTATTTCTACGCCTTCAGCTACCCGCACCACGCGCAGCGCGCCGAGATCCTGTCCGGTGCGCTGGGGCCGATGGAATTCCTCACCCGCCGCCCTGCCGGCGGCAACGCCCAGGCGCAGCAGATCGGCGGCCGCACGCAGCGCCCGCTGCTGGAAGCCGCGCTGGCCAATCTGCAGCACGCCATCGCGGCGGTTGGCGTGGCGGAGGACTTCGAGCGGTCCCTGCTGCTGATCGCCCGCCGCCTCGGCTGGGCGCCGCCGGTGCATGTGGCGCGCAACGTGACCCGCCTGGATGCGGCGCAGGAGGCGGCGCGGGCGCAGGCCCGTGCCCAGGCCGCCGCGCATCGCGGCCTGTTCGCCACCGACCAGGCGCTGCATGCGGCCGCCCGCGCCCGTCTCGATGCCGATTGCGCGGCGGAGGGCGCGGCCTTCGACTCCGCCCTGGCCGCCTTCCACCGCTGCCAGGCGGCGCTCGCCGAAGGCGCCGGCGATGCGGTGTTCGAGCGTTACGAATTCCGCGGCGACGATGCGCTGCCCCCCTGGGCGGCCGCCGTGCTCGCCGGGCCGGATTACGCCGAGGTCGCCGCGTTCCTGGCCCAGCCGCCGCGCCCCATCTCCGCGCCCGTGAACCTGATGGGCCAGGTGGCGCGGGTGGAAGGCGGCCTGGTGCAGGGCTGGGCGACCGACCTGTTCGCCACCCGCCCGGTGACGCTGCGGCTGATGGCCGGCGAGACGCCGCTCGGCGCCACCCGCGCCCAGCTGTTCCACCCCGGCCCGGAGGCCGCGCGCTTCGCCCGTGGCTGCTGCGGCTTCCGGCTGCGCCTGCCGGAAGCCGCGCCCGGCAAGCTGCGGCTGGTGGTGGATGGCACGAACCTCGCCTTGCCCGATCCGGACAGGCTGCTCGGGTAAGCCTTCGCCCTTGCCGCCTGACAGGCTATAGCCCCTGCATGAGTGACACCTCGGCCCTCGACAACGTCGCGCGCGAAGCCGCCCGGCGGCGCACCTTCGCCATCATCGCCCACCCGGACGCCGGCAAGACCACGCTGACGGAGAAGCTGCTGCTGAAAGGCGGCGCCATCCAGCTGGCGGGTGCCGTGCGCGCCAAGGGCAATGCCCGCCGCACGCGATCGGACTGGATGAAGATCGAGCAGGATCGCGGCATCTCCGTCGCGACCTCCGTCATGACCTTCGAGCGCGACGGCATGGTGTTCAACCTGCTCGACACGCCGGGCCACGAGGATTTCTCCGAGGATACCTACCGGACGCTCACCGCCGTGGACGCCGCCGTGATGGTGCTGGACGCCGCCAAGGGCATCGAGAGCCAGACCCGCAAGCTGTTCGAGGTGTGCCGGCTGCGCGACATCCCGATCGTCACCTTCGTCAACAAGATGGACCGCGAGGCGCGCGACCCCTTCGAGCTGATCGAGGAAATCCAGCAGACCCTGGCGCTGGACGCCGCCCCCGTCGCCTGGCCGGTCGGCCGCGCCAACACCTTCTGGGGCACCTACGACATCCTCGCCAGCCGGCTGATGCCGGTGGACGCGACGGAGGAAGGCGGCATCCCGGTCAGCGGCCCGGATGACCCGAAGATCGCCGAGCTGGTGGGCGAGGAACGCGCCACGCAGCTTTACGAGGACATTCTGCTCGCCGAGGCGGGGCTGGCGAAATTCGACCTGGAGAGGTTCCGGGAGGGCACGCTGACGCCGGTCTATTTCGGCTCGGCCTTGCGCGATTTCGGCGTCGGCCACCTGCTGGAAGGCCTCGCCGATTTCGCCCCACCGCCCGGCGACCGCCTGTCCGACAAGCGCCCGGTCCATGCGGCGGAGGAGAAGCTGACCGGCTTCGTCTTCAAGGTGCAGGCCAATATGGACCCGAACCACCGGGACCGCGTGGCCTTCGTGCGGCTGTGTTCCGGCCGGCTGACCAAGGGCATGCGGCTGCGCCAGGTCCGCACCGGCAAGCAGGTG
Organism: Falsiroseomonas sp.; assembly: GCF_030695085.1. Taxonomy (GTDB): domain Bacteria; phylum Pseudomonadota; class Alphaproteobacteria; order Acetobacterales; family Acetobacteraceae; genus Falsiroseomonas. The sequence continues at coordinate 35,061 of NZ_JAUYTS010000073.1, read as the reverse complement.
CCGGTGAATGCCCCGCTGTTCTTCTTCGCCAAGGAACGCCAGGTGGCGGAAGAAGCCTGGCCCGGCGATGTGGTGGGCATCGCCAACCACGGCACGCTGCGGATCGGCGACACGCTGACGGAGGGCGAGGATATTAACTTCCGCGGTGTGCCGAGCTTCGCGCCGGAAATCCTGCGCCATGTCCGCCTCGGTGACCCGATGCTGGCCAAGAAGCTGCGCACGGCGCTGGACCAGTTGGCGGAGGAAGGCGTGGTGCAGGTGTTCCGGCCGCTCGATGGCTCGCCCCCCGTGGTCGGCGTGGTGGGACAGTTGCAGCTCGATGTGCTGAAATCCCGCCTGTCCTTCGAATACAGCGTGCCGGCGGGCTTCGACGAGACGCGCTGGCAGACCATGCGCTGGATCTCCGCGCCAGGCGGCGACCGCGCCGCGATCGAGAAATGGGCCGCCGGCAATCGCAGCGACACCGCCACCGACCATGACGGCGAATATGTCGCGCTGTTCGGCAGCGACTGGCGCCGCAAGCGGGCGGAGGAGGAATACCCCGCGCTTCGCTTCGACGCGGTGCGGGAGCAAAGCGGGCTGGTGGCGATGGTCCGCTGACCCATTTCCAGGTCGGGCGGATTCGTCCGGCGACTCGGAAAATGCGGCCGGCGATCTCAGTCGGCCAGGATCTCCACCCGGCGATCGTGAGAGCTTACGCGGCTGTACAGGTCGCGCTGTTCCGTTGGCTGGGTGGTCACCCGAAGCCGCTCCGGCGCCACACCCAGGCGCCGCAATTCGGCTGCCACCGCCTCCGCCCGCCTTCGGCTGATCAGCCCATCGACGCGCGGCCCCTGCTGTTCCTGCGCGAAGCCGCGGATGATGAGGTCGCCGGTGGCGCCGCGGGCGATCTGCGCCAGCAGCGCCAGGCAGGGCGCGTCCAGCGCGACGTCCCGGCGGGGGAACAGGCAGGCGGGCGGCTCGGGCTGGGCCAGGGCCGGGGTGGCGAACAGCAGGAAGGCGAAAAGAGCGCGCATGGCCTTAGGCTTCCCATGTCCAGGCGCGGCTGGCGAGGCGCGCGGCTTGACGTTCCGGCTTCGTTCGCCCTAATGCCCGCCCAGGCCGCATGCTGGGAAACCCGCCGCTGACCTCCGCCCCCACGCTGCGCCTCACGCGCCTCCGGCTCACGGATTTCCGCTCCTACGCCAGCTTCGAACAGCGTTTCGCGGGGCGCATCGTGGCGATCGCCGGGCCGAATGGCGTGGGCAAGACCAATCTGCTGGAAGCGATCAGCCTGCTCGGCCCCGGGCGCGGGCTGCGCGGCGCGCGGGCCGGCGAGATCGGGCGGCGGGTGCCGGGCGCGGAGCCACGCCCCTGGGCCGCCTTCGGCGCCTTCGAGGGCGCGGATGGCCCGACCGAGATCGGCACCGGCACGGTGGGCGAGAACGCCGAGACCGCCCGCCGCAGATACCTGGTGGATGGCGAGCCGGCGAAGAACCAGGCGGAACTGGCCGGGCGCGCCGCCGCGGTCTGGCTGACGCCGCAGATGGACCGGCTGTTCCAGGAAGGCGCCTCCGGCCGCCGGCGCTTCCTGGACCGCCTGGTCTGGGCGCTGGACCCCGGCCATGCGCGGGAGGTGGCAGCGCATGACGCGGCCATGGCCGGCCGCAACCGCCTGCTGGCGGAGGGCCGCCGCGATGCCGGCTGGCTGGCGGCGCTGGAGGATGCGATGGCCCGGCACGCGGTGGCCGCCGTCGCGGCGCGGCGCTCGCTCGGCCAGCGGCTGAATCTGTTGCTGGCGGCGGGCACCGCGACGGGCGCCTTCCCCGCGGCACGGCTCGACCTGATCTGCCCGATCGCGGCGGCGCTGGACCAGGCGCCGGCGCTGGCGGTGGAGGATGGGTTGCGGGACGCGCTGGCCGCCAGCCGGGGGCGCGATGCCGCGGCGGGTGGCGCGGCGCAGGGCGCGCATCGCACCGACATGGACCTGGTGCATCTGCCGAAGGGGCTGGAGGCAGCGCTGTGCTCCACCGGGGAACAGAAGGCGCTGCTGGTCTCCGTCGTGCTGGCGCATGCCACGCTGATCGGCGGCGCGCGGGGCTTCGCGCCGCTGCTGCTGCTGGATGAGGTCGCCGCCCATCTGGATCTGGCGCGGCGGGAGGCGCTGTACGACGCGCTCGCCCGCCTGCCCGCCCAGGTATTCCTGACCGGCACCGAGCCCGACATCTTCGCCCCGTTGCAGGGGCTGGCCGAGGGCTTTCAGGCAACGCCCGAGGGGCTGCGGCCGGCCTGAAAACACGCGCCGCATCTAATAAGGATGTGGCGTGGCAAATCCGGCGGTTTCCGGCTATGATGAGCGCCGCCGCAACCCGCGCGAATCCCTGTTATCCGAAGGGTTTCAAGCCTCACTCAGGAGCCTCCGCCGGCATGTCCGACGCCGCCGCGCGCGCCAATCCGCCGAATCCCGCGCTTCCCGGGAATGGCGACCCGAATCCGGGTGCCGATGCCTATGACAGCGCCTCCATCACGGTGCTGCGGGGGCTGGAGGCCGTCCGCAAGCGGCCCGGCATGTATATCGGCGACACCGATGACGGCTCCGGCCTGCACCACATGGCCTTCGAGATCATCGACAATGCCGTGGACGAGGCCCAGGCCGGCTTCGCCACCACCTGCGACGTGGTGCTGAACGGCGATGGCAGCGTCACCGTCACCGATGATGGCCGCGGCATTCCCGTGGACATGCACGCCGAGGAAGGCGTCTCCGCAGCCGAGGTGGTGCTGACGCGGCTGCATGCGGGCGGCAAGTTCAACCAGAATTCCTACAAGGTGTCCGGCGGCCTGCATGGCGTGGGCGCCGCGGTGGTGAATGCGCTGTCCGAATGGATGGAAGTGCGCATCTGGCGCGACGGGCGGGAGCATTTCATCCGCTTCGAGCATGGCGACACGGTGCAGCCGCTGAAGATCGTGGGCGAGTCCTCGCACATGCACGGCACGCAGGTGACCTTCAAGCCGGCGGCGACCACCTTCACCAAGACCGAATACGAATACCCGATCCTGGAACGCCGCCTGCGCGAACTGGCCTTCCTGAATTCCGGCCTGAAGATCTCGCTGCGCGACGACCGGCACGTGCCGGCGGTGGAGGCGCATTTCGAGTTCAAGGGCGGCCTCGTCGCCTTCGTCGAATGGCTGGACCGCAGCAAGGAGCCGATCTTCAAGCCGCCCATCAGCCTCGTCACGAAAGCCACCGAAGGCATCCGCGTCGAGCTGGCGATGTGGTGGAACTCGAGCCCGCATGAAGTGGCGCTCTGCTACACCAACAACATCCCGCAGCGCGACGGCGGCAGCCACCAGGCCGGTTTCCGGCAGGCGCTGACCCGCATCGTGATGAAATACGCCGAGGATCTGGCGAAGAAGGAAAAGGTCGAGCTGATCGGCGACGACATGCGCGAGGGCCTGACGGCCGTGCTGTCGGTGAAGGTGCCGGACCCGAAGTTCAGCTCGCAGACCAAGGACAAGCTCGTCAGTTCCGAGGTGCAGCCAGTGGTGCATGTGGCGGTGGCGGATGCGCTGTCCCACTGGTTCGAGACGCATCCGAAGGAAGCCAAGCTGGTGCTGGAGCAGGTCGTGCTCTCGGCCGCCGCCCGCAAGGCGGCGCAGCTCGCGCGCGACAAGGTCGGCCGCAAGAACGCGCTGGATATCTCCACCCTCCCCGGCAAGCTGGCCGATTGCCAGGAGAAGGACCCGGCGAAATCCGAGATCTTCCTGGTCGAGGGTGACAGCGCGGGTGGTTCCGCCAAGCAGGGCCGCGACCGGCGCTTCCAGGCGATCCTGCCGCTGAAGGGCAAGATCCTGAATGTCGAACGCGCGCGGATGGACAAGATGCTGTCCTCCGCCGAGATCGGCACGCTCATCACCGCGCTTGGCACCGGCATCGGCACGGGGCCGGAGGATCGCGGCGGCTTCTCCGCCGACAAGCTGCGCTACCACCGTATCGTCATCATGACGGACGCCGACGTGGACGGCAGCCATATCCGCACCCTGCTGCTGACCTTCTTCTTCCGCCAGATGCCGGCGCTGATCGAGCGCGGGCATCTGTATATCGCGCAGCCGCCGCTGTACCGGGCGAAGCGCGGGAATGATGAGCGGTACCTGAAGGATGACCGCGCGCTCGAGGATTTCCTGATCGAGAAGGCGCTGTCCGGCGCCCGGCTGCGCTTCGCCGATGGCCGCGAAGTGGCGCGGGATGAACTGACGGAGGAGGTGGAGCGCCTGCGCCAGGTGGCCTCCCGCATGCGCCGCCTCGCCACCCAGGTGCCGGCGGGCATCATCGAGCAGGCGGCCGTCGCCGGCGCGCTGACGCCCGATGCGGACCGGGCGCTGGCCGGTGCGGCGCTGCTGGCAACGCGGCTGGACGCGCTGGCACCGCCCTCCGAACGCGGCTGGAAGGCCACGGCGGATGGCGCCGGGCTGCAATTGTTCCGCGTGGTCCGCGGCGTGACGGAACGCCACACGCTGGACCAGGCGGCGCTGCGCAGCGCCGAGGCGCGCTGGCTGGATGAACGGCGGGAGGTCTTCGCGCGGGACTACGCCGGCGGCCCGGCCATGCTGGCCTTCGATGCCACCGAAACCACGCAGCACGGCCCGCTGCTGGCCTTCGACCGCGTCCTGGCCCAGGGCCGCCGCGGCCTGACCATCCAGCGCTTCAAGGGCCTGGGCGAGATGAACCCCGACCAGCTCTGGAAGACCACGCTGGACCCGGCCGTGCGCACGCTGCTGCGCGTGCGGGTCGAGGATGTGGAGGATGCGGAGCAGGTGTTCTCCACGCTGATGGGCGACGTGGTGGAACCGCGCCGTGAATTCATCGTCGGCAATGCGCTGAAGGTGGCGAACCTGGACGTGTGAGCTTGCGGGCCCGCGACCGCATCCGGAACGCCAGCCTTCACGGCGCCCGGGTGCAGGCCAGTGGCACGGCAAGATCGCAGATCAGTCCTGTCGCCTCCCAGCCCATGGAAATCGTGCCGCCCAGCTGCGCGCGAAGCGTGTTGGTCAGGACACGGAACCCGAAGCCGCGCCGGTCCGGCGGGCCGTGCAGCCGTGGGCCGCCACTTTCCACCCAATGCAGCCGGAGGACGCCATCCTCCCCGGCCTTCCAGGACACCCGCAGCCGCCCTGTCTGGCTGGACAGGGCGCCGTATTTGGTGGCGTTGGTCGCCATCTCATGCAGCGCCATCGAGAAGGGCTGCACGACGGTCGCCGGGAGCATCAATTTGGGCCCGTCGAGTTCCGCCTGTGGGCCGGAGCTTCCATCGAGGTAGGACGCCAGCTCGTCCCGCAGCATTTCAAACAGGTCGGCCCCCTGCCACCGATCCGCCGCCAGCATGTTCTGCGCCCGCGCCAGCGCCGCCACCCGGCCCTCAAGCACCTGGACGAAGCTCGGAACGTCCGGCGCCTTGGTCAGCCGCAGCGCAGCCTGCAGCACCGCGAGCATGTTCTTCGCGCGGTGGTCGAGTTCCCTGGCGAGGAAATTCTGCTGCTCCGCGCCATGGCGGCACTCCACCAGCGCCCGCTCCAGTTCCTTTTCCTTGCGCCGCATCTCATCGAGGCTGCGGAACCGGGCCACCGCCGCCGCCAGCAGGTTGGCGTAGCCTTTGAGGAACAGGATATCGGTCTCGCAGAATTCGCGAGGCTCGCGGCTGTCCACCTGAAGGATGCCGAAGGGCGCCTTTTCCTCACTGCCCAGGATGGCGACGTTCATGATGGCCCGGACGCCGTGGTCCTTCAGGAAATCGGCGTATTCAAAGCGCGTCTCGTCTTCGATGTTGGCGGAGATCGTCGGCTCCCCGGTTCGCAAGGCGTGGCTTTCGGACGAACTCTCACTGAGCTTCATGGTGGCCACGCCGACCACGCCTGGCTTCCAGCCAACGCCCGCGCGGACCAGCAGGGTTTGCCCATCCGCCTGGAGTTCCACAACCTTGGCGAGGTCGGTGCCCAGCGCCTGGCCCACCAGGCGGCAGGCTTGTGTCAGAATTTCATCCAGCCTCTCGCCCTTGAGAGCAAGTTCACCGAATTGCGCCAACGCGGCCTGTTGGCGCAGTAGCCCCTGAATGTCAGCCTCGCGGTCCTGCTCGCCGTCATTCAACGATATTGTCCTCCGTATTGCCGCATTGAAGTCAAGTTCTCCGCTTTATCTTCACGGTCGCCAAGTGCTCCACAAAACGCTTCAGCAAGAATTGCTTTGCCTGGATCATGCCGTGTCCGGGCGACGGTCCTGGTGGACGCAGCGCGCGTGGCCGCCATGATCGCGTCTGCACGCTGGCAGCGGCGATAACGGGCCGGTCGTGGGGGCGTTCCCGCTCAAGCAGGCGTGTTCGCGCAAGGCCGGACCCGAACCCAAAAACACACGCTACGGATCGGTGCGGTCCATGATGGGCTTGGTCAAGCTGGACCTGGCGGCGTTGCGCCGGGACGCGGCCTGGGGCGGGCTTCCCTCCCCCGCCCGCCAGGCGGCACACTCCCCGGCCCGAACCCCTGGCGCGAGACCCCGCATGACCGAACGCTTCCCCGCCATCCCGCCCGACCAGATGACGGAGGCGCAGCGGGAGGTGGCGGCCGCCATCGCCGGCGGGCCGCGCGGGTCCGTCCGCGGCCCCTTCCTGGCGCTGCTGCACAACCCGCCGCTGGCCATGCGGGTGCAGGCGCTGGGCGCGCATCTGCGCTACGGCACCGGTCTGCCGCAATCGCTGGTCGAGTTGCTGATCCTGGTGACGGCACGGCGCTGGACCTGCCAGTACGAATTCTTCGCCCATGCCCGCATCGCCCACGCCGAGGGCCTGCCGGAGGACATCATCAGCGCCATCGCCGAGGGCCGCCGCCCCGATCCCATGCAGGCCGACCAGGCGCTGGTGCATGATTTCGCCGTATCCGTGCACCGGGACGGCAAGCCGGAAGATGCGCTGTATGCGGCGGCGGAGGCCCGGTTCGGCAAGGCGGGCGTGCTCGATCTGCTGGCGCTGGCCGGCTATTATTCGATGCTGGCGATGGTGCTGAACACGGCGGACCCGGCGCTGCCGGATGGCGCCGAACCGCCCCTGAAGCCGCTGTGACCGTGCCGCCGAGGGCGATGCGGGTCGGGCTGATGGTGCCGGCCAGCAACACCACGATGGAAGCGGAAATGCTGGCCCGGCTGCCCGCCGGCTCTGCCATCACCCGCATCGGCATTCCCCGCAGCGATAGCCCGCTGACGCGGGAGACGATGCCGGCCTATCGGGAGGCGGTGGTGGCGCTGGCGGCGCAATCCTTCGCGCCCGGCCAGCATGACCTGCTGGTCTATGGCTGCACCGCCGCCGGCTTCGCGGCCGGGCCGGAGGGCGATGCGGCACTGGCGCGGGACCTGGCACAGGGCGCCGGACTGCCGGTTGTCACCACCGCGCGGTCCATGGTGCAGCGGCTGCAACGGATCGGCGCGCGGACCATCGCCGTGGTCACGCCCTATTCGGATGCGGTGAACGCGCAGCTTGTGGATTTCCTGGCCGATGGCGGCATCGCCGTGCGGCGGCTGGATTCGCTGCGCGCCCCGGACCTGGCGGCGCTCTGCGCGATTCGTGCGCCGGAGGTGGATGCACTGGCGCGCAGGACCATGGGCGCGGAGTGCGACGCGCTGTTCATCGGCTGCACGCAGTTGCCGACCGAGGCGATCCTCGGCGCCCTGGCGCGCGATTTCGGGCGGCCCGTGCTCTCCGCCGTCAGCGCGACGGCGGAGCAGGCATTGGTGACGGCAGCCTAGAGCGTGATCTCCTTAGACTGAAGCGTATCCCGCATGCCTGAGGTAGTTGGCGCACTCTGCGGCGGAGAATTGGCTGAGTAGGGCGCCGATGCGGTTCCAGACGGCGGCGATGGAGCGTTCATCCGCGCGTCGCAGCAGGGTTTTGAGCTTCGCGAACATCATCTCGATGGGGTTGAGGTCCGGACTGTAGGGCGGCAGGAACAGTAGGTGTGCGCCCGCGGCGCGGATGGCGCGACGTATGGCCTGGCCTTTGTGGGAGCCGAGGTTGTCGAGCACCACCACATCGCCGGGTCTGAGCGTCGGCACCAGGAACTGCTGCACCCAGGCCAGGAACAGCACGCCGTTGATGGGGCCGTCGATCACGCAAGGTGCGTCGATGCGGTCGTGCCGGAGTGCCGCGAGGAAGGTCATGGTTGTCCAATGCCCGTGCGGCACATGGGCGACCAGGCGTTGGCCACGCGGGGCGCGACCGTGCGTCCGGGTCATGTTGGTCTTGGCCCAGGTCTCATCGACGAAGACCAAGCGGGTGGGGTCAATACTGGCTTGGTGGCGACGCCAGCGCGCGCGGCGGCGAGCGACGTCGGGCCTATGCTGCTCGGCGGCGTGCAGGCTTTTTTTTGAAGCTGAGGCCTTCGCGGGCCAACCAGCGCCACACCGCACCATAGCCCACGCGCAGCCCTCGCTCGGCCTCGAGCTCGGCGCGCAGCGCGCGGATCGTCAGGTCAGGTGCGGCCGCGATCCGCGCCAGCAGCCACTCGCGCTCGGGCAGCACCACCAGGCCCAGAGGCTTGCCAAAGGGACGCGGTGCAACGTTGCCGGTCTCCCGCGCGCGCTTGGCCCAGCGCGCGGCGCTGGCAACGCTGACAGAGAAGGTTTTGGCTGCCTCACGGCAGCTCGCGCCAGCACCCATCGCCGCGACCACTCGATCGCGTAGATCAACAGAAAGGGGTCAAACCATCGCTGCTGGCCTCCGCCCAGCCAGCAGCTTGAATCAGATCAACGCGCGCGCCGGAATCCCAAAAGCGATTCCATCACCGGGAATCGCGCTCTAGAGCGTGGCGCGCTCACCTTCGTTCACGCGTCACGCTCTAACCTGTTGCTTGATCGCATGATCCAGACCTTCGGTGCGTCGCACCTTCGGTCATCATGCTCTAGATCGGGCAGACGCCGGAGGCGCATTGCAGATGCGCGCCATCCACCGCCTCATGCAGCGCCGGGTCATTGATGCCGGCGACCAGCGCGAGGAATCGCTCCGGCGTCACCTCCTCCTCCGGCAGGTATTCGTAGCCGAGCTCGTTGTCCGGGCGGCTCGGCAGGATGGCGCAGCAGCGGATCTGCGGCTGATGCGTCAGCACCATGTCGCGGAAATCGGCGATGTCATGCTGATCCGTGTAGATCTTCAGCGTGTAGGACACCTGGTTGCCGCGCTCGGCGCCGATCCAGTGGCGTTCCAGCAGCGACAGCCAGCGATACTGCGCCTCGGGCGAGGCTTCCGGCGCCGTCACCAGCTTCTCGCCCAGGCCCAGCCGCTCGATCAGCGACAGGGTCGGGAAGCCGACGATCGACATGCCGGGGAAAGAGGACAGGCTGCGGATCGGGTAGCCGCGCGCCTCATACTCGGCCAGCAGGCGGTCGCTATCCGGCGTCCAGCCGCCATCCTCCGCCCGCACGCCCTTGAACTGCACCCAGCGCAAATAGTGGCGCCGCGCCGGCAGGTGGGCGCCCTCGGTCAGGCCGAACAGCTTGCTGGTGGTGCCGGCCGGCTTCACGGTGGTGACGGTGTGCGGCGATTCCAGGCCGAGTTCCTGCGCGTAGGAGTCTGCCTCCTCCTTCGCCGCATCCGACAGGCGGTCGAGCATCGTCCAGAAGCCGGACGAACGCTCCTGGTCCAGCAGCTCCGCGAAGCCCAGGCCGTAGCGCATCCAGGCCCATTCATGCAGGCCGGTCGGGCCGATGCCCATGCGGTTGGTGCGGGCGACTTCGGCGCCATACAGCGCATCCATCAGATTGGCGCGCATCAGGAAGCGCACGCCGAGGCGAACGCTGTCCTCCACCCGCGCATCCCAATCCTCGGCCACATCGGCCGGCATCTCGCCGGGCGTCAGCGCCGCGTGATCCACCGGGCAGGCCAGCAGCGGCGCGAAATCGGCAATCACGCAGTAGCCGCCGGTCACATGCAGCGTGATCTCGCCGCAGGGATTGGTGGTGGCCGGGAAACGGGCGGTGCCAGCACGGCGGGCGATCTCGGCCAGCAGCCCCACGGCGTGGTCGGCCTGGTAGCGGGCGGAACGGACGTCGCGGCCATCCTCATGCACCGGCTTGTCCCAGGCGGTGCCGGTGCGGTGGTCTTCCAGCTTGTCGCCATTGATGAAGCCGGGCTCGCCATTGATGTAGCCGCAGCGCGTCGCTTCCTCGAACACCGCGAAGGCGTGCTGGTCCAGCGGCGCCGTGCTGCCGGCGCGGGCGGCGCGCACGCCGTCCCAGAACGCCGCATCGACCATGACGGAGTTGTTCGCCGTCCACAGCCCGCCTTCGGACTTCACACGGATGAAGCGCAGGATGCCCGGGTCGCGCCAGGATTTCGTCGCCATGCGCGCCGCCCGGCGGGCGCCGCCGACCTGCACTTCGACGGACAGGTGGTGGTCCACCAGCATCGCCTGTTCCCAGGGCTGCATCGTGCCGCGCCGTGCCGGCGCGATCACCTGTGCGCGGAGGTTCACGAAGGCGCGCATCAGCGACAGCGGGCCGGAGGCCGGGCGACCCTGCATGCCGCCGATCGGCGCACCGCAGGGACGGATGGCGGAGAAGTCCAGCAGCAGCGTGCGGTCCGCCGCACCCTCGAACGCCAGGCTTTCCAGCAGCTCAACCGCCTTGCCCCAGCCCTCGCGGCTGTCATCGATGACGTGGCGAATCGCATCCGCCGGCGCCCCGGCCGTGTCGCCTACAAATTCGCGCGCGATCCAGCCGCGCAGATCGGCCTCCTGCGCCGCCGTCATCGACTCGAGCGAGGTGCCCCAGGGCAGCAGGGAGAAATCCAGGCCGAAGCGGTGCAGCGCGGCGCGGCTGGCCGGGAAATCGGCATGCGCGGTGCCCAGATGCAGCAGCAGGTTCGGCGCCTGCGCCCAATCCACCGCCATCAGCTCATCATCATAGGCCCGGCCCACGCCGCTGCCGTTCAGCAGCAGGTAGAACAGGCTGAAGGAGGCCGCGGCGGTGGCGCAGTTGGTGAACACCTCCATGTTCCGGCGCGGCTGGTCCGCATCGCCATGCTGCAGGTGACGGCCGGAGGTGATCAGCGCGCCGGTGACGATGGCATTGCGCAGGCGGCTCAATTCCATCCGGTGGTCCATCCGGTCCGCACGGTCGCCCAGCAGCGCCATGTTGCCGGCGGCGACGCGGTCCGCCACCCGGCCGAAATCCTCGGCGTCGGAGGGGCGGAACACGGTGCGCCGGGCCACCGCCAGGCCCATCCCCGCATCCAGCGCCCGCGCTTTCGCAGGCGGCCCGCCGAAGCGGGCGCCGGGGATGCGGCGGTGGCGAAGGGCGGGGGCGCCGGGCAGTGAACCATCCATGTCGTACATCCTTGGCCGCGCACCGACGCGGCGTTCATCACCATATATAGTGATTCGGATGATCCGTCACCACCAGATGTGGTCACGGCAGACGGAGCCGCCGAGTTGTCTCCAGTTTAGCGCAGGACACGCCCCGGCCGGGGTGACACCTTGGCGTGAGGTCGCCTCAGCCGACCGCCCGCGCCGGCAACGCAGCACTCTGCGCTTGGTCTGCGATGCGGGCGCAGGCCTCCCGCGCCGCCTGCATGACCTTGGCCGCCAGTGCCGCGCGGTCCGGCCCCGGCACCTCCTCGATCCTGGCGGCGATGCCGATGCTGCCGAGAACGCCCCCCTCCGCATTGAACAGCGGTGCGGCGATGCCGATGATGCCCGGCATGAATTCGGACTCCGTGATGCCATGCCCTGCCTCGCGCAGCGCGCGCAGGGCCTGGCGGAAACGCTCCCAGTCACCGCCCAGCCCGGCGGCCTCGATGGTGGCGCGGTGGCGGGCGAACAGGCCGCGCAACTGGTGCGGCGGCAGATGCGCCAGGATCACCTTGGAGGCCGCCCCGAAAAACAGCGGCCGCCGCTGGCCGCGGCTGAACACCCCGGCCGGCGCACCCGGCGCCGGTGCATCGGCCACGCACATCACCGTGCCGGAAAACAGCAGGCAGAGCAGCCCGGTATGCCCCGTCTCCGCCGCCAGGCGCTGCATCGGCGGGGTGCCGCCCGTGGTCACCGGGTCGCATAGCCGCATGGTGCGATCCAGCTCGATGATCCGCGGCCCCAGCATCCAGGCGCCACCCGCCACCGGCGTCAGCAGCCCGGCCGCCTGAAGCGCCTTGATGTAGCGATAGCAGGTGGAGCGCGAGGTCCCGGAGACGCGAATCAGTTCCTCCGTCGGCCAGGCCGGTTCGCCCGGCGTGAACAGGTCGAGCAGGCCGAGCATCTTCTCGAGGCTGCTTGCCCCGCGCCGGGCTTCTGGGTCCGGAGAAAATCCTGTCATGCGAGACAATCCAATAAGCCCAACGCGGCGTCGCGGGCGGGCTGGGAGAGATGAACCATGCCCCAACCCGCTATACCCGCGAAACCGGCATATAACAGGCGCGAACACACATCATTCCGCCAGCCGCCGTGAGGGGTGCCGCATCAGGTCCCTGGGGCGGGTCGCGCAATCTGCCGCGCAAGGCGTTGGCCGCTGGTGAACGCGCCGTGCAGGGATGGCGCCGGCAGCCGGGCCGGATGATGCTGCGCCAAATCACGAGGAGCCGCCCGGCATGTCCACCCCGCGCCACGACCCCGCCACGCTGATCGACCTGGCCCGCGCCCTGTGCGGCGCCGCCGGGCTGGATGCGGCGAAATCCGAGGCGGTGGCGACGACTCTGGTGGAATCGGACCTGCTCGGCCACGCGACGCACGGCCTTGCCCTGCTGCCGCGCTACCTGGATGACGCCGTCTCCGGCGGCATGACGCGGGAGGGGGAGCCGGAGGTGCTGCGCGACCGCGGCGCCACCCTCACCTGGAACGGCCGCCGCCTGCCGGGGCCGTGGCTGGTGCACAAGGCGCTGGATATCGCGCTCGACCGCGCCGCCACGCATGGCACCTGCACCGTCGCGATCGGCGACAGCCACCATATCGGCTGCCTCGCCGCCTATCTGACCCGCGCGACCGATCGCGGATTCATGCTGGTGCTGTCCTCCTCCGCCTCCGCCGCCGCGGCGGTGGCCCCCTTCGGCGCCATCACCGGCGTGCTGGCGCCGGACCCGATGGCGGCGGGCATCCCGACCGATGGCGACCCCATCCTGATGGATGTCAGCGCCTCCATCACCACCATCAACATGGCCGGGCAGTTGCAGAAGGCCGGCGCGCAGTATCCGCACCCCTGGGTGCAGGATGCCGAGGGCAGGCCGAGCACGGACCCCGCCGTGCTGACCCGGGGCGGCACGCTGCTGCCGGCGGGTGGGCTGGACCATGGCCAGAAGGGCTATGCCTGGGCGCTGATGAACGAGGCACTGACCCAGGGCCTGTCCGGCTATGGCCGCGCCGACAAGCCGACCGGCTGGACCGCCAGCGTGCTGTTGCAGGTCTATGATCCGGAGGCCTTTGCCGGCCAGGCCGCCTTCCTGCGGCAGACCAGCCACACCGCCGCCGCCTGCCGCGCCGCCACACCGCGCCCGGGCGTGGCGCGGGTGCGGCTGCCCGGCGAATCCGGCCTGGCGCACCGCCGCGCCGCCTTCCGCGAGGGGCTGGCGCTTTCGTCTGCGATCTGGGACGGGCTGCGCGGCGCGGCGGCGAAGCTCGGCGTCGCGATGCCTGGCTAGCCCGTTCTCCGTGCGCCTTGGCTCCCAGCGACCGGTCCAGCCCCCTGTTCCGGCGCTTTTTCCGGCTCGTCAGGCGATTCCGCCTGACTTGAAAAATGCTCCCGGCTCAGCGCCGCCTCAACGCCGCTGGGGCATGCCGGGGATGCCCTGCATGAGGCCCTGAGGCAGGCCTTGGGGCATCTGCATGGTCTGGTAGCCCTGCGGCCGGCGGAAACGGGCCGGGTCCTGCGCGGCATAGACCACCCGCGTCGCCTCCATGCTGCCGGATTCGCCGCCGGAGGTGCCCTGCGCCCGCAGGGTCACGCCATCGGGCGTGATGCAGGCGGTGCCGCGGTCATTGCCGTCCTGGAAGTTCCAGACAGTGCAGGCATGCCCCGCCACCGTGTCGCGGCCGGTTTGCCGGAACTGGCCACGCGTCGGCAGCCCGGCATTGGCCTGCTCCATCGGGATGTCCATCAGCATGCGCATCTGCTCCATCACCATGAAGCTGCGCTGCGCCCGCTGGTCGGCCACCATGTAGCCCATGCCGGGCAGGTCCACCCGCAGGGTCTGCTGCGCCGTCAGCCAGGACATCGTCATCGCCGGCAAACCGGACTGCGCCCGCGCGCCGGTGACGCGGTAGGTGACGGCAACATCGCGCGTCGGGAACACCTGCGGGCGTTCCTGCGCGGCGGCGTCGAGCGCCGGCAAGGCGGCGGCCAAGGCGAGGGCAGCAAGGCGGGTGCGCATCGCGGTGTTCTCCGTTCATGTCCGGCGGAAGCTCCCCCTCGGTCGCCCTGCCGTCAAGCGATCTGACCCTGCTGTGAAACCGCTTGAAACGGCCTCCGCAAGCGTGCCGGACCTGGCTTCCGCCGACAGCCCAGCGCCTTCATCGCGGAGCCCTCGCTTCCCCCGCGAATTGTCGCAGGGCGCGCTGGCAAGGGGCGAGGCGGCGACGCAGGTCGGGAAATCCTCCGGCGAACTCACCCTGCCTTGGCAGCGGCTACGGGCGGGGCTGGACAGCATCCCGTCCGGCATCCGCGCCGCCTTACGGCTGCAATCCGCGGCAATCCCGTGCCAGGATCGCCGCATGGCCACATCCCCCACCGCACGCCTGCGCCGCCTGTGCCTCGCCCTGCCCGAAGCGGCAGAGGTGGAGGCCTGGGACCAGCCCACCTTCCGCGTGCGCGGCCGCATTTTCGCAATGCTGCACCAGGGCGAACAAGGCCTAGCCGTCTGGTTCAAGGCGCCACCCGGCAGCCAGGAATTGCTGCTGGAGGCGGCCCCGGACCGCTTTTTCCGCCCGCCCTATCTTGGCCATAAGGGCTGGGTCGCGCTGCGGCTGGACGGCGTGGTGGATTGGGAGGAGGCCGCGGCGATGATCCGGCGCAGCTATGCGCTGATCGCGCCGAAGCGGCTGGCTTCAGGCATCGTCCCACCGCCCGAGGATTGAGCCGCGAAACGCATTCTCAGAAGGCGATGCGCCAGCCGTCCTGCCGTTCCACCAGCACCCCCCGCCGCGCCAGCTCCGCCAGCGTGCGGCGGCATTCCGCCGGCTCCAGGCGGCCTTCCAGGAGGGCGACCAGCCGAGCCTCCGACGGCGCCACGCGGCCATAGGCCTGTTCGAAATCCTGCGTCGCGAGCGCGTCATGGTTGCGGACGCAAAGCTCGGCCGAAGCCTCATGCACGGTCTCGACAACCAGGCGCTCGGCGGGGTCGCTGATCCGTTCGAGGCCGTTGACCAGGGTGCGCACCAGGGCAACCAGGCTGAGGCCCGCCCAGGCGGCCAGAAGACGAGGGTAGCCGGATGTCGTCAGGAGCGCCAGAACAAGCGCCAGCGCTTCCCGCAGCCCGGCTTCTGCGGTCGCGCTGACCTTGTAGACCACATGGGCATCCACCCGGAGTTGGGCCATCGGGCCATAGACGGGCGGTTCTAGCAGCCGGGATTCGACACGCTCGGACAGCAGCGCATCCGTCGCGTGCCGCAGATCCTGGAAGGCGGAAAGGATGTTCTCGCTCGCGTCTCTGTTCGCCAGGGAGAGCCGGAGCCCCTCCTCTGCCCAGGCGCCGAGCGCGGCCCTGCGGCGGCCGGAACGTTCATGGATATCCTGGCTGATCTCGAGATCGGACTGCCAAGCGCCGGTCTCGATGAGCGCCGCCGCGTCAGCCCGTCGAAGTCGGTCCCCCATTCTGGTCATGCGTCCACTCCCCCGTGTCGCCTTCGCCAACCTCCCGACCCATGGCTTAGCGCCGGCCCGGCGGATTCAGCCCCGCGGCCCCTAATCCCTTGGACCGGGCGCCAGCACTTCGCGCTTGCCGACATGGTTGGCCGCGCCCACCACGCCGTTCTTCTCCATCTGCTCGATCAGCTTGGCGGCACGGTTGTAGCCGATGTTGAGGTGGCGCTGGACGAAGCTGGTGCTGGCCTTGCCTTCCCGCGTCACCAGATCCACCGCCTGGTCGTACAACGAGGCCTCGCCGTCCGTGTTACCGCCGAGCATGCCGGACAGGTCCGGCCCAGCAGCCTCCTCATCCACCTCGGTCACTTCCTCGATGTAGGACGGCTCGGCCTGTTCGCGCAGGAAGGCGACGACGGCTTCCACCTCCTCATCCGTCACGAAGGGGCCGTGGACGCGGCTGATGCGGCCGCCGCCGGCCATGTGCAGCATGTCGCCCTGGCCCAGAAGCTGTTCGGCGCCCATCTCGCCGAGGATGGTGCGGCTGTCGATCTTGGACGTCACCTGGAAGCTGATGCGGGTCGGGAAGTTTGCCTTGATGGTGCCGGTGATGACATCCACCGAAGGCCGCTGGGTGGCCATGATCACATGGATGCCGGCGGCGCGCGCCATCTGCGCCAGGCGCTGCACCGCGGCCTCGATATCCTTGCCGGCGACGATCATGAGATCCGCCATTTCGTCGATGACGACGACGATCATCGGCAGCGGCTCCAGCGCCAGGGGCTGGTCCTCGAACAGCGGCTTGTTGGTCTCAGGGTCGAAGCCGACCTGCACGCGGCGGGTCAGCACCTCGCCCCGGTCGCGCGCCGCCACGGCCTTCTCGTTGTAGCCGCCGATATTGCGGACGCCGAGCTGGGACATGGCGCGGTAGCGCTTCTCCATTTCCCGCACTGTCCACTTCAGCGCACCAATCGCCTTCGCGGGTTCGGTGACGACCGGGGCCAGCAGATGCGGGATCCGGTCATAAACAGAAAGCTCCAGCATCTTCGGGTCGATCATGATGAAGCGGCACTCATCCGGGGTGAACCGGTAGAGCAGCGACAGGATCATGGTGTTGATGCCGACCGACTTGCCCGAGCCGGTGGTGCCCGCGATCAGCAGATGCGGCATGCGGGCGAGGTCGGCGATCACCGGTGCGCCGCCGATATCCTTGCCCAAGGCCAGCGGCAGCTTCGCCTGGTGGCGGTGCCAGTCCTCCGCCATCATCATCTCGGAGAAATACACCATCTCGCGCTTGCTGTTCGGCAGCTCGATGCCGATGACGTTGCGGCCCGGCACGGTGGCGATACGCACGGCGGTGACGGACATCGACCGCGCGATATCATCCGCCAGCCCGATGACGCGGGCGGATTTGGTGCCGGGCGCGGGTTCCAGCTCATACAGCGTCACCACCGGGCCAGGGCGGATCTCGGCGATGCGGCCGCGCACGCCGTAATCCTCCAGCACCGTCTCCAGCATCCGCGCATTGCCCTGCAGCGCTTCCTCGGAGGGGCCGCTGGCGCGGCGGGCCGGCGGCGGCGTCAGCAGCGACAGCGGCGGGTAGCGCCAGGTGCCGTCCGGCAGGTCCAGCATGCCCTGGCGTGCATTGGCGACAGGCTTGGGCGGCGCGGCACGGTCCGCCACCCGCGGCGCTGCGGGCTTGCCCCGCGCGGGCGGCGCGGCGGCGGGGCGGGGCGGCACATCCTCCGGCCCGGCACCGCCGGCGAGGGAAGGTTCGCGGCGGCGCGGCAGTGGCGCCTCCTCGACCAGCGCATCGGCGTTGCGCAGCAATTCGGCCAGCGGCGTCTCCCGCTCCCGCCGCCGCCGCACGGCGCCGCCCACGGCGCGGCCGATCGCCCTGAAGGGCCAGGACAAGGCGCGGGTGAAGAAGCCGGGCGGCACACGCTCGCCCATATGGGCCCCCACCTGCCCCCCCACCTGGCGCGCGCCGGCGGCGGTGACGCGGGCGGTGGCGCTGGCGGCGGAGCCGGCCACGGCGCCGGCGCGGCGCCATTCGCCCAGCGTCAGCCCGAGCGCGACAAAGCCGAGCAGCGCGGTCAGCGCGGCCAGCACCACATGCGCGATGCCGGCACCGACCGGGCCGAGCAGGTCGCGCATCAGCCCGGTCAGTGCCTGCGCCATCACCGGACCCGCCGCGCCACCCGGGCCGGCGGCGGCCGGCACATCGGTGGGCAGCGGCAGCAGGATCAGCGTGGCGGCCAGCAGCGGCATCGCCGCCAGCAGGCAGGCCAGCCGCAGCACGAAGGGCGCGAGGCCCCGATGCGTCGCCAGCCGCCAGGCCCAGGTCATCAGGCAGGCCACCAGCAGGAAGGCGGCATAGCCGAAGGCCTGCAACAGCAGATCCGCCGCATGGGCGCCGATCGGCCCGGCCAGGTTGCGGGTAAGCTGGGCGGTGGCGGTGGAGAAGGACGGATCGGCCGGATCATAGCTGGCCAGCGCCAGGCCCAGCACCAGGCCGAACACCACGAGCACCAGCGCCAGAAGCTCCGCCAGCCGCCGCTGCAGGGCGGCCATGACGGCGGGCGAGGCGAAGCGGCGCCCGGCTGCGGCAAGCCGGTCGCCCACGGCCGGGGTGCTGGCGGTGCGGGCCATCTGGGGTGGTTCCTGAAGCTTTACGGGAACTCTACACCGGAAGCCTCTCGGATTGAACGGTGTTGCAATGGGGGCGGCGCCATCGGGCGCGGGGTGTGGCTTGGCTGCTCAGTCTGCCGGGGGTTTGTTGCCGCGCAGCTTCTTCACGCCGGCGCGCAGCTTCTTGCCCTCCAGCCGGCGCATCTGCGCGCCATAGCTGGGCTTGGTGGCGCGGCGGGTCGGCGGCGGTGGCTCGGCCGCCTTGGCCAGCAACTCGTCCAGCCTTTCGCGGGCATCGGTGCGGTTGCGGTCCTGGGTGCGGAAGCGCTGCGCCTGGATCACCAGCACGCCATCCTGAGTGATCCGCCGCCCGGCGAGCGTCGCCAGCCGGCGCGCCATATACTCCCCCATCTCGATCCGCCGCAGATCCAGCCGGAGTTCCACCGCGGTCTCCACCTTGTTGACGTTCTGCCCGCCGGGGCCGGAGGAACGGACGAAGCGTTCTTCCAGCGCGTCATCGGGGATCGGGGGGATGCGGACCATGCCGCCTCATGCCGCGCCACGGCGCGCCGCGCAAATGAAAAGCCGCGCCAACGAAAAGGGCGCCGGAGGTTGCCCCCCGGCGCCCGTTTCCCGTTGAACCGGAAGTCTCAGCCGAGGCGCTCGCCGTGCAGCGTGACGTCCAGGCCCTCGCGCTCCTCCTCCTCCGTCACGCGGAGGCCGACGATGGCGTCCACGATCTTGAGCAGGATGAAGGTGGCCACCGCGGTGAAGATGAACACCGCCACCACCGCGTAGATCTGGGTCATGAACTGCGCGAAGGACCCGCTGATCCCGGCCGGATCATCCGCCGTGGCGGAGAGCGGACCATAGGCCAGGAAGCCCACCAGCAGCGCGCCGACGATGCCGCAGATGCCGTGCACGCCGAAGGCGTCCAGGCTGTCGTCATAGCCGCACCAATGCTTGAGCGCCGTCGCGCCCCAGAAGCCGGCGAGGCCCGCCACCACGCCAATGACCAGCGCGGAACCCGGCAGCACGAAGCCCGCCGCCGGGGTGATGGCAACCAGGCCCGCCACCGCGCCGGAGATCGCGCCGAGCACGGAAGGCTTGCCCTTGGTCGCCCATTCCGCAACCAGCCAGGCCAGCACCGCACCGGCCGCGGCCACCTGCGTCACCAGCATCGCCATGCCCGCCCGCGCGCCAGCGCCGACAGCGGAGCCGGCATTGAAGCCGAACCAGCCCACCCACAGCATGCTCGCGCCGATCACGGCGAAGGCCAGGTTGTAGGGGGACATGTTCTCGGTGCCGTAGCCGGTGCGCTTGCCGAGCACGATCGCCGCCACCAGGCCGGCCACGCCGGCATTGATGTGCACCACCGTGCCGCCGGCGAAATCCAGCGCGCCGAGTTCGAAGATCCAGCCATTCGGGTGCCAGACCCAATGCGCCACGGGCGAATAGACCAGCAGGGTCCACAGCGCGATGAACAGCATCAGCGCGGAGAACTTCATGCGGTCCGCCACCGCGCCGGTGATCAGCGCCGCGGTGATGATGGCGAAGGTCATCTGGAAGGTGACGAAGACGCTTTCCGGAATGGTCGTCGCCACCGCGCCGTCACCCGAGCCCAGCACGAAGGGCGCATCCCAGCCCTGGCCCATGCCGCCGAGGAACAGCTTGGACAGGTCGCCGATATAGGCATTGCCGTCGCCGAAGGCGAGGCTGTAGCCCGCCACCATCCACAGCACGCCGACCAGGCCGCAGACCGCGAAGGACTGCATCATGGTGGCCAGCACGTTCTTCTTGCGGACCATGCCCGCATAGAACAGCGCCAGGCCCGGCACGGTCATCATCAGCACGATGGCCGTGCTGGTCAGCATCCAGGCGGTGTCGCCGGTGTCGATGGTCGGCGTTGGCGCCGGTATGGCCGCGCCCTGCGCGAAGGCCGCGCCGGACAGAAGCAGCGCCGGCAGCGCCATGGCAGCGGCGCGCGCAATCCTCGTCATTCCCCCGTCCCTCATCAATGTGTTGTCGCCCGACATGCGGCTACAGCGCCTGGTCATCGGTTTCGCCGGTGCGGATGCGCAGCGCGCGTTCCACATCCAGGACGAAGATCTTGCCATCGCCGATCTTGCCGGTGCGCGCCGCGCCGGCGATTGCCTCGACCACCGCATCCACCATCTCGGCAGCCACGGCGACTTCGATCTTGAGCTTCGGCAGGAAGCTCACGTGATATTCGGCTCCGCGATAGATTTCGGTCTGGCCCTTCTGCCGACCGAAACCCTTGACCTCGGTAACCGTAAGCCCCTGCACGCCGAGCGGAGTGAGCGCATCGCGCACCTCGTCCAGCTTGAAAGGCTTGATGATGGCCATGACCAGCTTCATCGCGCCGTAGTTCCCCTTCCCAAGGCGGTATCGGGGTGAAGCAATCCAAGGACCGTGCCACGGGCTTCGTAGACCGTTTTGCGCCGAGTTCCGCGCGGCCCCGCACCGTTGCGCGTGTGCGACGCAAAAAAACTGCCCGTTTCTTGGGCAATTGCCTCACCCTTGCCGAAACGCCCCGGCAGCGCGACTTTCACGCGCATGAGCGAGATCGAGACCACCATCTGCATCGTCGGCGCCGGCCCGGTCGGCGCCACCCTGGCCGCCACCCTGGCCGCCGCCGGCATCCCGACCGCGGTGCTGGACCGCGCGCCGCTGCCGCCGATGGAGCTGCCGGATTTCGATGGCCGCGCCTATGCCATTGCGCTGACCAGCCAGCGCCTGCTGGCCGCATCCGGCATCTGGGATCGCTTGCCGGAGCCTCCGCAACCGATCCACCACATCCGCGTGGCGGATGGCCGGCCGGGCCACGCCCCCTCCCCGCTCAAGCTGGATTTCCGCAGCGCGGAGGTGGGCCCCGACCCGTTCGGCTGGATGGTGGAGGCACGCGCGCTGCGCGTGGCGCTCAATGCCCGCCTGCCGCATCTGCCCAATCTGCGCGTCTTCGCCCCCGCCGAGGCCAGCGTCGAACGCGGCCCCGAAGGTGCCCGCATCCGCATCACCGCCGGCCCCGATGCCGGCACCACGCTGACCGCCCGGCTGGTGGTGGCGGCGGAGGGGCGGGACAGCGCGTTGCGCCGCCAGGCCGGCATCGGCGTGCAGCGGCATGATTACGGCCAGACCGGCATGGTCGGGGCCTTCGCGCATGAACGCCCGCACAACGGCACGGCGCTGGAGATGTTCCTGCCCAACGGCCCCTTCGCGCAATTGCCGCTCGCCGGGCCGGGCGGCTTCGGCACGGCGCAATTCCCGCACGCCTCCGCCTTCGTCTGGTCCGACCGGCGCGACCTGGCCAGCCGCTTCCTGGCGATGGACGACGCCGCCTTCGGGCGGGAGCTGACACGCCGCCTGGGCGACCACCTCGGCGCCATCCGCCCCATCGGCCGGCGCTGGTCCTATCCGCTGACCGCGCTATGGGCGCAGCGGCAGACGGATACGCGGCTCGCTTTGGTGGGCGATGCCGCGCACGGCATCCACCCGATCGCCGGCCAGGGCCTGAACCTCGGTTTCCGGGACGTGGCCGCGCTGGCGGAAGCGGTGATCGAGGCGGCGGCGGCCGGCGAGGACCCGGGCAGCGCCGCCGTGCTGCGCCGCTACGAACGCCGCGCCCGGCCGGATGCGGCGCTGATGCTGGGCGCGACGCATGTGCTGGAAAAGCTGTTCGGCAATGATTTCGGACCGATCCGCCTGGCACGCCGCCTCGGCATCGCGGCGGTGGACCGCATGCCGCGCCTGAAGCGCGCCTTCGCGCAGCGGGCGATGGGCATGGCGGGCGCGAGCGGGCTGCTCGGCGGCCAGGGGCTGATGGCGCCGCCGGGCTGATGGGCGGCGCGCTGGCCCTGCTGGTCCTGGCCCTCGGCGCCGCGGCGGCGGTTCAGGCCGCCTCCGATATCCGGGTCGCGCGCGCCTTCCTCGGCCGCACGCTGCGCAGCATTGGTCTTTATCTCGGCTTCCTCGCCGTGCCGCTGCTGGTGCTGCTGTTCGCCGATGCGCTGCTGCCGCCGGTGCCGCGGCAGCAGGCGGCGACCGGCACGCTTCTGGCCGGGCTCGGCTGGCTTGGCCTGGCGGTGCTGCTGCTGGTCCGCACCCTGCCCCGTCTGCCTCGCATCCCGGAAAGCTGGCTGCGCTTCGGACTTGCGGATGTGGTGCTGCTGGTGCTGCTGGGCTTCGGGATCGGGCGGATCGTCGGGCTGGTTTAGGGGCGCCTATCCCCGCTTTGGCGGGTCCCGGCTCAGCCCCTTCGCCGCCAGCGCCGCCTCATAGGCCGCCCAGCGTTCCGTGTATTGCTCGCCCAGGGTGCGGAAGAAATCCCAGGCATAGATGCCGCTGTCGTGCAGGTCGTCGAAGACCAGCCGCACGGCGTAATGCCCCACCGGCTCGATCTTCATGATGCCGACATGGCGCCGGCCCGCCACCGTCACGCGCTGGCCCGGCCCATGCCCCTGCACCTCGGCGGAGGGGCTTTCGACGCGCAGATATTCCGCCGGCAGGGCGAAGCTCACGCCATCATCCCAGGACAGGTGCAGCACCTGGTCCGCCCTGCTCAGCCGGATTTCGGTCAGCTTCGGCATCAGGGCGTTGCCTTCAGGCCGTTCGCGTTCAAACCGGCAGCTTGCGGGCCTCGTCCGGCAGCATGATGGGAATGCCGTCGCGGACGGGATAGGCGAGGCCCGCCTTCTCGCTCACCAGTTCCCCGGCTTCGCGGTCATAGCGCAGCGGGCCCTTGGTGACGGGGCAGACGAGGATTTCCAGCAGCCGCGGGTCCACCGCGCCTGCGCTCGGCTCGGAGGCCGTCATCGCATCAACTCCAGAAACAGGGTGAGGATGGATTTAGCTCGGCCGGCCCTCGGGCGCCATGCCGTGGCTGCCCATCTGCATCAGCGCCACCAGCATCTCCGCCCGCGTCTCGGTGGAACGTGATTCCAGCAGCGCCTGTTTCTCCGCGACCTCGAAGGGGCACAGCATGGAGAGCGTGGTGACCAGCATGGCGTCGTCGGTGCCCTCCACCGCCTCCCAGTTCGCCTCGATCCCGCGCGCCTTGAAGTAGATGCGCAGTGCCGCCAGCAGCGCGCCGCGATCGATCTGCGGCGCCGGGCCGCCCAGCATCAGGTCCGGCGCGTAATCGCCATATTCGACCCGCGCGCGGCGGTAGCCACGGCGCAGCCCGACCTCCTCCAGGATGCGGTAGCGGATGATGCCGGTCAGCGTGATCAGGAAGCGGCCATCCTCCGTCTCTGCGAAGGAGGTCAGGCGGCCGAGGCAGCCCACCTGGTAGGTCTGGCTGCCGAGCTCGGTCCGCGGCAGGCCCGGATCGGGCTGCACCATGCCGAGGAAGCGGCCGCCCGCCAGCGCATCTTCCGTCATCGCCAGATAGCGCGGTTCGAAGATGTTCAGCGGCAGGCGGCCGCCGGGCAGCATCAGCGCGCCCGCCAGCGGGAAGATCGGGATCTCCGACGGCAGGGCGTCGAAGGCGGGATGGAAGGCGGACATTTGCTCCGTTTCAGCCATCGCGCGGTCCGGCCGCGCGATGAACCCTGTTTCCCCCGCGCGGCGATGGCCCGTGCCGAGGCGACTTAGCGAAACAGAAGGGTGGAGAGCTTCCGGCGTCCCGCAAGGGTGGCGGGGTCGTCGAATCCCCAGGCCTCGAAGAACTTCAGCAATTGCTTGCGCGCGGCTTCGTCGTTCCAGGCGCGATCGCGCTTGATGGTGACCATCAGCGCGTCCACCGCCTCCGCCCGCTTTTCCATGGCGTTCAGCGCGACGGCGAGGTCGATGCGCGCGGCGTGGTCGTCCGGGTCCACTTCCAGGCGGCGTTCGAACTCGCCCAGCTTCTCCCGCGCCTCGCGGCCTTCGCGGGCGAGCTGGAGCTGGCTGCGGACGGAGGCGATCTCGGCATGGCCGGCGATCTTCTCCGGCACCTGGTCCAGCACCTCCTGCGCCTGTTCCTCCTCACCCAATGCCATCAGGCAGCGGACCAGGCCGGCCATCGCCTCGGGGTTTTCCGGCTCGGCCTGGGCCAGGGCGGCAAACAGCTCCACCGCGCCGGCCTGGTCACCGGCCTCGACCAGCGCCTTGGCTTCCGCCAGCAGGTCGGCGCCGGGCAGCTGGCCGCCGCCGGCCTTCAACAGGGTTTCGATGAACTTCTTCACCTCGCCTTCCGGCAGGGCGCCCTGGAACAGATCCGCGATCTGGCCCTGCACGAAGCCCACCACGGTGGGAACCGACTGCAGCGGCAGGCCCATCTGGGCCAGCTGCGCGACCAGCTGCTTGTTCTTGTCGATGTCGATCTTGACCAGCTTCACCCGGCCGCCGGCGGCGCGCACCACCTTCTCCAGCGTGGGCGTCAGCGTCTTGCAGGGGCCGCACCAGGTGGCCCAGAAATCGACCAGGACCGGCGTTTCGCGGCTGGCCTCGATGACATCGGCCATGAAGGTGCGCTGGTCGCCATCCTTCACCGGGTCTGGGGTGCCGTTGGGCAGGGCGCCGCCGGGCGCGGCCTGGCGGGTCGGGTCGAAGATCAGTTCCATGGCAGGCAATTCCTCTCGCTTGCGCGCATAGATGCGCGACAGAGCGCGCGAAGCAAGCGCTTGACGCCGGATCACGCCGGATTGGGTAGCTCGACCAGTTCCGGCGCATGGCCGAGCGCGCGCAGGAAGCGCAGCAGGTCTTCAGGGCGGATGGCGGTGGTCATGGTGTTGGTCAGCGGGTGGATGTTGACCCAGCCATGGTCCTGCATCAGCGCCCGGTCGAACACCGCCCGAATTGCGCCGGGGGCGGCATTGACCAGGCCGAAGGGGGTGACGGAGCCCGGCTCCACCCCGAGCTGCGCCCACAGCGCCTCGGCATCCGCGAAGCCGCTGCGGGGCAGGCCGAGCGCGCGGACCAGGGCGTTGACCTTCACCGGCCGGTCTTCCTCGATCGAGGCCAGCAGGAAGGGCCCGGCGGCCTTCTCCGGCTTCAGGAACAGGTTCTTCACATGCCCGCCGGGCAGGTCCGGGCGCAGCGCCTTGCTTTCGGCGACCGTAAAGACCGGCGGGTGGGTGACCGTGCGCGCCTCGATCCCCAGCGCGGCGAGCCGCGCCAGCAGCCCCTGTGGAGTCTCCATCGCCGCCTTGGACATCAGTGCAGCCGGCTGGCCGGCTGGTGCGGACTGTCCAGGCTGAAGGCGGGCACCGCCACGTCGAACGGCTCCCGCGTCTCCGTCACGACCATGTGGTAGGTGCCGGTCATGAAGCCGGATGGCGTGTGGAGCGGGGTGCCGGAGGTGTATTCGAAGCGCTCCCCCGGCTGGAGCACCGGCTGTTCGCCCACCACGCCCTCGCCATGCACCTGCTGGCTGCGCCCCTGGGCATCGGTGATGTGCCAGCTTCGTTTCAGAAGCTGCACCGTCTCCGTCCCCTCATTCTGGATGGCGATGCGGTAGGCCCAGACGAAATGGCCACGCGCCGGTTCCGATTGATCCTCCAGGTAGAAGCTGCGGACCGTCACACGGATGCCGCGGGTGGTTTCGCTGAACTCATCGGCCTTGGCCATTGCGGTACTCCCCGGCCATTCATTGTCGGCCGGATCGCGCCTGCGTCAACCGGGGGGCGAGGCCGCACGCATGCGCCGCGCCAGCGCCTCCCCGATCATCACGCAGGTGAAGTGCAGGTTGGCGCGGCAATCAGTGGGCATGATGGAGGCGTCCGCCACGCGCAGGCCCGCAATGCCACGCACCCGCAGATCCGGGTCCACCACGCCGCGCGGTTCCTCATGCGCCGTCATGCGGCAGGTGCCGGCGGCGTGCTGGATGTCCGCCGCCTCGGCCAGCATGATGGCATCCAGCGCCTCATCCGGCAGGGCGGCGGCTTCGGCCATGGGCAGCGCCGTCTCGCCGAAGGTGATGGTCTCCGCCAGGCCGGATAGCGGCGCCAGGGCGGTGAGGCGCGCCAGGCGGCGCACGCCGTCGCGCAGCCGGGCGCGGTCGCGCGGGTCGTCCAGCATGTTCTCCTCCACCACCGGCTGCGCCTCCGGATCGGCGGAGGTCAGGGCGAGCGTGCCGCGGGAGAAGGCGTCATACAGCGCGAGGCCCACCGCGCCGCCCTCCGCCGGGCTGCCATCCGTGGTCAGGCCGCGATGGTTGTAGGCGATCATGATCATGTCGCGCTCGCCGCCCATGCCGCTGCTGTAGGTCAGGCAGCAATTGGTGTGGCGGGCATCGGCGCCCTGCGCGCGGTGTTCCGGCCTGAGCGCCAGGGTAGCGCGCAGGATGGGGTGGTCCATCAGGTTCTGGCCGACCCAGGGCAGGTCCTGCACCACCGGGATGCCAAGGCCCGCCAGCGCCGCCGTCGGCCCGATGCCGGAGCGCATCAGGATGGAAGGGCTGTGGATGGCCCCCGCGCACAGCACCACCTCCCGCCCCGCGATCTCCTCCCACGCGCCGCCGCCGAAGCGCACGCGCACGCCGGTGGCGCGGCGGCCCTGGACCAGCACGCGATCGACCAGCGCCTCGCCGCGAATGGTCAGGTTCGCGCGGCCGCGGGCGGGCTCCAGATAGCCGTCATTGGTGGTGACGCGCTGGCCGCCCCGCAGGTTGATCGGGTTGCAGGAAATGCCCTCCCCCTGCGGCGCGTTGAGGTCGGGTTTCCAGTGGTAGCCGGCGGCGAGTGCCGCATCGCGCAGGCCGAGATCCACCGCGCCCCATCGGTCGAGCGGCATGCGGAAGACGGGCAGCGGGCCGCCCTGGCGGATGCCGGGCGCGGTGCCGGTATCGGCGTCATCCTCGATCGCATCGAAGATCGGCAACACATCGGCCGCCGACCAGCCCTCACAGCCGGATTCCGCCCAGGCGTCGAAGGCAGCCGGGACGCCGCGGATGGCGATCTGCGCATTGACGGTGGAGGACCCGCCCATGGCCTTGCCGCGCCAATAGAATCGCGGCGCCTGCGCCTTGGTGCGGCGCGTCATCAGCCCGGGCCATTGCCATTCGGCCTGATGCGCCGGGTCGTGCATGAAGGGGATGATGTTGGCGCTGCGGAGCGCGGCCGGCGCCTCCGCCGCGCGCCAATCCCGCCCGGCCTCCAGCAGCAGCACGCGGCGATGGCCGTCCTCCGACAGCCGGGCCGCCAGCGGCGCACCGGCGGAGCCGGCACCGACCACGATCACGTCATACATGCTGCAAGCGCCCCACTGACCCGGTGGCGCAGGCAATCAGCTTTCGGCGAGGTTGGCGAGGGGCGGCTCAGCCGCGCCGCAGCGCCACCGCAAGCCCGGCCCCCACCAGCACGCCGCCACCCACCCGGTTCAGCGCCCGCCGCACGGCAGGCCGCCGCACCGCGCCGGAAAGCCGCCCGGCCAGCGCCGCATAGATCGCCGCATTGGCCGCGGCCAGCGTCACGAAGGTGGCGACCAGCACCACCGCCTGGAGCGCGAAGGGCCTCGCCGGGTCGATGAATTGCGGCACGAAGGCCACGAAGAAGACGATGCCCTTCGGGTTCAGCGCCGTGACCAGCCAGGCCTGGCGCAGCGCCCGCCCGCCCGCCAGCGGCGGCGCCGCGCCGGGTTCCACCGGCGCGCGCCACAGCTTCACACCCAGCCACACCAGATACGCCGCGCCAACCCATTTCAGCGCGGTGAACAGCGTGGCGGAGGTGGCGAGAATGGCACCCAGCCCGGCCAGCGACAGTGTCATCGCCGTCAGGTCGCCCAGCGCCACGCCCGCCACCAGCGGCAGCGCGGTGCGCGTGCCGCCGCCGAGGCTCTGGCCGATCACCAGCAGGATGGTCGGGCCGGGGATCAACAGCATGACGATGGCCGCGGCGCAGAAGGCCAGCCAGATGTTGAGGTCCATCGCGGCCTTCTCCCCGTGGGCTACTTCTTCCGGCCGGGCGCTTCCGGCAGGTCGCCCGCCATCTCGAACAGCGTCGCATCCGCCTGCGGCTTCGGCTTGGCCGCCTTCTTCGGCGCACGCGCCGGCGCCGGGGCCGGCGCGGCTTCCATCGCGGCGGGGGCAGCGGGCGGCGTCTCGATCACCACCTTGGCGCGCCTGGTGGGCTTCGGCGCCGGGGCGATGGCGTCCAGCGCTTCGGACAGATCCGCGATCAGGTCCGCCACATCCTCCAGCCCCACGGACAGGCGGATGGTGCCGTCGGTGATGCCGAGCTTGGCACGTTCCTCCGCGCCGATGCGCATATGCGTGGTGGTGGCCGGGTGCGTGACCAGCGACTTCGCATCGCCGAGGTTGTTCGAGACGTCGATCAGCTTCAGCGCATCGAGCAGGCGGAAGGCTTCCTCCTTGCCGCCCTTCACGTCGAAGGTCACCAGCGTGCCCCCGGCGGCCATCTGCGCCTTGGCCAGCGCCTGCTGCGGATGGTCGATGCGGAAGGGATACAGGACGCGCGCGATCTCCACCCGCTCCGCCAGGAAATCGGCGATGGCGGCGGCGGCGCGGCACATGGCCGGCAGGCGCAGATGCAGCGTCTCCAGCCCCTTCAGGATGACCCAGGCGTTGAACGGGCTGATCGAGGGGCCGGTGTTGCGGATGAAGGGCTGCAGCACCTCATCCACCCACTTCTTCTTGCCCAGCACGGCGCCACCGAGCACGCGGCCCTGGCCATCCATGTGCTTGGTCAGCGAATAGACGACGACATCCGCGCCGAAATCCATCGGCTTCTGCAGCAGCGGCGTGGCGAAGACGTTGTCCACCACCACCAGCGCGCCGGCCGCATGCGCCAGGTCACAGACCGCGGCGAGGTCCACCAGGTCCAGCATCGGGTTGGAGGGTGTCTCGAGCAGCACGAGGGTAGCCGGCGTCTCGAACGCCGCCTTCCATTCCTCGAGGTTGCCGCCATCCACAAAGGTCGTGGTGATGCCGTAGCGCGGCAGCAGGGTGGAGACGATCCAGTGGCAGGACCCGAACAGCGCGCGGGATGCGACGACGCGGTCCCCGGTCTTCAGGTGCGACAGCATCGCGGCATGCACCGCGGCCATGCCGGTGGCGGTCAGGCGGCAGGCCTCCGCCCCTTCCAGCGCCGCCATCCGGTCTTCCAGCATGGTGACGGTGGGGTTGCCGAAGCGCGAGTACTGGTAGTGCTGGGTGGTGCCGAGGAAGGTATCCTCCGCCTGGCCGGCGCTTTCATAGACGAAGCCGGAGGTGAGGTAGAGCGCCTCCGACGTCTCATCGTGGTTGGACCGCATCTGCCCACCGCGGACCAGCAGCGTGGCGGGGCGGAGCGGGCGGTCGGGCAGGGTTCTGGCCATGAGGGACACCTAAAAGCTGCAGCAGGATGGCTGCGACCACAGGACGTCCGGCCCCCTTCCGGGGCAACAGGACCGCGCATGGGCGGACCCCGCGACCCTTTAGCGCGCTTGTTTTCAGAGGACCTTGGTCCTCCGCCCGGTACACCGGAACCTCGCCGCAATCAGGCCGGACAAATCGCGAGGGGCGCTTGCGCGCCTGGGGAGGGATTAGGGGCGGGGGTCGCGGCGGTCAAGCAGCGCCTGAGCAGCGCGGCGCCGCTTGCGGGGTTGGGGCGGGGCCGGATATAGAGGTGGGGCTGCGGGCGTAGTTCAGAGGTAGAACGTCAGCTTCCCAAGCTGAATGTCGGGGGTTCGATTCCCCCCGCCCGCTCCAATCATGCCATTCTCAATGCTGGATTTTCACTCCGACTCGGCGCGGCTGACCGACGATTTTCGGCCCCGTTTCCGGGGCTTGGGAGTCGTGGCGGAGTCGAGGGGCGTCCCCGTTTCGGTTCGCCGTGATGCGCCCCGCCCCGGCTTGGCCTTCGGGCGGGGGACGAACTTCGGCCTCGATCTCCAACGCAGGTCTTCGGGCAGGCTTTCCCGGTAGCTGGTCTCAGCCTCGCCGGGCTTGCGGCGCTCTTCGACGACGTCGGCCACGTAGCCCTGCCACGTCCGGAGGGCGGCGATCCCCGAGGTTGATGGCCCGCTGTGGTCATAGATCGCCACCAGCTTGCTTTTTCCGGTGATGTGATTGAGCGCCGCCTCGGCGGCGGCCTCAGACACCTCGAGATAGGTCATCCCAGTCCGAGCCGTGCGGCGGAGGTCGTGCCATGTCCAGTTGGCCGTCTTGGAGGTCTCGAACAGCCGCTTGATGAGCTTGCCGTTCCCGACAAATCCGTGGGTCGGCGACCTGCCGAGGAGCATCCAGTAGTCGCCATGATTTCGGGTATCGGCGGGCCAGACGAGTTGGAGTTCCTGCTGCGCGAGAGGCCCGAGGGGCACGACGTGCTCCCTGCCGTTCTTGGTCCGGGATGCCGGGATGACCCAAATGCTGCCGCTCGCCACCACCTCGCCGACTGCCATGTCGGCGACTTCGGACACCCGGCACGCGGTCAGCAGCAAGAGGCGCATGAATACGCGCAGCTTGACCGGCTCCGCCTCGGCGGCCCGCCAGACCGCGAGCCACTCCGCATCCTCCAGCACGCGGGTTCGGGCGGGGACGTGCGGGGCGATGAATGCGCGACCACGCCGGGGGAGTGGATGGCCCTCGATCCATCCCATCGCATCGGCGTAGCTGAGGAATGACGAGATGATGGTGTAGAGGAACGCCCCGGAGCCGGGCTTTTCCTGCGCGACCTCGGACAGCAGCTTCGTCCATCCGTCGCGCCTGATGACCGCCAGCGGTTGTTTCCGGAGCGAGGTCGGGATGTGGGCGCGGAGGGCGCTCTCGATCCGGTAGGCGTAGTTCTGCGACCATGGGCTGTCCGGCGCAGAGACGCGCGCCCGCTGCCATTGGATCATCGCCTGCTCGACGGTGAGCGCCGATCCCGCTGCGCGACGTGCTTCCAGACGAGCCCGCCGCGCTGCACGCCGTGCCTCGACGGGGTCAGCACCTTTCTGAACTTCCCCAAGCTGGATCAGCGCGAGCTTGCGCGCATCGGTGATCTTGATGACCGGGTGCTCGCCGATCTTGATCGAGGTCCGCTTGCCCTCAGCCGTCCATGCGCGGACGGCCCATGACGCGAGACCTGACGGCAGGATGCGCAGCACGAGGCCGCGCACCGTGATGTCCCAGACGTCGCGAGTCTTGGTGCTGGGTTGGCGCCGGAGATCGGCGATGACCGCCTCGTTGATGACAACGCGCACGTTCTAATGCGCGATGTGCTGATCGAGATGTAGGTGGATTGGTGCAGCGGCGGGTTGCGGAGTCATGCGGCCACGATGTCATGGGCGCGTCCGAAAAACCTTCTGTCGAAACCTCGTACTGAGAATCGAGGTTGACGATGGTTGCAGTCACGAGTAGCCCTGCTGTTGGCTGTAAGGCCGGCAGCAGGGCCAAGGCGCCGGGGATGGATCCCGCTACCCCCAGCGCGCTTCAAAGTTGCCTCGGACTTCGTCAGACCGACAGGCAACGTAGAATTGATGAACCTGAGGCTCATCATTCTGGATCCACAGAAGTCGCGCATCGCAGTCGCCATCGATCAGAAAATCGAGTTCGTCGAAGCGCTCGGGGGTCACGCATAGGGTGGCCAGAAAGGGGTGGCTCTGGGGGGCCTTGATTTCGCAAAGTCGCATGGGCGGGACTCCATCGCGACCAGCACATCGCTGGCCGTCCCACCTATTTATCCATCCTGAATCCCGCCCGGGCTGCCCGGCATGCCCGAGGCCAGCCAGAGCGGGAGGGTCCTCTGATAGCCGCGGTCGTCGTCGTCGCGGAGGAGCGCGGCCCAACTGAACCCATCATCACCACCGATTCCGAGACGGGTCGCCGGAGCCAGTTCCTCCAGCATCCACTTTTCAAACAGCGCGAACAGGTGCTCCCGCCAGAGCGCCTCAGCATTGGGGTACACGATCCGTGAGGAGGGATCGCACATCATGCAGACAATGCCGGCAGGCACACACTCCGGATACGCCTCCCAGCATCCCAGCAGGTCGACGCATTCCCCATCGGCCATGCCTGCGACGGTGATGGAGCCGCTGTGCACCCAGACCTCGACGACCTCGATCCCGCCAAACCGTAGCAGCATCGAAGTCTCGTCCTGCTCCACGATGGACAGAGACACACACAAGGCCGCACTAGCGAGCCACCGGTGGAAGCAGCCCCAGAACTCATCATCAGTGGACATGGTCAGTCGCGCAGGGCGACTGCCAGTCGGTAGTCGTCGATCGGATCATCGGCACGGAGCAGGACCGCCTGAGCGTCGCCGGGACCTCGACGTCCGGTCATCGCGATCGCAGTCGCGTGGGCCAGTTCGTCGCTGATCCAGCGTTCAAGCTGTTCACATGCCGCGGTTGCGCCATCGGGGTTCGACATCCGGATCTGCTTGAGGGTTCCCATGGGGAACCCCTCCGTCGTCGTGACCAGAACGACGGTAATGGTGCAGTCGTCGCGGACCTGCACCTCAAGGATCCTGATGTCGCCGCACCGCAGCCGGATGCACCCGTTGAATTCGTCGAAGCCTTGGAGCGGAATCGGCAAGGACGGGCCGCGAACCGAGTGCCAGCCGCGGAAGGTGTCGAAGAACGAAGGGCCGCTCATGCAGCACCCTCTGCATCGTCGCCCATCACGCCGCCTCTGCGGCCGCCGCTCGGCCACCGGGGACATGCCTATACAACGTCGAAGGACTGACCCCAATCTGCATCGCCACTTCACCCGCTGTCATGGTGCCACTCGCAAGCATGGCACGAGCAGCGCGCACCTTAGCGTCGTCCATGGATGGCGGACGGCCGCCGCGCCGGCCCCGAGCCGCCGCCGCAGCCAGTCCCGCTCGGGTCCGCTCCTGCAACACTTCGCGCTCCATCGCCGACAGAGCCCCGAGGACCGAGAACATCAGCCGCCCAGCCGGCGTGGTTGTGTCGATGGCTTCCGTCAGCGACTTCAGGCCGATGCCGCGGACCTGAAGCTGCTCCGACAGGTCCAGCAGATGCTTGAGGCTGCGACCCAGCCGGTCCAGCCGCCAGCAGACGATGGTGTCACCGGCCCGGGCTTGTTCGAGCAACCGGGCAAGCTCAGGACGGTCAGCCCGAGCACCCGGAGCAGTCTCAATGAAGACCCGCTCGCACCCCGCCCGGTTCAGGGCGTCCAACTGAAGGGCATGGTCCTGCCCATCCGTGCTGACCCGCGCATAACCCAGAAGCATCCGACCCCCCGATACTCGTCAAACAGGGGTGTAATCGGAGGCCATGTTTCGGGACAAGTTTCGAGATAGCTCCGAAGATTTCGGGAGGACGTTTCTGACCGATGAACCCCATCATCCGGAAAACGAACGGTTCTGGGGGATGGTGCCGGGCCAGAGCGTGTTCTCGGTAGACAAACAAAAAATCCGGTGTATCGAAAAAGGATGCCTCGGCTGTTGGATGTCCCCAGAGAGCAAGCTCCGGGCCTGCTCTCGCTCGGCCCGCTCGCTCACCGCGTCGCACACCAGATCAACGCCCGCCCCGAACTGGCGCGCGTTGTCATGTGTGCGCCCAGAAGAGCACTGCATGTCTACGGCGCCCTCCTGCACCGTGTCGGCGAAGACCGGGATACCGATAGCGCGGAGCGTATTCTCACCGAGGCGCCCCGAGCCATCCTACAGGATGTCATGCGCAACGTGCCTGCGAAGCTCTACCGGACGCTCGACCGAGCCCCTGATCGCGTGCAGGATTCCGTGTTCTACCGGCGTCTGCATGCCTCCAGTCTCGGCCCGTTCTCCCGCGTCCTGTTCGATGACGGCGCCACAATTGATCACCGCCTCCTCGACTGGATCGACGACCTTGCCGTCATGGACCCAGCGATCCAGAGGTTGCCACATGCGCTGATTGCAGATCCTACCGTCGCTCGTTCCATCGGCGCCCTGCTTCACCTTCTTCGCGCGTATGGTGTCGGTGCCCCCATCGACGACCTTGGTCGCAGCGTCAACGTTCGAGGAGTCCTCCGGCGCATCCTCGGGGTCCTCGACCATCTGCCCTCGCCTGATGTGCAGGTCACGATCCCGGAAGGCATGCGTCGGGTCAACACCGTTGGTGACCTCCGCGACCTCGGTCGCCGATGGGGACTCTGCGTCGCGACGCCGCTTCACCGAGGCGCCGATCATTGGATGCGGCTGCTAAACGGAGTGTCGGTCTATCTCGCAAGCACCGAACCCCTTCTGCCAATGTTGGTCGAACTTCGCGGCGTAGCACCCGGCGTCTGGTCGGTTGTGGAGGCCACAGGGATCGGCAGCCGCCCGCTCTCGCCAACCGCCGAAAAGGCGCTTCATCGGCGGCTCTCGGCGGCGGGCATCGCGCTGGTCAGCAGGATCCCGTCCGACGCGTTGGTCGCGCTGGCAAGCCACGCCGAGGACCTGTGCGGCGATCTGGATGCTGCCCTTGCCGCGCTGGGCGATGACTGGGGATAGGTATGCCACATCGGGAGACTCCCGAGCGCAGACAAGCTGATAAAGATCGGCAATAGCCGCATCAAGGCGCACGGCGCACGCCAGAGCCAGCCTCCGCCGGTATCGAGCGGGGAAGCGGGATGGTTCCGGAGGAGAAGGGCGGCGTGACCTGCCCCTGATCGGGGATCCACGGGCTATGAGAGACTTGGCCCATGTTCTGGCCTGGCCGTCTGGCCCCGCCGGAGCGGAGCGTAGGCGGGGTCAGTTGGCCAGGGCAACACCGCTTCCGGGGCGGGCGGCCGATAG
>NZ_JAUYTS010000072.1 GCF_030695085.1 Falsiroseomonas sp. | reverse complement strand
TGCGTCGTCCGAACACGTATTTGGCAAGCGCGAGGATCGCCAGGACAAGAAGGGCAAGGAACAGCAGCCCAACCACACCCATTCCCCAGAACATCCCGCCACTCATCATCGTTTCATTCATCATACTCTTCCGTGCCCTCCTCAGCAGCGATCAGGCATCTTCAATCGAGCCGCGTCGCCCTGAGCCGCAGCGCGTTGCCCACAACGCTCACCGACGATAGCGCCATCGCCGCCGCCGCGATGATGGGCGTGAGCAGAATCCCGAATATCGGATACAGCACGCCCGCGGCGATCGGCACGCCGGCAGCGTTGTAGGCGAAGGCGAAGAACAGGTTCTGCCGGATGTTGCCCATCACGGCCTCCGACAGCCGCCGCGCTCGAACGATCCCCATGAGGTCACCGCCGAGCAGCGTGATGCCCGCGCTTTCGATCGCAACGGCCGTACCCGTGCCCATGGCGATGCCGACCTCGGCAGCCGCCAGCGCAGGCGCGTCGTTCACGCCATCACCCGCCATCGCCACGCGACGCCCTTCGACCTTCAGCTTTTCGATGATGCGCTGCTTGTCCTCGGGCAGAACCTCCGCCTCGACCTCTGTGATGCCAAGGCGCCGCGCCACAGCCTCCGCCGTCGTGCGGTTATCGCCGGTCAGCATCACCACCCGCACGCCATCCTTCGCGAGACCCGCGAGCGCCGCTGGTGTCGTCGCCTTGACTGGATCGGCCACGGCGACAATTCCGAAGGCGCGGCCATCCACCCCCACGAAGAAGACGGTGGCGCCATCCCCACGCAGGCGCTCGGCTTCCGCCGACAGCGCGCCGACATCCACCTTCGCCTCGTCCATCAGACGGGCGTTACCAACCGCGACCTGGCGTCCCTCGACCGCCCCCGTCACGCCACGTCCGATTGGCGCATCGAAGCCCTCGACCGCCGGTACGGCCAAGCCGCGCTTCTCCGCCGCCCGCACCACGGCTTCAGCGAGCGGATGCTGGCTCGGCCGCTCCAACCCCGCAGCTAAGCGCAAAACCTCATCCTCGGCCACGCCCACCGCCGGGATCACCGCCACCACGTCCGGCCGCCCCTGGGTAAGGGTGCCGGTCTTGTCCACGACCAGCGT
The DNA here is from genome assembly GCF_030695085.1 of Falsiroseomonas sp. Lineage (GTDB taxonomy): Bacteria > Pseudomonadota > Alphaproteobacteria > Acetobacterales > Acetobacteraceae > Falsiroseomonas. The sequence goes on along the minus strand of NZ_JAUYTS010000072.1, from coordinate 5,608 downwards.
GTCGATCCGCTCCATGCGCTCCAGCGCCTCGGCGTTCTTGATGAGCACGCCGGCCTGCGCGCCCCGTCCCACGCCCACCATGATGGACATCGGTGTCGCCAGCCCTAGCGCACACGGGCAGGCGATGATCAGCACCGTCACCGCGGCGACCAAAGCAAAGGCGAGGCGCGGCTCTGGTCCCCATATCGCCCAGACCGCGAAGGCAACTATGGCTATTGCCACTACCACCGGCACAAACCAGCCAGAGACCTGATCGGCCAAGCGCTGGATCGGCGCGCGGGAACGTTGCGCTCCCGCGACCATGCGGACGATCTGCGCCAGTACCGTGTCCTGGCCGACGCGATCGGCGCGCATGATGAAGCTGCCCTGGCCGTTCAGCGTGCCGCCGACGACCTGATCGCCCACCGTCTTGGTGACCGGCACTGCCTCACCCGTCACCAGGCTCTCATCGACGTTGGAGGTGCCCTCCAGCACCGCGCCGTCGAGCGGCACCTTGTCGCCTGGGCGGACGCGGAGCCGATCGCCGACCACGATTGCGGCCAGCGGGACTTCCTCATCTGATCCGTCGTCCCGCAGCCGCCGGGCCTGGGCTGGTGCCAGATCGAGCAAGGCGCGGATTGCGCCGCCTGTCTGCTCGCGCGCCCGAAGTTCGAGCACCTGCCCGAGCAGCACCAGCACGACGATTACCGCAGCCGCCTCGAAATAAACGGCAACCGAGCCATCGGTCGCGCGGAAGGCCGCCGGGAAGATATCAGGCGCCAAGGTGGCCACGACGCTGAACACCCAGGCGACCCCAGTGCCCAGGGCGATCAGGGTGAACATGTTGAGGCTTCGGTTCACCAGGCTCTGCCAGCCCCGGACGAAGAACGGCCAGCCAGCCCAGAGCACCACGGGTGTCGCCAGCGCCAGCTGAATCCAGTTGCCGACGCGCGGCCCGCCGACGAGGTGCATCATCCCCGTCAGGTGGCCACCCATTTCCAGCAGGAAGACCGGGATGGTCAGCACAAGGCCAATCCAGAAGCGCCGGGTGAAATCCACCAGTTCCGGGTTGGGTCCCGTCTCGGCCGAGGGGGTTTCAGGTTCGAGTGCCATGCCGCAGATCGGGCAACTGCCGGGGCCCGGCTGCCGGATCTGCGGGTGCATCGGACAGGTGTAGATGGTGCCCGGCGCCACGGCCTCGGCGCGCAGCGGGGCACGTGGCTGCAGATACTTGGCGGGCTCGGCGATGAACTTGGTGCGGCAGCCGGCTGAGCAGAAGTGGTAGGCAGGCCCCGCATGAGCGGCGTGGTGAGCCGTCTTTGCCGGGTCCACCTTCATGCCACAGACCGGATCGTTCACGGTTCCCGATGCCGCCGCAGTTCCTTCAGGCTGGGGATCGTGCTTGCCGTGGGCGGTGTGGGGGCCGTGATGTTCCATGTCCGTCTAACTCCTCAGCGCGCAAAGGGTCGCGCGGGCGGCCGCACTGTCAGCATCGCCAGTGGCGGCAACAGCAGCCATTGAAGGAAAGGGGTGAGCCCGGTTCCCCACGGCGGAAGGCGCGGCATGGCGGCCGTGTAGGTCCACGATTGGCGCAGATCGACGTTCAGCCACTCGCTGAACACCGTGTATCCAAGGCCCACCAGGGTCGTGGCAACGGTGACGCGCTCCCACCCCCGGCTCGGCCATTGCCAGGATCGTGTCAGCAGTATCGCGACCGCGAGCGCGGCCGACGCGATCATCGCGTCCCCGCCGGTGCAATGAAGGACGGCGAAGGCGATCTCGCCGGGCGTTCCCTCCGCCCACAACGTGTAGAGGGGGAGCTGCGCCACTTCCCAGACCAGGTTCAAGGCCAGCATGGTCGCGATGTAGCGTGCGGCGGGAGCAGTCAAGCCAGCCCACTCTCGCGGCACATGGTCGATCATTTGGCGCCAGTGCCACGATCTGAAACAGCATTCTGTCCGCCGCCGCCGTGGCCATGCCCGTGGTGCATGAACAGGTGCAACAGCGGGCAGGCGAGGAGGATGAGATACGGTAGCGCGCCGAATGCGTGGCCCCAATGCTCTCGCAGGATGTAGAAGGCCGCGATCAGCGCGAAGCCGATCACGGCGATTCCGGTGCGGGTGCGCCACCAGGATCGCGCGCCCTGCGCATGCAGGCCAACCATGCGGTCCATGTCACCGCATCCCCATCCGCATGCCGCGCAGGTGTTCGGCCATAAGCTCGTCGGCGGTGCGGCGCTGCTCCTCGGACAGCGCCGCATAGAACGGTGTCGCCGCCGCGCTAACCGCGCGCATCGCTTCCAGATGGGCGGAGAGCAGGGCGATACGACGCTCCATCTGTTCTGGCGCGGTGCCGGAGCTGCTGCCCATCGCCTGCTGCATTGCCTGCCGAAGCCTGTCGCTCTGGGTGCGAACCGCATCCGCGAACGCGCTCCATTGCTGCATCTGGCCGTCCGTGACCCGCAACTCGGCGCGGACAAATGCCAGATGTCCCTCAATCCGGCGGAAGGGCTGCATCGATGCAGCTGCCATCCGGCTCTGCATCATCTGCTGCATCATGCGGCCCATGTCGCCACCCATCATCCCGCCACCCGGGCCTGCCATGCCAGGACCTGGCGCGCCGTGCTGGGCTGGTGGCGTCGCTGCCTGCGGGGCGCCAGCGGGCGCTCCGGGATGGTGGGGATCGGTTGCTGCGCCAGCAGGAGCTGGGGCTTGCGCGAGCGCCGTTCCGGCCACTCCGAACGCCAGAATGGCTGCCGTCGTGACAATGCTGAGCTTCCTCATGGTCTTGTCCTTTTCGGTTATTGGGCAGCCGTGTCGTCAGACGCACGGGAGCCGGTGGAGTGCGCGCAGGGTGCCGCCTGACGTCGGCTCAGCCCGTCACCGCGGAGGTGTATGCGCCAAAAAGGCGCGCAGTTCGGTGATCTCCCGCTCCTGCTCGCGAATCACAGCTTCGGCCAACCGGCGCATCTCCGCATCCCGCCCGTGCGCCAACTGAATGCGAGCCATCGCAATCGCGCCTTCATGATGGGGGATCATGGAAGCAGCGAAATCGCGGTCCGCATCGCCGGTGAAGGTAATGGACATGTCGCGGTGCATCTTCTCGTTCGCAGCCAAAAAGGCGGCTGTCGAGGGCGGCTGAGCGCTGGATGCGCCTGGCTGCTGCGAGGTCGGCAAGTGCTGCATCGCGGACGAGTGGCCCGGCGACATTGGCATTTGGCCCTGCATCATCGTGCCGTCCGGCATTCGATGTCCCGGAGAAATGCCCTGCGACAGTGCATAGCCGAAGCCAGCGCCAACAATCAGACCGGCCACAAGGGACAGCAGGAGAGGTGCGCGAGGCATCAGTCGATTTCCTTTCCTGGAACGACCTTGATCAGGAAGTCCGCTCTGGTGGCGAGCGGCACGCTTCGTGACCAGGCATGGCTGTGCGGGATCAGGCGGGGATACGTTCAGTCTTCCAGCCACCGTCGCGCAGCGCCTGCTCGAGACTCGCTGTATCCATCGCCGAGGTCACGGAGGCTTCGCGCGTGTCCAGCTTGATCTCGATCCCCGCCTGCGGGTCAGCCAGCCGCAGCGATGCCGTAACACCCTTTGCGCAGCCACCGCAGTTCATGTTCGCGATCCGAAAGCGATGCATCACTTCCTCCTCATGGGTTCTGGTCCGACCCGGAACGTGGTGATTGCCACCATGGGAGGGTCAAGCGCTTTCCGCGCCCCAGTTGCGGCTTCGAAGGGCCACCTCACACCGGTGTGCCGCCGCGGAAGCGCATGAACACCGCGTGCCCGCCACGCGCATCGAAGGCCAGAACGTCATAGCTGTCCGGCGCCTGGCCAGGGACTTCCATGCCCGGAGAGCCCACCGGCATCCCCGGCACAGCGAGTCCGCGGATTCCAGCAGGACGGTCCGCCAACAGCCTCCTCACGGCTGCCGCTGGGACATGACCCTCCAGCGCATAGCCACCAACCCGTCCCGCGTGGCAGGATAGCAGATCGGATGGCGTGCCCAGCATCCTGCGGAACGGCGCGACCGAGGCGACGACGCGGTCTTCCACCGTGAAGCCCGCGGTCCGGAGATGCGCGACCCAATCCGCGCAGCAGCCGCAATTCGGATCGCGCCAGACCTCAACCTGCTCACCACCCCGCGCCAGGGCAGGACCCGCTGCGGCTACAATAGCGGTGGCGAGGAGGCTGCGGCGCCTCACCGCGCGGGTATCCGGTCCAGGATCACGCGCATCTGCACGATCTCGCGCTCCTGCTCACGGATGACGGCTTCCGCGATGGCCCGCACCTCAGGGTCCTTGCCGTGTTCCAGCGCGATCCGCGCCATGTCGATCGCACCCTGGTGGTGCGGGATCATGCCGGCGACGAAATCGCGATCGGCGTTCCCGGAGAAGGTGATCGCCATGTCGCGATGCATCTTCTCGTTCGCCGCCATGAAGGCGCGTGTTGCCGGGCTTGCGTTGGCCGGTGCCTGCGCCGCGGCATGACCTGCGTGCCCACCGCCCTGCATCATTGGCATCCCCTGGGGCATCCCCTGGGGCATCCCTTGGGGCATCCCCTGGCCCTGCATCATCGGCATGCCATGCCCGGGGCCGTGCTGCGGCTGGGCCTGGGCCAGCACCAAAGCCCCGGTGCCGAGCAGCACGATGGCAGCGGTTGCAGTCAGAAGCATGCGACGCATGGGATGAACTCCGTGTTCTCTACCCCTTCAACATGCATGCGGGGGCGCTGCGGAGCCTCTCTGCAGCATGACAAAGTATGTCACCGCAGCTCGGACTTCAGCCCCCCTGCCGCGGCAGGAGAAGCCTGGCCAGCAGCCCGCCCTCGCGGGACTCACCGAGTTCCAGGCTGCCGTTGCTCGCCTGCGCGAAGCGCTGCGCGATCGCCAGGCCCAGGCCAACACCCGAGCCACCGCGCGCCGGGTCGAGCTGCACGAAGGGCGCCACCGCCCGGGCACGGTCGGCCTCGGCGATTCCGGCGCCGGCGTCCGACACCTCGACGGCGAGCATCGGCCCCGCGTCGTGGATGTGCAGCCGCACCGGGGGACGCCCATGGCGCAGCGCGTTGTCCACCAGGTTCGAGAGCGCGCGCTTCGCGGCGCTGCGGCGAAGCGGCAGCACAGCGCGCCCCGGCCCCTCATAGACCACGTCGTGCCCCCGATCCGCGGCGTCCGAAGCCAGGGTCTGCAGAATCGCGGCCAGGTCGGCGGGCCGCACCGGCTCGGCGTCGCGGCCCTCGCGGATGTAGTCGAGGGTGCGCGCGATCATCGACTCCATCTCGGCGATGTCGGCTTCCAGACGCGCGCGATCCTCACCCTCCGGCAGGAAGCCCACGCGCAGTTGCAGGCGGGAAAGTGGCGTACGCAGGTCGTGGCTCATCGCCGCCAGCGCTTCCGTCCGGTCCTCCAGCAATCGCGCGATGCGGTCCTGCATGGCGTTGAAGGCCGTGGCGGCGTGGCGGACCTCCTCTGGCCCTTCCATCGGCACTGGCCGGGGGCTTGGGTCGCGGCCGATGCGGTCGGCCGCTGCCGAGAGCCGCCGCAACGGCCCGGTGATCCAGCGCACCACCAGGATGGACACCAGTGCGATCCCGACCGCCATGGCAACCATGGACGAGATGGCGCCGTG
>NZ_JAUYTS010000064.1 GCF_030695085.1 Falsiroseomonas sp. | reverse complement strand
CGCTGGCCGCCGGCGCCGAACCCCGCGCCGCGGCGCGCGTCGCGGCCGAAGGCGCGCATTTGGCCGCCGCGCAGCGCGCCTTGGCGCGGCGTGGCGCCTGGGGCGGTGCGGCCGGGGCGCTGCTGACCCAGGCGGCTTTGCTCGGCGCGCTCGGCTACGGGCTGGCGATGGGGCAGGCCGGGGTGGCGGCCGCCGTGCTCGGCCTGTTCCTGGCGATCGCGGCCGGGGAGGCGCTGGGGCTGATGCCGCGCGCCGGCGCCGCGCTCGCCGCCGCCGGGGCCAGCGCCCGCCGCCTGTTCGAGGCCGCCGACCAGGCGCCACCCGTCGCTGAACCAGGCGCGCCCGCAGCCACGCCGAAGGGCCACGCCATCCGCATCCGCGACCTGCATTTCGGTTGGGCGCCGGACCGCGCGGCGGTGTTCGACGGGCTGGATCTGGACGTGCCGGAGGGTGCGCGCATCGCGCTGCTCGGCCCCTCCGGCATCGGCAAATCGACGCTGACGTCCCTGCTGTTGAAGCTGGCGGCGCCGCAATCGGGCAGCATCACGCTGGGCGGCGTCGATATCGCCACCCTGCCGGCGGATGTGGTGCGGTCGCGCATCGCCTGCCTGACCCAGGATGCGCGGCTGTTCGATGACAGCATCGAGGCCAATCTCCGCATCGGCCGGCCGGAGGCGGAGGAGGTCGCGCTATGGCAGGCGCTGGACCGCGCCGGCATTGGCGAGCTGGTCCGCAGCCTGCCGGAGGGCCTGACCACCCGCTGCGGCGAGGCCGGCGCGCGCTTCTCCGGCGGCCAGGCGCGGCGGCTGGTGCTGGCGCGCGCGCTGCTGTCCGAGGCGCCGGTGCTGATCCTGGACGAGCCCGCGGCCGGGCTGGACCCGGATACGGAGCGCGCCTTCCTGGAAACGCTGGGCGAGGCGACGGCCGGGCGCAGCGTGATCTTGATCGTCCACCGGCTGGTCGGCGTGGAACGGCCGACCCGCATCCTGCGGCTTGCCGCGGGACGCGCCATGCCGGCGATGGGGTAGCTTCGAACCAAGGAGGCGCCGATGCCCGCAGCCAAGCCCTTCGACCCGCTGGACCTGCCCGAAAGCAACGCCACCACCTATCCCGAACCCTATGCCGCGGCGGCAAGGCTGCGCTGGAATCGCAGGCTGGGCGATGCCGCGGGGCTGACGCAGTTCGGTGTGAACCTGACGCGCATCGCGCCCGGCGGCCAATCCTCCCAGCGCCACTGGCATCTGAAGGAGGATGAGTTCGTCTATGTGCTGGAAGGCGAGCCGGTGCTGCAGACCGATGCCGGGGAACAGCTGCTGCGCCCCGGCCAGTGCGTCGGCTTCCCTGCCGGCCACGGCGACGGCCACTGCCTGATCAACCGTGGCGACCGCGACGTGCTGCTGCTGGTGGTCGGCAGCCGGATGACGGGGGAGGTGGTGACCTACCCCGACATCGACATGCACATCGCCCCCGGCGCGGATGGCGTGCGTCGCTTCACGCGGAAGGACGGCACGCCCTTCTGAGGCTCAGAAGAACGCTTCCTTCACGCCGCCCAGCCAGAAGCCGAGCGTCGCCTTGGTCTCGGTGGTCGGAACCGGCTTCTCGAAGACGATCTCGGTGCCGCCGACCAGGGCGCCGGTGCTGTCGGTGATCGGGTCGCAGACCTGCTCGATCAACGCCTCGGCCTCCGCCGTGGGCAGCACGTCGAAATGGCCGAGCAGCCGGGCCAGCACGCCGTATTTGGCGCGGGAGCTTCCATCGGCGATCTTGATGCAGATGCCCAGGCCGCGTTCCGGCACGATGGCGAGCACGAAGCCCTCCGCGCCGCCCTTCACCACCACGCGCCCGCCGGTTGCCCGCACGATGCGGGATGTTGCGCTGTCGAGGCCCGAGATGTGGTCGGGGAAGGCCGCCATGGCGCCGAGCACACGCTTCGCCGCCGCCCGCCGCGTCGCATTGCCGGAATAGCCGAGGCCGAGGCGGGCCGCCGCCGTCGCCAGGCTCCGCATCGGCATGGCCAGCGCCGGCAGGCCGCAGCCATCGCGGCCGGTGGGCAGCGCGGCGGCGTCGCGGCCCATGTAGTCGGACAGGATATCGAGATACAGCTTCTGCGCCGGATGCGCCGCATTACCGTAGTCGAGGCCGGCGCCGAGGTGCTTGGCCACGGTCAGGAAGCCGCAATGCTTGCCGGAGCAATTGTGGTAGATGCGGCGCGCGCCGCCCTCGGCAAAGGCGGTCGCCTGATCCGCCTCCCGCCGCGGCAGGGCCGGGCCGCAGACCAGCGCATCTTCCGTCAGGCCGAGCCGGCCGAGCCAGTCGCCGACCAGGCCGGTCTGGAAGGGCTGCGCGTCATGCGAGGCGCAGGCCATGGCGATGTGTTCGTCGCTCAGGCCAAAGGCATCCGCCGCGCCGGATTCGACCAGCGCCATCGCCTGGAACGGCTTGAGCGAGGAGCGGGGGAAGGTCATCAGACCCGCATCGCCCCAGCTCCCCACCAGACGGCCTTCGAAATTCGCCACCACCACGGTGCCGCGGTGAACGCTCTCCACCAGCGGGCCACGCCAGATACGCGCGAGCTCGACGAAATCGGTGCCGTCCGTCATGTGTTTTCCTCCTCGACCCTTCCTGCTTTCTGGGGGTGAAATGGCTTGTGCGCAAGCAGTACTGCGCTCAGCCATGGCCGTTGCGGCCATAAACCGCGGCGATGGCGGCGTGGCCTGCCGCCACGTCACATGACCTTGCCGATGCCTGACAGCGGCTTCATCGGCAGCCGCGGATTGGCCAGGAAGGCCGCGGTGCGGCGGGCGGGGAAGGCCGCGGCGCGGCTGGCGGGGCGGATGAGTTGTCCATGCCCGGTCGGCGCCAGCCAGCGAAACGCGAGGCCGCTTCCGGCCGATCAGCCGGTGGTGATGTTGGCGGCGCGCACCACCGGGCCCCAGCGCTCGAACTCGGCGCGCACGAAGGCATCGGTCTCGGCCGGGTTCATCCAGATCGGCTCGCTCGCCAGGGCGGTCAGGCGGGACTTCACCTGCTCGGAGTCGAGCGCCTTGCGCATCTCCTCCGCCAGTCGCGCGACCACGGCATCCGGCGTCCCGCGCGGGGCGAACAGGCCGGTCCAGCTGCGTACCGCATAGCCGGGCACGCCCTGCTCGGCGATGGTCGGCAGGTCGGGGCGGATGCGCACGCGTTCGGCGGTGCCGACGCCGATGATCTTCACCCGCCCGGATTGCGCCGGGCCCACCACCGTCGGCAGGTTCATGAAGGCCATCGGGATGGTGCCGGACATCAGGTCCGTCACCACCGGCCCGCCGCCGCGATAGGGCACATGCACCAGCTCGGTGCCCGTCAGCATGCGGAACAGCTCCCCGGCCAGATGGTTCGAGGAGGCGGTGCCGGAGGAGCCGAAGGCCAGGCCACCACGCTCCGCGCGGATCTTCACCAGCAGTTCCTGCACGGTGGAAACACCGAGCGCCGGGTTCACCGCCAGCACATTCGGCACATCCACCATCATGGCGATGCCGGTCAGCACCTCCCGCACATCATAGCCGAGCTCGGGCGAGACCAGGGAATGGAAGACATGGTTGGAGGCGGAGGAGACGAGCAGCGAATAACCATCCGGCCGCGCGCGGACCACCTGGCCCATGCCGATGGAGCCACCACCGCCCGCGCGGTTTTCCACCACCACGGACTGGCCCAGCTGTTCCGTGAGGATCGGTGCGACCAGCCGCGCCACCACGTCATTCGAACCACCCGGCGCCCAGGGCACGACGAGGGTGATGGCCCGGCTGGGCCAGGCGGCCTGCGCGCGCGCCAGGCCCGGGACCAGGGCGGGCGCGGCGAGGGCTGCCAGAAGGTGGCGGCGTTGCATGGCAGGATCCTCCGGTTCGTTCTTCTGTTGCCAGGATGACGGGACCGGAGGTGGGACGCCAGGGGGAGGGCCACCCTGGCGTGAGCTTCAGGCGATCACGACGAACTCCGCCGCCGTCATCGCGAGGCCAGCCGACAACACGGCGAAGGCGATGGCATCGCCCGCACCGCTGCCATCGGCATCGAAGGCCAGGATTCCGGTTGCCGCGTCATACAGGATGCGGTGGTCGGCATCATTGGCCGTGGCGCCGAGGAAGAAGGCGTCCGCGCCCAGCGCACCGGCGGCCAGCGAGCCGAAGATGAAGCTGTCGAGCAGGATGCGGTCCTCACCCACGGTGTAGTCCGTGACGATGTCCACGTTGCCCGCGCCAAGCGCCGTGGTGAAGGCGAAGGAATCGGCCCCCGTGCCGCCGGTCAGCCGGTCCATGCCGGTGCCGCCATCCAGCGTGTCGTCACCCCCGCCGCCCAGCAGGATGTCGTCGCCGCCACCGCCGGAAAGCTGGTTGTCGGAGTCCTGGCCCATGATCCGGTTGGCCAGCTCATTGCCGATGCCCGTGATCGCGGTGCCCAGCAGGTTCAGGTTCTCCACATGGGCGCCGAGTGTGTAGCTGATGCTGGACATCACGAGATCGGTGCCGCCACCGGCCAACTCGATGACCAGATCGCCGACATGATCGACCACGTAGCGGTCATTGCCGGTGCCGCCTTCCATCCGGTCCGCGCCGGTGCCGCCATTCAGCGTGTCGTCGCCGGCACCGCCCAGCAGGGTATCGTTGCCGGCGCCGCCGACGATCAGGTCGTTGCCGCCGCCGCCTTCGAGCAGGTTCGCCTGCGCGTCGCCGACCAGGCGATCCGCATGGGCGCTGCCCTGCACATTCTCGAAGCCGCTGAACAGGTCACCGGCCGCATGGCCGCCGGAGGCGAGCTGCGTGGCGAGGTTGATCGAGACAGCGGCATTGCTGCCGGCGTAGCTCAGCGTGTCCACGCCGGCGCCACCAAGGAATACATCGAGCCCCGTCCCGCCGCGCAGCAGCACGCCATTGGCTGCCGAGAGCGAGGATGCATCCACCGTATTGCCCATGGCGCCGCCGAAGACGGTGATCTCGCCGCCGGGCAGGCGGGCGAAATTGGCGTTGGTCACCGTCATGCTGTTCGGCCCGTCCTGCGCCAGGCGGAAGAAATCGAAGCCGCTGACGCCGGTGATGCCGACAACGCCCGCCGTGCCGACATTGATGGTGTTGCCGCTGCCATTGCCGGTCTCCAGCCCGCCGCGGATCGAATCCGTGCCGAGCGCCTCGGCGGAGACCGCGACGATGTTGCCGCCGCCACCCGCGCTCAGCGTATTGGCCGTGCCCTCGCCGAGCACGATGCGGTTGGCGCCGGTGCCGACCGTGATGGTGTTGCCATCGCCATTGCCGACCAGGATGCGGCTGTTGCCGTCGCCGCTGGTGATGGCGTTCACGCCATCGCCGGCGACGATGCGGTTGATGCCGTCGCCGGCGGTCAGGGTGTTCATGCCGTTGCCGGCATTGATGATCGTCGGGCCATCGGCGACGGTGACCGTATTGTTGCCGTCCTTCAGCGCGATGCGGCTGGCGCTGAGGCCGGAGACGGTGATGGTGTTGTTGCCGCCGCCGGCCGAGATGCGGTCATCGCCGCCGGCCAGGGTCAGGGTGTTGTTGCCGTTGCCCAGCGTCAGGGAATCGCGGCCGCCGCCGAAGGTCAGCGTGTTGTCGCCGTTCTCGCCGGTTACGATGTGGTCGTCATCGCCAAAGGTGATGGTGTTGCTGGTATTGCCCAGGTTCACGAAAATCGTCGCCATGTTCTTGTCTCTCTTGCCGTGGGCATGTCGCGCGAACTTCGTCCGGAGGCTTGCCGTTGCGGGCAAGAGGCGCCGTTGCCGCGCGGCCGGAACCCGCAGGGCCGGAAGGCCATGCGGAACCCGGCGACGGATTCGGTCGCGTGGATCGGACTGGGAATGCGAGGTGTTGGGAAACCAGTCGCCCCGAGGACGGGGCATGGACCGGAGGGGCGCCCTATGCGGAGCGTCAGCCAGTGCTTAGAGAAGTAAATATCTTAATCGATGCAGAAAAGCCAAACTAATCGCATCGGAGGGGAAGTATTTTTCGGCAGGATTGAAATAAGGCAACGATTTCGTGAAGTGGGGCGCGCCCGCAGCCGCGCCCCTGACCGCTGCTGTCAGCCCAGCGCTGCCGCCACCTTCGCGCAGAACGGCCCGACCGCATCCGGATGCACCCAGCGCAGCACGGCCACCACCTCGCCCTGCGGCCAGATCCAGGTGACGTTGCCGCCAGCGCCCATGGCGAAGACCGAATCGCGCGGTGCCTCCGGCCAGCGGCCGGCGCCGTTCAGCCACCACAGGAAGCCATAGGCGGGGTTGAGCGGGCAGGGCGCCAGGGACTGTGCGATCCAGGCCTCCGGCACCACCTGCTTCCCGTCCCAAGCGCCCTTCTGCAGCACGAGCTGGCCGATACGCGCCTGGTCCTCGGCATGGATGCGCATGCCGGCGCCCCAATGCGTGCCACCGGGCACGGATTGCAGGCGCTGGCCGGCGATCTCGACCCAGGCATTGTCGTAGCCATGCCAGGTCCAGTCCCGGCTGCCACCGATCGGGTCCAGGATGCGCTCGGCGAAGACCTCCGGCAGCGGGCGGCGGAACAGGTGCAGCAGGCATAGCGACAGGCGGTTCACGCGGACGTCGTTGTATTCCCAGTGGGTGCCGGCGGGCTGCAAGGGGCGGTCCATGCGCTTCTGCGCGGCGCCTTCGCGCGCCAGTTCGCGGCCGCGATCGATGCGGTCGGATTTGCCGAACAGCTCACCTTCCCATTCGCTGGTGTTGGTCAGCAGATGCCGCCAGGTGATCGGCGCGTTCTGTGCCGAATCGAAACCGCCATCCTGCACCCGGGCGCGCACCGGCTCATCGATGTCGGGCAGCAGCCCATCGGCCTGGGCGATGCCGGCCAGCAGTGACAGGTAGGATTTGGCGGCGCTGAAGGTCATGTCGGCCTGGCGCGTATCGCCCCAGGAGGCCAGGCGCTGGCCGCGCTGTTGCACCAGCCCGTTCGGCGCGCCGCGCGGGAAGACCGGGCCGAGCACGGTGTTGTAGGGTGGCGGCTCGAAATGGCCGCTTTCCAGATGCGCCAGCAGGTCGCGGGGAAAGGGGGATTCCTGGGCGGCGGCGAAGGCGGTGGCCTCGGTGAGGCGCGGGTCGGATTGGGTCATGCCGCGCAAGGTGCCGAAGCCGCGCCGCCAGCGGAACCCCCTGCACCCGCGCGCCATCGCGCCCATATACTTCGGCAGATGAGGAGAGACCCCATGACCACCGAAACCGCGACATTGGGCGGCGGCTGCTTCTGGTGCATCGAGGGCGCGCTGCGCCATGTGCAGGGCGTGACCCGCGTCGAGAGCGGCTATGCCGGCGGCCACCTGCCGAACCCGACCTATGAGCAGGTCTGCGGCAAGCAGACCGGCCATGCCGAGGTGGTGCGCGTGGAATTCGATCCCGCAACCCTGTCCTATGCAGATCTGCTGCGGATGTTCTTCACCCTGCACGACCCGACCACCAAGGACCGTCAGGGCAACGACGTCGGCCCGCAATACCGCAGCATCATCCAGTACCATTCGCCCGAGCAACAGAAGGTGGCGCAGGCGGTGATGGCGGAGATCGAGGCTTCCCGCATCTGGGGCGCGCCCCTGGTGACGGAGCTGGAGCCGGCTGGCGATTATTGGCCCGGCGAGGCCGAGCACCAGGACTACTTCGCCCGCAACCCCTGGTCCGGCTATTGCCGCGTGGTGGTCGCCCCCAAGGTCGCCAAGTTCCGCAAAAGCTTCGCCGACCGCCTGAAATCCGCTGCCGCCTGAGGAGATCCACATGAGCCTGTTCAGCAAGGCCAAGCCCGCCGAGACCTTCGCGGTGGAGAAATCGGAGGCCGAATGGCGCACCGAACTCCCGCCCGAGGCCTTCAAGGTGTTGCGCCAGCACGGCACCGAACGCCCCGGCACCAGCAAGCTGCTGACGGAAAAGCGCCCCGGCACCTTCGCCTGCGCCGGCTGCGGGCATGAGCTGTTCGACAATGCAACGAAATTCGAAAGCGGCACCGGCTGGCCGAGCTTCTTCAAGCCGCTGCCCGGCGGCATCGCCACCACCACCGACCGCAGCTTCTTCATGACGCGGACGGAGGTGCATTGCGCCCGCTGCGGCGGCCATCTCGGGCATGTCTTCCCGGACGGTCCGGCGCCAACCGGGGAACGCTACTGCATGAATGGTGTGGCCATGGTGTTCCAGCCGGCGGAATAAGCGAGTCTACCACGCCCCGCCGCTGGACAAGCGGCGGGGCGGGGCGGATTTTGCCCCTCATCCCGCTCTCCGGAACCTGCCCCTTGTCCTGGCGCCGCCTTGTCCTGCTTTTCGCGCTGACCCTGCCGGCCGGTGGCGCGCGGGCGGACCTCGTCTATGTGCTCAATTCCGGCGAGGCCAGCATCTCGGTGCTCGACGCCGCGACGCGGACGGAACGCAACCGCATCCCCGTGCTGCGGGAGCCGCACCACCTGGTGGTGACGCCGGATGGCTCACAGTTGCTGGTGGCGGATTCCGGCGGCAATGAGGTGTTCTTCCTCGACCCCGCAACCGGGGCGGTGCTGCGCCGGGCGCCGATCTCCAACCCCTACCACCTGGAATTCAGCCCGGATGGCCGCTTCCTGGTAATCGCCAGCCTGCGCCGCGGCCAGGTTGATGTGCTGGATGCGCGGACGCTGGAGCTGGTCCACCGCTTTCGACCCGGCGACAAGCCAAGCCATATCGCGTTCAGCCCGGACAGCCGCATGGTCTACGTGACCATCCAGGGCGACGGGAAGGTGGCGGCCTTCGACCTGGAGCGGATGGCGCAATCCTGGATCGTGGCCGTCGGGCCGGAGCCGGCAGGCATCATCTGGCACCGTGGCCAGTTGCTGATCGGCATCATGGGCAGCACCCATTTCGTGGCGCTGGACCCCGCGAGCCAGGCGGTGGTGCCCGCCTTCACCCTTGGCCGCGGCGCCCACACCATCTACCCGGCGCCGGATGGCCGCGCGCTGTTCGCCACCAGCCGGGTGGATAGCCGCATCGCGGAGATCGACCCGGACACATTGGCGGTGCGGCGCTGGTGGGCGATTCCGGGCGGTCCCGATTGCCTGACCTTCGATACGCAGGGCCGCGTCTGGATGACGCTGCGCTGGTCCGGGCGCATCGCCATCCTCGACCCGGTTGCGGATCGGTGGGAGACGGCGCGGGTCGGCCGCTCCCCGCACGGCATCTTCTACAAGGCGCTCGGCCACGGGGCTGATTTCGCGCTGGCGATGCCCGGCGCCACCTCCGGCACCCGCCCGCTGGTGGCGCCGATGCCGGGGCGCCCTGCCGCGGTTCCGCCGCCGCCGCCTGGCCTGGTGCCCGGCAGCATCCCGGTGGCGCCACCGGTGCTGCCGGCCTCTCTGCGGCGCGCACCATGAGGCGGCGGCTCCTGCTCGGCGGCGCGCTGGTTGCAAAGGGTCTGGCGACCCTGGCCGCGCCGGCCCTGGCGCAGGTGGCGCCGCGCGGCTGCCGCGGCCCGGTCTACCTGACCATCGACACGGGCTGGAGCCGGGAGGCGGAGGCGATCGCCGCCATCCTGCGCCGCCACGCCGTGACCGCCACGCTGTTCATCGCGGATGAGCCGACCTTCCGCGGCGACACCTCCCTCTCCGAGTCCTGGGCGCCGTTCTGGCGCGCCCGCGTGGCGGAGGGCCACAGCTTCGCCAGCCACACCTGGCGGCACTGGTATTTTACCGGCGATCCGGGCCCGGGGCGCACCACCTTCCGGTCCCGGCGGGGCCAGGGGCAGGAGGTGCTGGACCAGACCGCGATGTGCGCCGAACTGGATCGGCCGATCGCGGCGCTGCGCCGTTTCGCGCCGGAAGCGCGGGTGCTGCCGCTGTGGCGGGCGCCGGGCGGCATCGTCACCCGCAACGCGGTGGCGCTGGCCGCCGGCTGCGGGCTGCGCCACCAGGGTTGGACCCGCAACGGCTTCCTCGGTGATGAACTGGACAGCGGCGCCCACCCCAACGCCGCCCTGCTGCGCCGCAACCTGGCCAATATCGGGCCGGGGGAGGTGCTGGTGATGCATTGGGGCGTGCGCAGCCGGCGTGAGCCTTTCGCCGGCATCATGGAGGCGCTGGTCACAGGCCTGCTGTCCCGCGGCCTGTGCTTCGAAGCCCTGCCGCCGCAGGGCGTCGCCTGACTCAGCGATAATTCGGGCGGTAGCCGGCGGGCGGGGCGCCCTGGTGCCAATTGCCATACTGGTCGTACCAGCCGCCGTAACGCGGGTCCGTCTGCTGCGCCACATAGGGGTCGCGCGGGATGCGATCCGGCTCTGGTGCCGGGGTCAGCGCGCCACCCACGGCGCCGAGTGCACCACCGATCAAGGCGCCGCGCCCGGCGCTGCCGGTGACCGATCCGATCAGCGCGCCGGCACCCGCGCCCAATGCGCCGCCTGCCAGGGCCCGCTGGTTGCGGTCATTCGGGTCGGAACATGCGGCCAGCAACACCAGCGGTGCGGCCAGCAGGGCGAGGCGGGCGGTCATCATGGGCAATCTCCTGTTCGTCCGGCGGTAGCGCACCATCATGGTCACAACGCCATCACGTTGCGTCGGTTCGTCGGGATCGGTCACGGCACCGGGTATTGAAGCTATCCGGCCATGTAGAACATATTGATGGCATGAACGCGGCGGGAGGCCAGGTGATGGACAGGCGGATGGTGCTGGGCGGTGCCATGGCATTGCTGGGCGGGGCCAAGGTGGCGGGCGCGCAGCAGGCGGTGCCGCATCACGGTCTGCCGATCCCCTCGGACCGGATGGCGCCGCTGCGGGGGCAGGGGCCGGTGGTGCTGACGCCAGCGCAATACGCGCAGCGCTTCGTGGACAGCCCCGCCCCGGCCGGCACGCCCGGCCGATGGGTCAACCGCGCGCCGCTGCCGCTGCCGCGCACGGAAATGGCCTGGGCCGCCGAATGGGATGGCAAGCTGCATGTCGTCGGCGGCTATGCCGAGCAGCAGGTGAACAACACCTGGCACCACATCTATGACCCCGCCGCCGATAGCTGGCGCGAGGCTGCCCGCCTGCCGCGTGGCGCCAACCATGTGGGCGTGGTGGCGCATGCCGGCCGGGTCTATGCCTTTGGCGGCTTCAGCAACCAGAATCGCGGCGCGGATACGCTGGCCTTCGCCTATGACGTGGCGGCCGATCGCTGGGACACGCTGGCACCCATGCCGCGCCCACGCGGTGCCGGCGCGCTGGCGGTGATCGACGGCAAGATCCACCATATCGGCGGTGCCTCGGAGCCGGAGCGGGAACGCGCCTCGGTCGGCTGGCATGAGGTGTACGACCCGCAGACCGACAAATGGGACATGCGCAAGGCGCTGCCCGGCGCGCGGGACCATGCCGGGGTGGTGGTGCATGATGGCGCCATCCACATCATCGGCGGCCGCTTCAACACCTTCGAATACAATACCGGCCTGCATCATGTGTACCTGCCGGACCGCGACACCTGGGTGGAACGCGCGCCGCTGCCAACGCCGCGTTCCGGCCATGGGCTGGTGCTGTACCGGGGCCGCTTCTTCGCCATGGGGGGTGAATCCGGCTGGTTCGAGAACCGCACGCTGACCGGCCATGTGCATGGCCAGGTGGAAAGCTACGACCCGGCCACCGATACCTGGCAGCACCACGCCCCGATGCCGACGCCCCGCCACGGCATGGGCGCGGTGACCATCGGCGACTTCATCTATGTGGCCGGCGGCGGCCCGGTGGTGGGCGGCAGTATCAAGACCGCGGTGCACGAGGCGTTCACGCTCGGCTGATGCGGCGCCGCTGGCTTCTGGCCCTGCCGGCCCTGCTCGCGGGGCGGGCGGAGGCGGCGACCGTGCGCGGCGAGGCTGCGGCGGCTCTGATCGCCGCGCTGCGCCGGGGTGGCGTGGTGGTGGTATTGCGCCATGCGATCACCGATCGCAGCCAGGTGGACCGCGGCGACCTCGCGGACCGCGCCGGGCAACGCAACCTGTCCGAATCGGGGCGGGCGCAGTCACGCGCGCTCGGCCGCGCCTTCGCCCAGCTGCCGCTCGGCCAGGTGCTGACCAGCCCTGTGTTCCGCGCGCTGGACACGGCGGAGCTGGCTTTCGGGGCGCGCGCGGCGGTGGAGCCGCGGCTGACGGCGGATGACTACACGCATGACATGGCGCTGCTCGCGGCCAACATCGCCTGGCTGCGCGAGCGCATCCGCCAGCCTTCCGCGCCGGATGCGGTGGATGTGCTGGTCGGGCACATCGTGCCGCTGGGCATGGTGCTGGGGCGCGGCCTGAGCCAGGCGGAATACCCGGAGGGCGCGCTGGCGATATTCGCCCCGGGCGGCCGGCTGCTCGGTGTGCTGGCGGCGGAGACGCTGGGCGAGGCGCTCAGCCCAGCACCGCCCGCATCAGGAACCCCGCCGCCGCGGTGATGCCGAGCGTCCGCAGCAGGCCGAGCTTCAGGCCGAACAGGCACAGCGCGGCCAGCAGGCTCAGCGCCAGCGCATCCAGCTGCAGGCTGGCGAGATCCGGCAGGTCCAGCCGCAGCGGCCCGAAGGCGGTGGTCTCGACCCGCGCGAAGATCACGCGCAGCGCGAACCACAGCGCCAGGCTGGCGATCACGCCGACCACCGCCGCCGTCACCCCCGCCAGCGCCGCCTTCAGCCGGGGCTCGGCATGCAGCCGCTCCACGAAGGGGGCGCCGAGGAAGATCCAGGCGAAGCAGGGCGCGAAGGTGACCCAGAGCACCAGCAGCGAGGCCAGCACCCCGCTCCACAACCCATTCGCCGAGACGCCGGCCAGGAAGCCGACGAATTGCAATACCAGGATCAGCGGGCCGGGCGTGCTCTCCGCCAGGCCGAGGCCTGCCAGCATGTCGGTGGCGGTCAGCCAGCCGTAGCCCTCCACCGCCTCCTGCGCCACATAGGCCAGCACGGCATAGGCGCCGCCGAAGGTCACCACCGCCATCTTGGAGAAGAACCAGGCGATGTCGCCCCAGGGCGGGCTTCCCATCAGCATCGCCACCGGCCAGACCCACAGCGCCAGCGCCACCAGCCCGGCGGTGCGCGCCCGGCGGGCCATGCGGGGGATGCGTTGCGGGTCCTGCAGGATCATCGCATCGAGCAGGGCCGGTGGGCCATCCCGCGCATCGCCATGGCCGCCGCCGCCCCCGAAGGCCTGCGGCAGGGCGTAGCCGATCGCCATCGCCGTCAGCACCACGACCGGGAAGGGCAGGTTCAGCGCGAACAGCGCGATGAAGGCCGCCACCGCCAGCGCCCAGGGCAGGCGGCCCTTCAGCGCGCGCCGCGCCAGGCGCAGCAGTGCTTCCACCACCACCACCAGCACGGCGCATTTCAGGCCGAAGAACAGCGCCGCCACCAGCGGCACCGTGCCGAGCGTCACATACAGCACCGACAGCGCCAGCATCACCGCGGCACCGGGCAGGATGAACAGCAGCCCGGCGATGATCCCGCCGCGCACGCCATGCATCAGCCAGCCGAGATAGGTGGCAAGCTGCTGCGCCTCCGGCCCCGGCAGCAGCATGCAGAAATTCAGCGCGTGCAGGAATCGCGCATCGGAGATCCAGCGGTTCTGCTCGACCACCTCCCGGTGCATCAGCGCGATCTGCGCGGCGGGTCCGCCGAAGGACAGCAGGCCGATCCGCAGCCAGGTTCGCATGGCCACCCGGAGGGTGGGAAAATCCGCGCTCTGCGGGGTGTCCATCAGGCGACTCCCTGGGTCGGCCAGTCGTGAGTTTCCCCTGTGGCATCCCGGCACCACAAGTAGAAGGCGTCATAAAGCGACAATCCCGCGTCGAACTGCGCGAGGTCATCGCCATGCAGGCGCGACAGGCCGAGCGAGGCGGCCAGCAGCCCGGCCGCCTCCGGTGCCAGGTCGGGCCGTGCCGTATCAGCGCCGCGCACCAGCAGCGCAAGACGTTGCAGGGCTGGACTCGTCAGGCCGAATTCGGCCAGCAGCGTATCGAAGGTGCAGGTGTCACCGCGATGGCTCCAGAACACGCCATCGATGTCGAAGGGCGTCGCGCCGTAATGCGTGGTCACGGCGGCGACCTCCGAGGCAGCGACGAACAGGAACACCGCATCGCGGTCGATGAAGCGCCGGATCAGCCAGGGGCAGGCGATGCGGTCCACTTTCGGCCGTGCCCGGGTGACCCATAATGTGCGGCCCACCGCATCGCGGGGCGGCAGGGGCGCATCCCGGAACAGTGGCAGCCCGGCGGCCCGCCACGCGTTGAAGCCGCCCTGCAGAACCTTGGCCTCTGCACCTTCGTGCCGAAGCCAGGCGGCTGCCCCTTCCGAGAGCTTCAGCCCGCGCTGGCAGATGACGACCACTTGCCGGCCGCGCTGTGCCGGCGCCCAGGCGGTGATCTTGCGATGGTCCCGGCGCTGTGCCGCGGGCAGGCTGCGCGGATCGGCGGCGGCATCCTCCGCCAGTCGCACATCGATCAGCAGCGGTGCATCGGGCAAGCCGATCCTGCGGACGAGATCATGGGGTGTGATGGTGGGCAGTTCAGGCATGGGCGTCCATTCCCTGACGGGTGGTTGGACGCGATGCTTGGGCACACGCCTGGCCGGGCATCAAATGGTGACCGGGCATGTGACTGATGGGGCGATCGCGGTGGCCCCGGCCAAAAACTAGGATCGATCCGTTGTCGCGGTCAACCGGTGCGGCCTGCGCCGGCTCAACGCGGGCCGCGTGGCGAACCCGGCACACCGCAGCCGCAATCCTCCTGCGGTGGTGGTTCAACGGGCTGCGCCACGGCCGGCCAGGTGGCCAGGAGGAAAAGCATGATGATCAGCTTCATGTCCCGGCGCATCCCTTCACACCATCAGCGACAGGCCGGAAACCAGCAGCAGCCCCAGCAGCACCAGCCGGAAGCCCTGCGCGGGAATCCGCCTGTAGGCAAGCACGCCAAGCCAGGCACCCAGCACCAGGGCCGGCAGCGCCACCAGCAGCATGCGGGCACTTTCCCGCCCGAAGAAGCCCCCGGCCAGCAGCCCGATGGCGGCGGCCGCCTGCATCACCACGATGAAGGGCTGGAAGATGGCCCGCGCCTCATCCTTCCGCAGCCCCTTCAGATCCCCCCACATCGCCGGCAAGGCGCCCGAGAAGCCGCCGATGCCGCCCAGGATCCCGCTGGCAAACCCCACTCCGGCATCCGCCGGCGGCCCCGCCTGCAGCGCACCCGCCGCGCGCCCGCGGGCGATGCCGACCAGCGCCCAGGCCGAATAGGCCACCAGCAGCAGGCCGATTCCCCCGGTGATCGCGCCGGGATCGACCCGCGCCAGCACCAGCACCCCGATCGGCGTGCCCAGCAGCCCGCCGATGATGTAGGGCCGCAGCACCTGCCAGCGCACCGCCGGCCAGATCGCCCCCAGCGTGCCGAGCTGAACCAGCAGCGACCCCATCACCATCACCGGCGCCGCCTGCTGCGGCGGCAGCCAGTGCAGCAGGATGCCGGCAGCCACCAGGTTGAAGGCGAAGCCCGCCATGCCGGAGGCGAAGGCCGCGACGAAGCAGCCGCCGATCAGGATCAGGTATTCGAAGGGCATCACGGCTCCGGGCTTCGCTACCCGAAACAACCGCATCGAAGACCGAAGCGCCAGCCCCCGCCTTGTGCGGACCCGCCGCGCATGGTCCCTTCGCCGGCAATACGGGAGCATGGAAACGATGGCGCAGCGCGGTGCGGATGTCCTGGTCAGTGGCCTCAAGGCCGCCGGGGTGACGCGAATCTTCACCCTGTCCGGCAACCACATCATGGAGGTGTTCGACGCGCTGGTCGGCTCGGGGATCGAGCTGGTGCACACCCGGCACGAAGCCGCCGCGGTGCATATGGCGGATGCCTATGCGCGGCTGACCGGGCAGGTGGGTGTGGCACTCGTCACCGGCGGGCAGGGCCACGCCAATGCCACCGCCGCGCTGTGCACCGCCCTGGCGGGGGAGGTGCCGGTGCTGCTGCTGTCCGGCCACGCGCCGCTGGCCGATCTCGGCAATGGCGCCTTTCAGGAATTGCCGCAGGCGGCGCTCGCCGCGCCGCTCAGCAAGGCGTCCTGGGCGGCGCAGACTGCCGCGGGGCTGGCGGAGGATGTGGCGCGTGCCTTCGGCATCGCCCTCGGCGGCCGCCCGGGCCCGGTGCATCTCAGCCTGCCGACGGATGTGCTGGAGGCGAAGGTGGCGGATGCGCCGGTGCCGGAGAATGGCGCCTTCGCCCGCAGCGCCATGCCGCTGGGGGCCGAGACGGCGCTGCTGGTTGCCCAGGCCGTGGCGGCGGCGGCGCGGCCGCTGCTGATCGCCCCGCCGGCGCTGTGCACCCCCTCCGGCTTTGCCGCCATGGCGGCGCTGGAGGCCTCCAGCGGCCTGCCGGTGGTGCCGATGCAATCCGCCCGTGGCCTGGCCGACCCGACGCTCGGCGCCTTCGCCGAGGTGCTGGCGGAAGCTGATCTGGTGGTGCTGATCGGCAAGGCGATGGATTTCACGCTGAAGTTCGGCCGCAGCCCGGCCACCGCCGCCGGCTGCAGCTGGATTGTGCTGGAGCCTGAGGGCGCGCTGGTGGCGCGCGCGCAGCGGCTGGTGGAGGATCGGCTGGTCTTCGCCGCGGTGGCCGATGCGGCGGCCAGCGTCGCCGCGCTGGCCAGCGTGATGCGGCCGGTGGCGGCGCAATCCGCCTGGGCGGATCGGGTGCGGGAGGCGGTGGCCTGGCGGCCGGCGGAATGGGCGGCGCTGGCCGGCGCGCCGGCAGGGCCGATCCGCTCCGCCACGCTGGGCCATGCGGTGAATGCGGCGGTGGCCGCGCATGGCGCCACCTTCGTCTGCGATGGCGGCGAGATCGGCCAATGGGGCATGTCGCTGGTGCGCGCCGGCACGCGCATGGTGAATGGCGTGGCAGGCGCCATCGGTGTCGGTATTCCCTTCGCCATCGGCGCCCGCGCCGCGAAGCCGCAGCCGACGCTGGCCTTGATGGGCGATGGCAGCTTCGGCTTCCACATGGCGGAGCTGGACACCGCCGCACGGCACGGCCTGCCCTTCGTCGCCGTGGTCGGAAATGACAGCCGCTGGAATGCCGAGCATCAGATTCAGGTGCGTGACTACGGCGCGAACCGCGCCCATGGCTGCGACCTGGCCCCCGGCACGCGCTACGACCTGATCGCGACCGCGCTGGGCGGGCATGGCGAAACCGTGGACCAGGCGCGTGACCTGGCCCCCGCGCTGGATCGCGCCTTTGCCAGCGGCAAGCCCGCCGTGGTCAATGTGGTGCTGGACGCACAGCCGGCGCCGACGCTGCGCCGATAGGAGAACGGGTGATGCAGGATCCGCATGCGGTGGATAATCTGGCAGCGCTGGAGGCACTGTATGGCGCGGCGGTGCCGGCATCCTTGCAGAAGGTGCGGCACGACCTGGATGCGCCGAGCCGCGACTTCATCCGGTCCAGCCCGTTCTGCATCCTGTCCACCCGCGGCGCCGATGGCGCGGTGCATGGCACGCCGCGCGGCGATGCGCCGGGCTTCGTCAGCGTGCTGTCCGGCACCGAGATCGCCATGCCGGACCGGCGCGGCAACAACCGCATCGACGCGCTGCGCGACATCATCGCCGATCCGCAGGTGGCGCTGCTGTTCCTGATTCCGGGCGTGGGGGAGACGCTGCGGGTTGCCGGCCGCGCCACCATCACCACCGACCCGGCGCTCTGCGCTCGGCTGGCCGAACAGGGCAAGCTGCCGGCGACCGTGCTGCGGATTGCGGTGCGGGAGGTGTATTTCCAATGCGCCCGCGCCCTGTTGCGGTCCGCCTTGTGGGGCGATACGCCGCGTCCGGCGGGCGTGCCGACGGCAGGCCAGTTCCTGAAATCCGCTACCGCCGGCGCCTTCGATGCGGAAAGCTATGACCGCGAAGCCCCGGCGCGGCTTGCCACCAGTCTGTACTGAAGGGCGCTACCGCGCATCCGGCGGGTCGCGCCGCTGCATCCAGGTGATCAGCGCCATCACCAGTCCGATGACGCCCGCCACCAGCGCGACGCCCAGAAGTGCCAGCGACACGCCGAGTTGCAGCATGCGCGCCATGAAACCCAGCGCCGCCAGAAGCACGGCGATCCCGACCACCCATCGTAGCATTCTGTGCGGTACCCCTCGGCTGAGCCTTGAAAGCGCGCCGAGGGATGAAGGGTTCCGATACCCTCAGTTGATCCGGCCGAGCATCCCGCGCACGATCACCTGTGCCTGGATCTCCGCCGCACCCTCGAAGATCGAGAGGATGCGCGCATCGCACAGCACGCGGCTCACCGGGTATTCCACCGCATAGCCATTGCCGCCATGGATCTGCAGCGCGCAATCGGCGTTGGACCAGGCGACGCGGGCGGCAAGCAGCTTGGCCATGCCGGCCTCGATGTCGCAGCGCCGGTCGGCATCCTTCTGGCGGGCGGAGAAATAGGTGAGCTGGCGCGCCATCATCGTCTCCGTCACCATCCAGGCCAGCTTGGCGTAGACGCGCGGGAAATGCTGGATGGTCTTGCCGAACTGGTTGCGGCCCTCCGCGTAATGCGCCGCCAGCTCGATGGCGTTGCGCGCCACGCCCAGCGCGCGCGCCGCGGTCTGGATGCGGGCGCTTTCGAAGGTCTCCATCAACTGCTTGAAGCCGCGGCCCTCGACGCCGCCGAGCAGGTTGGCGACCGGCACCTCGAAGCCATCGAAGGTGATCTCGTATTCCTTCATGCCGCGATAGCCGAGCACGGGAATCTCGGTGCCCGCCATGCCGGGGGCGGGGAAGGGGTTATCCTCCGTACCGCGCGGCTTCTCCGCCAGCAGCATGGACAGGCCCTGGTAGCCCGGCGCATCCGGGTCGGTGCGGACCAGCAGCGTCATCAAATCGGAACGCGCGCCGTGGGTGATCCAGGTCTTCGCGCCGTACACCCTGAACACATCGCCGTCCCGCACCGCGCGGGTCTTCAGGCTGCCGAGGTCGGAGCCGGTATCCGGTTCGGTGAAGACCGCGGTCGGCAGGATCTCGCCCGAGGCGATGCCGGCGAGGAATTTCTGCTGCTGCTCTGGCGTGCCGGCCAGGCGGATCAACTCGGCCGCGATCTCGGAGCGGGTGCCGAGCGAGCCGACGCCGAGATAGGCGCCCGACAGCGCCTCCGACACCAGGCACATCGCCACCTTGCCGAGGCCGAGGCCGCCGAATTCCTCCGGGACCGTCAGGCCGAAGACGCCCATCTCGGCCAGCTTCTGCACCGTGGGCATCGGGATCAGCTCGTCATTGCGGTGCCAGTCCTGCGCGAAGGGCTCGATCTCATTGGCGGCGAAGCGCAGGAAGGTGGCCTGCGTCGCCTCCAGCATCTCGTCTTCCAGGTGATCGGCGCCGAGCAGATTTTCCGTGGCGGATTTCGCCAGCAGGCGGCGCGCGGCATCCAGTTGCGCGAGGTCGGACAGCGCGGCCAGCGCCGGTTCCGCCTGGAAACGCGCCAGCGCCTCCGCCGGCACGCCCATATCGGCGGGGCGGATGATTTCCGTCTGGCTCATCGGGATGCCACCCGAAAGCTGCGCCAGGTATTCGGCGAAGCCCAGATGCAGGATGGCCTGTTCCAGCGCACCGAATCGCCCCGCACGGTCCAGACGCTGCGCCCAGGCCAGCGTCTCCCGCAACGCCGCGACATAGGTGGCCTGCCAGGCGAGGCCGTGGCCGGCGAGCTGGTGGCGTTCGAGCAAGGCGCCGCTGACCTTGCCCTGCGGCGCCAGCAGCGCGGCCAGCGCCGCGCGCGTCACCTCATGCAGCCGCTCCGCCGCTTCCAGCCCGGCGGAGGCGCGGGCGAACAGGTCGCGGGTGGTGCTGGTATTGGCCACGATCTGGTCCATGCGTCCTACTCCTTCGGGCCGGCAATGGTGCCGGCATCATGCAGCTTGCCGATGGCGGAGGTGGTGAGGCCGAGCACTTCCGCCAGCACCTGTTCCGTGTGTTCGCCAAGCCGGGGCGCCGGCGCGGCGGGGGCGCGTTCGGCAAAACCCAGCGGCACGGCGGGCGCGAGAATGTCGCCCACGCCAGTCTGGGCGATGGTGGTGAACATCGGGTTGGCGGGGGAACAGCGCGCATCCTCCCGCACCAGTTGCCCGAAATCCTGATACGGCCCCCACAACACGCCCGTGCCGGCGAAGGCCTCGCCGATCTCCGCCAGCGTGTGCCGGGCCAACCAGGGGGCGAGCACGGCATTGATGGCGTGGCGCGCTTCGAACCGCCCGCCCTCATCGTTCAGGTCGACATCCAGCATCGGGCCGATCATCGCGATCTTGTCCGTCAGGCCCGTGGCCTTGCCGACCGCGGCCCATTGCCGGTTGGAGATGGCGCAGACCATCACCCGCCGGCCATCCTTCGTCGGAAAATCCCGCCCCCAGGCGCCGTACAGGTCGTTGCCCATGGCCGGGCGGACCGAATCATTCACCTGCACATCGGCGACGTAGCCGAGCGTCGCGACGGAGGCGAGCATCACATCAGACAGCGCCAGCGTCACTTCCCGCCCCTTGCCGTCCTTGCGGCGCGCGCGTTCGGCGCCCAGCAGGCCGGTGGACAGGTAAAGCCCCGCGGCGATGTCCCAGGCCGGCAGCACATGATTCACCGGCTCGCCCCCCGGCCCGGTGGCGGTGGGGAAGCCGCTGGCGCAGTTCACCGTGTAGTCCACGGCGCCGGATCCATCATGGTTGCCGGTCAGGCGCAGCATGATCAGGTCCTCGCGATGCTTGGACAGCTCCGCATGGCTCATCCAGCCGCTGGCGGGCAGGTTGGTCAGCAATATGCCGCTGCCTTCACCGGGGGCGCAGATCAGCGCGCGGGCAATCTCCCGCCCCTCCGGCTTGTTGAGCGCCAGCGCCACGCTGCGCTTCGATTTGTTGAGGCCGGTCCAGTAGAGCGAGGTCCCGGTGGGGGCCAGCGGCCAGCGGCGATAGTCGATATTGCCGCCGATCGGGTCGATGCGGATCACCTCCGCGCCCATCTGCGCCAGCGTCATCCCGCCGATCGGCGCCGCGATGAAGGCGGAGACTTCCACCACCCGGAGATCGCTGAGAAAGCCCGCCATGTGAAACCCCCGGTAAGTGCCCGGGTGGTTTAGAACCGGATCAGCAGGCGGGTAAACACCGCCCCCTCATCCAATGCACGCACACCCGTGCCTTCCGGCTGGCGCGTGATTCGGCGCAAGCCTTCGATCTCGATCTGCGCTTGCTCCGACAATTGTAGCCGCACCCCGCCGCCCCAGGAGGCGAGACGCCGCGCGCCCACATCGCTGCGGTTGTCGGTGGCGCGAGCCTCGTCGCGGAACAGGTAGAACTGCGCGCCGCGCGGATCGGCCGACCAGGGCAGGGTCAGGTGGGTGGCCGCCTGAAGCTCCAGGCTGCCGGCGATGGCACGGTCGCCTGCCAGTTGCCCGGCGAAGAAGCCGCGGCCCAGCCGGTTGCCGCCGAGGTAGAACTTCTCCGCCGGCGGCAGCGCATCATCCGCCCATTGCAGGGCGCCCGCGCCAAAGGCCGAGATCATCCAGCCTTCCGCCGGCTGCCACAGCGGCTGCAGCCGCGTCGCCTCCGCCACCGCGCGGAAGAAGCCGAAATCGCTGCCGAACCGCGCGCTGGTGCCGTGGCTGCCGCTGCTGGCGCCGAACACCTCCAGCCCCCGATGCAGGCGCAGGCTGGCGGTGCTGGTCGCGGCGGCAGGGGCGAAGCCGAGCCAGGCATCCCGGACCTCACCATCCACCCCCAGCCGCAGGGCGCGCACAGCATCCCGGCTGGCGCGCTCGCGCGGCGCGCCATCCCCGGCCCGCAGCCGCACCAGGCTCTCAAAGGCATCAAGCTGCGCCGTCAGCGTCAGGTTGCGCGGGCGGGACCGGATGATCGGCTGGCTTAGCGCCAGCCCCGCCACCCTTGTCTCCCCGGCATAACCCAGCGCCGCCAGCGCCCCACCCGGCGCCGCCCGCCCGGCGCCCGCGAAGCCGCGCAGCCGCAGGCCGGAAGCGCCGAGGAAGATCTCATGGCTGAGCTGGCCGAAGCTTTGGCCGTGCTGGTCGGATTGGAACAGCGCCAGCTCGGTGCGCTCGCCGCGGCTTGTGAAGGCGTTCAACTGGCCTACCGCGAGCCCCTGCCAGGCGCCGGTCGCCGTGTTGCCGCGATTATCGAGGCTTGCGAAGCCGCTCAGCGCCTGGCGTTCCAACCGCACCAGCAATTCCAGTGCCCCCGGCTCGCCCTCCACAGGCCGCAGCAGGCCGCGGGCGGTGACGCCGGGAATGTCGCCGGCCAGCAGCAAAGCGCGCTCCAGCGCGGCATGGGGCAAGGGGCGCTGGCCGACCAACGGTTCCAGGAAGCGCCGCACCTGGCGTTCCGCCGTGCCGATCGCGCCCTCCAGCGCCAGGGCGGCGACAAAGCCCTCCGTCACCGTCAGCAGCAGGTCGGCACGGCCCTCCGCGCCGGCCGAGAGGCTGGCGCCGACCGCGACATAGGCGAAGCCGGCAGCACGGTAGGCGGCGAGCACGGCAAGGCGCGCGGCTTCGATTTCTGCCAACGCAACCTCGCGCCCGCCCAGGCCGTACGGCACCGGGATGGGCAGCGCCGTGTTGCCGGCGATCCGCACGGCGCCCAGCGGCACCCGGCGCTGCGCGCCAGGGCCGGTCGCGGCGAGCGGTTCCGGCGGCAGCAGGGCCGGCCCAAGGCTGGGGGCAGGGCTGGGGGCGACCCGCTCGATCAGCCCCGGCTGCGGCGGCGGTGCTTGCGCCAGCGCCGGCCCGGCGAGGAATCCCGCGACCAGGACAGCGCAGGCACGGCTTCTCGAATTGCCCTGCAACGCCCCCGCCTTCACCCGAATCCCGCAACTTCTGCGCGATCACCCTGACGGAACGTCTACCCCTGCGTCAACGCGCCTTCCGCAAGCATGGGAATCGGGCCGAGGCCCGGCAGATGGCGGAAGGGCAGGCCATAGACCCGTTCCAGCAGCGCCGTATCCAGCGCCACCTCCGGCGGGCCGCAGGCCAGCAGCCTTCCCTGTTCCAGCAGCGCCACCCGGTCCGCCACGAAGGCGGCCTCCTGCAAATCATGCAGCACCACCAGCACTGCCAGCCCCCGCCGCGCCAGGCGGCGCAGCAGGCGCAGCAGCGCAGCACGGTGGCCGGCGTCGAGGCTTGCCGTGGGTTCGTCCAGCATCAGCGCGGCGGGCATGCCGGCGCCATCGAGCTGCGCCAGGGCGCGCGCCAGATGCACCCGCTGGCGCTCACCGCCCGAAAGCGTTGCGTGGGCGCGGTGCGCCAGATGCGCCACATCGGCCTCCTCCAGCGCCGCGGCGATCGCCTCGGCATCCCGCGCCGTCTCCGCCGGATGGCCGTGCCAGGGCAGGCGGCCGAGCGCCACTACCTCCCGCGCCAGCATCGGGAAGGCGACGCCGACATGCTGGCCGAGCACGGCGCGGCGCCGGGCGAGGTCGCGCGGATGCCAGGCGGGCAGGGGGCGGCCATCGAGGCTGACCTGCCCGGCGCCGGGCGAGACCTCCCCGGCCAAAATCTTCAGCAATGTGGATTTGCCGGCGCCGTTCGGGCCGGCGAGGACCAGCACTTCGCTCGGCCGCATCTCCACCGAGACATCGGCCAGCAGCGCACGGCCGCCGGCCTTCAGGCCGATGCCCTGAGCGGCAATCATGCGCCCGCCTCC
Organism: Falsiroseomonas sp.; assembly: GCF_030695085.1. GTDB lineage: Bacteria > Pseudomonadota > Alphaproteobacteria > Acetobacterales > Acetobacteraceae > Falsiroseomonas. Next base: position 40,380 of record NZ_JAUYTS010000064.1, on the reverse strand, counting down.
GAGATCATGGTGACGCGCCTGCGGCGCGACGGCGCAGCAGCCACAGGAAGAAGGGTGCGCCGATCAGGGCGGTCACCACGCCCACCGGCAGTTCCGCCGGCGCTGCCAGGCTGCGGGCGGCGAGGTCCGCCAGCACCAGCAGCGCGCCACCCAGCAGCGCCGATCCCGGCAGCACCAGCCGGTGGCCGGAGCCGAAGCCGAGCCGCAGAAGATGCGGCACCACCAACCCGACAAAACCGATCAGCCCGGTGAAGGCGACGCCCGCGGCCACCGCGACGGCGGCCAGCGTCACCGCCACGCGCTTCACGGCCTCGACCCGGTGGCCGAGATGGAAGGCCTCCGCCTCACCCAGCAGCAGCGCATCCAGCGGGCGGGCGAGCGCGATCAGGCCGAGCGTCGGCAGGCCGACCAGCGCGGCCACCACCGGCACCTGTTCCCACCGCGCGCCCGCCAGGCTGCCCAGGGTCCAGAAGGTGATGTCGCGCACCTGGCGGTCATCGGCGGTGAAGATCAGCAGCCCGGTCAGCGCACCGGCCAGGGCGTTCACCGCGACACCCGCCAGCAGCAGCGTCGCCACCCCAGTGACGCCGCCGACACTGCCGAGGCGGGCCATCAGCAGCGTCGCCGCCAGCCCGCCGATGAAGGCCGCCAGCGGCAGCATCCACAACCCGAGCACGCCGGCCGCCGCGCCGAACAGCGTGGCGCCGAAGACAATGGCGGCCACCGCCGCCAGCGCGGCGCCGGCCGAAACGCCGATCAGCCCGGGGTCGGCCAGCGGATTGCGGAACAGCCCCTGCATCGCGGCCCCGGCCGCGCCGAGACCCGCGCCGATGATCGCTGCCAGCAGCACGCGCGGCGCGCGGATCACGCCGAGCACCGCCGCATCGCGCCGAAAGGCCTCCGGCAGATCGGCCAGCCCCAGCGCATGGGCCAGCACCGCGCCCAGCCCGCCGGGGGAGATGCGCGCCGGGCCAAGCAGCACGCCCGCGGCCATCGCCGCCAGCAGCACCGCCACGCCGCCGAGCAGCACCCACAGCCTGCGATCCGGCTGGACCCGCAGGGCGGGCGCGACGCGGGCGATGTGCATCACACCCAGGGCCGGCCGGGCAGGGTGGGAAGGCCGGCGCCGGGATGCAGAAGGGCAGCCAGGTCGCGCCGCGCATGCGCCGCGCGCGGACCGAAATTGAGCAGGTAGGACCCCTCCAGCGCCACCACGCGCCGCGCGGCGGCGGCCGGCGTCACAGCCAGCGCCGTGGCGCGCAGCACGCCATTGACGCCGCCGGCCTCGGCCAAAGCGTGTTCCATCATGACGATGACATCCGGCGCGCGCTGCGCGGCGGATTCAGCCGAAAGCGGGCGGTAGCCCTGGAAATCGGTGACGCAGTTCTCCGCCCCGACCGCGGCCAGCAGCGCATCGGCATGGGTGTTGCGGCCGGAGACCAGCGGCGCACCGCGCGCGGCAGAGAGCACGAACAGCGCCCGCACCGGACGCAGCGCCGCGATCGGCGCATCCAGCGCGGCCCAATCCGCCGCCACCGCATCCGCCAGAGCGCCGCCATCCTGGCCGAGCGCCCTGGCGATGGCGGTGATCTTGCGCCGCACCGCAGCCGCGCCCGCACCATCCGGGATCATCGTCACCGGCGCCCCGGCGGCGCGCAGCACCGCTATGGATTGCGGCGGCCCGGCCTCATCGGACAGCAACAGCAAATCGGGGTCGAGCGAAACCAGGCCCTCCGGTGCCAGGGCGCGCAGATAGCCCACCTGCGGCAGCGCCCGCGTGGCGGCGGGGAACAGGCTGGTGCTGTCCACCGCGACCACCTGCGAACCGGCGCCGAGCGCGAAGACGGTCTCCGTCACCGCGCCGCCCACGGTGATGATCCGCGCTTCATCCGCGCGCGCAGGGCCGGCGAAGGGAAGGCTCGCGGCCAGGCCGAGCAGGGTGCGGCGCTGCGTCACGCGGCGCGCTCGGCGGGCCAGGGCGTGCCGGAGACATCGGCGACCACCGCGCGCCAATCCTCCCGCTCCGGCTGGCCGGGCTTGCGGGCGCCGAACATCATGGCGATCGTCTCGCCTTCCGCATCCAGCAATTCGATGCTGGTCACGTCGCCATCGGCGGTCGGCTTCACCACGCGCCACGCCTCGGCCACGCCGGATTCGCGGAGGTGGAGGTTGAAGGTGGGGTCCAGAATGTTGAACCAGCCGGGCGTGGCGCGCAGCTTTGCGACCGGGCCGGTGTGGATCTGGATGGCGCTGCGATTGCCGACGAAGATCATGATCGGCACTTCGGCACTCGCCGCGCGCTGCAACGTCGCCACGGCGGCGGCAGGCGGCAGGCGCAGCGCCAGGTCATCACCCACCAGACGGAACGCCTGGCGGCGGCTGGCCTTGTGGCGGCGCAGCAGGGTGATGAAGTCGTGCGTGTCCTGCAGCGCCTGCCATTCCTCGCGCAGCTTCGCCTGGTCCACCGGGGTCTCGGTGGCGCGCGCGGCAGGCTCGGCGGCGGTCATCGGCGGCAGGGCGGCCGCCGGCGCGGTGAATTCGGCGACCACCGCATCCCAGCCGGCCTTGTCGGTCTCGCCGGTGGCGAAGACCTTGTGCGCGGCGTTGCCGTCCTTGTCGAAGATCTGGATCGAGGGACGCTCGCCACCCAGCGCATAGGCATGCGCCCAGCGGCCGGGGAACAGCCGCAGGTCGATATCCGGGCCGAGCACCAGGATATGCCCGGGGCCGGAGGAGACATCGACGAAGCGGCCATGTCGCTCATGCACCGCATGCTCGTTGCGCGTCAGGCACATGATGCCGCCGAGCCGCGGCATGGCGGCGAACAGCGCGCCCCAATCGGTCTTCAAGGGTGTCGCCGCGCTGGTGACGCCGGCGGCGACCAGCGCCGCCTCCGTCGTTCCCAGGCGCTGCGCCGCCTCGCGCACCCGGATTGGGCCGGCTTGCATCAGCTCTGCGTAGCGTTCGTTGAGGCTGGGCATGTCCTGGTCTCCCCTGGATCAGAAGCTGACGCGCACGGCGCCGCGGATGTTGCGGCCGACATCGTAGAAGGGCGGCGACGGATCGCTGTTCCAGTTGGCGCGGCGGTAGGCCTGGTCGAACACGTTGTCGATCGCCACCGAGAGCCGGACATTCGGCGCCGCATTGGGCGTCCAGGAGGCATGCAGGTCGAGCAGCCCGTAGCCGCTGGTGCGCTGCGCCACGCCGGGCACATTCGGCGCGCGGTCCTGTTCCGCCGTCGCGGTGATGCGCCCGCCGACCACGACGCCGTGATCGAGGAAGCGGTAGCCGCCTGACAGCGTCACGCGATGCGCCGGGATGGAGGCCAGCGGCTGGTCGGTGTCGCGGTTGTCGCCCTTCAGCGCCGCGGCGCCGATGCCGGCATACCAGAAGCCCGCATCATACTGCGCCTCCGCCTCGACACCCTCGATCCGGGCCTTGTCGACATTGGCGGAGACCGTCGTGGTCCGCAGCACGGTCTGCTCGATGAAGTCATCCACGTCGTTGCGGAAGGCGGCGACGCGGATGCGCAGGCGGTCGCCGCCCTGGAACACGTCCGAGAAGCGGAGATTGGCGCCGATTTCCTTGTTGCGGGACACTTCCGGCCGCAGGTTCGGATTGGGGATGAAGTTGTTGCCCGGGAAATGCTGGCCGCCGACATAGAGCTCGGTCAGCGACGGCGCCCGGAAGCCCTCGGCATAGCTGACATAGGGCTGCAGCCAGGGCGTCACCTGCCAGGCGAGGGAGACGCGCGGGGAGGCACGTTCGGAATCCCGGTCGTTCTGCCCATCCGGGCTTTCCTGCTCGAAGCGATCGAGGCGCACGCCCGGCGTCAGGGTGAAATTGCCGAAGCCGATCTCATCCTGGATGAAGAAGGCGGTGATGGACTGCTCGGCGGAGGGGAACTGCGCCCGCGGCGCGCCATTGGCGGTGCCTTCCTGCTCGTCCCGGTAGATCTCCGTGCCGAAGGTCAGCGCGTGGCGGGTCGGGCCGAGGTTGAAGCGGGAGGTGTTCTGCGCGTCGATGCCGATGGTGGTCAGCTCCGTCCGGTCGCGCACCCGCGCGCCCGTCAGGCGTTGCTCCGTCAGGTCGACATGGGTGCGGTAGAGCACCACCTGCGGGTTGAACAGCGGGTTGGCCGGATCCTCATAGGACCAGCGGAAGGACAGGTTTTCCGAAACCGTGTCGCGATCCGTGATGCCCGTGGTGGTGGCGGTATTGGCCGAGATCGGGATCTGGTGGTCGTCCCGGAAGCGCAGCGCCGAGAGCTGGAAGCGGTGGTGGCCCGGATTCCAGCCCAGCTTGCCGAGCAGCGAGGTCGCATTGTCCCCGGTATAGGGAATGGTGTTGTCCGCGCCATCGGTGAAGTTGTTGTTGGTGAAGCCCGCGATGGCGCCGAGCACCGTGAAGTCACCGGCCCGTGCGCCCAGCGCCAGGCTGCCGCGCGGCCCGCTCCCCTGGCTCTGCCAGCCGGCGCCGAGCGTGCCGCCGAAGCTCGCACTCGGCCGGAGGATGTCCTCCACCTCGATCGTCCGCAGCGAGATGGCGCCACCCAGCGCGCCGGAGCCGTACAGGGTGGAGGCCGGGCCGCGCAGCACCTCGACCTGGCGCAGCAGATCCGGGTCCACGAAGGTGCGGCCGCGATGGCCGGCGTTGAAATTGTTCCGCGCGCCATCCGTCCGCAGCACGATGCGTGCATCGCCCAGGCCGCGAATGGTGGGCTGCAAGGCGGTGGTGCGCGGCGCGCCGGAGGATTCGACCCCGGGAATATCCTGGATCAGGTCGATCACGCTGCGCGCGTCGCGGCGCTCGATCTCCTCACGCCCCACCACGGTGACCGGCGCGGCGACATCGCCGGAGACGGCACGGGTGCGGGTGGCGGTGGTGGTGATGGCATCCAGCGGCGTGACCGCCGTGCCGGTGGGCGCGGCCTGTTGCGCCGCGGCGGGGCCTGCGGCGGCCAGGGCGATGATGGCAGCAGTAATCTGGGCTGAGGCGAGCCGGCGGTCGGCCATGAGGGCGCTCCGAGGGAGGATCGGGGCCTGGCTGGCTTCGGCGTCGGCGGGCGCGTCGGGCTGGCTTGGCGGGAAAGGGCGGTTACTTGGTGAGGATCAGCTTGTCGTTGCTGGTCAGACGCAGGCGGTAGGTGTCGCCATGATGCTGGATCAGCAGTTCACGGTTGCCGCGCAGCAGGTCCGTGCTCTGGACCCGTGCGGCATCCTGGCTGGCGGTGGCGCTGATCGCGGCGGTTTCCCCGGGCGCTGCGGCGGGTTCGGTCATGCTGGGGTCCATCGGGACAGTGGCCCGAGGCAGATACCGCAAGTGAGAGTCATTCGCAATAGCGGGCGTGGTGTCAGGCGCCGGTTTCCCGGCGCCCGTATCCTGGCGCCGAGCGTTCAGCCGCCGCGCGGGCTGCGCGGCCGGCCGCGCCGGATCACCTGCGCACCGCGGCCACCACGGCTCTCGGCGGCCAGCGCCAGGGTGGCGGAGGCATCGGCTGCCTCGGCTTCCTGCAGCGTCTCCGGCGGCGGGGCCGCGACCTCCCCGGCGGCGGCGCCGAGCAGCGGCGTCAGCGTGCCATGCGTCTCGTAGAAGCCGCTATCGGCGCGCTGGGCCAGATGCGGCACGCCATCGATGCGGAAGATGCGCCGCTGCATGGTGAGACGGGCCACCTGGTCATCGGTGGCGGGGATGAAGGCGCAGCCCGCCGCGCGGGCCGACCGGAGCTGTTCAGGTGATAGGTCCATGATGACCGGTTAGCGCATTCATCAGGCTTTGTCTGCGGTGGTCCCGGCCTGTTGTTGTTACAGCGGCTGCGGGAACAGGGAATCGGCCAGGGTCAGCGCCAGCCGCGTCGCCTCCGTCTCCCGCTCCGCATTCCAGGCAAGCGCCACGCCGACCGCATGGATCGGCCCGGCCAGCGCCCGGAAGGCGACTCCGGGCGGGCGCAGCCGGGCCATGCCGGCGGAGACCAGCGCCACGCCGAGCCCCGCCGCGACGAAGCCGAGCTGTGCCATGGCGGAGCCCACTTCGCGTTCCGCGCGCGGTGCGAATCCGGCGTCGCGGCAGGCGGCGACCATGGCATCCGAATAGGCCGGGCTGATGGCGCGCGGCAGCACCAGCATCGGCTCATCCGCCAGCGCCGCCAGGTCGAGCGGCCCTTCGCCATCGGCCAGCGGATGCGCGGCGGGCAGGGCGGCGGCCAGCACATCCCGCCCCAGGCTGCGCAGCCGCACCGGGTGGCGGTCCCGCTCCAGCCGCAGCAGCGCCAGGTCCACCTCGCCCCGGCGCAGCGCCTCCACCGCATCGGCCGTGTCCATCTCCCGCACCGCGATGGCGGAGGAGGGACGGGCGGCCTGCAGGCCGCGTACCAGCGGCGGCAGGTAGTCGAACAATGCGGAGGTGACGCAGGCGAGTGCCACCGGAGCATGCCGCCCGGCGCGCAATTCACGGGCGAGCTGTTCCAGCTGCCCGGCGCCTTCCGCCAGTCGTCGCGCCAGCGGCAGCAGCGCTTCCCCCGCGCGGGTCGGGCGCGCGCCCTTGCCGGTGCGGTCCAGCAGCCGCACGCCGAGTTCGCGTTCCAGCGCCTGGATCTGCGCCGTCAGCGGCGGCTGCGAAATGCCGAGCCGTGCGGCGGCGCGGCCGAAATGCCCTTCCTCCGCCACCGCGAGGAAATGGCCGAGGCGTCGGACCAGACGGAAATCCATGGTGGGTTCACCCTTGGGCGGGTCTGCCTTGCGCGATACGGAAACCCTATCGCGTTGTCATGCCAATCGGAATGGACGATGACGGTCGCGCGGTCCACAAGACCCGACGCAGGTATTTGCACGGCAGATCGAGGAACAAGACGCATGAAGATGCACCCGGTGAAGGTCCACCCCTCCAAGGCGTTGCTCAAGCGCGAGGACCAGCTCGCCTGGAAGATGGCCGGCGTGGCGACGGACAAGGTGGCGGTGCCGAAGGACACCACCGCGATGATCATCAACCGGATCATCGACAATGCCAGCGTGGCGATCGCCGCGATCAACCGCCGCCCTGTCGTCTCCGCCCGCGGCATGGCGCTGGGCCACGCCAAGAAGGCGGGCGGCGCCACGGTGTTCGGCGTGAAGTCCGGCGCTACCGTCTCCCCCGAATGGGCGGCCTGGGCGAATGGCACGGCGGTGCGCGAGCTCGACATGCACGACACCTTCCTGGCCGCCGACTACTCCCACCCCGGCGACAACATCCCCCCTGTACTGGCCGTGGCGCAGGCGATGGGGCGGTCCGGCCGCGACCTGGTGCGTGGCTTGGCGACCGCCTACGAACTGCACATCAACCTGGTGAAGGCGATCTGCCTGCATGAGCATCGGGTCGATCACATCGCCCATCTCTGCCCTGCCGCCGCCGCCGGCATCGGCACGCTGCTCGGCCTGAAGCAGGAGGTGGTGTTCCAGTCCATCCAGCAGGCGCTGCATACCAGCGTTTCCTTCCGCCAGTCCCGCAAGGGCGAGATCAGCTCCTGGAAGGCCTATGCCCCGGCCCATGCCGGCAAGCTGGCGGTGGAAGCCGTGGACCGCTGCATGCGCGGCGAGGGTGCGCCGAGCCCGATCTATGAAGGCGAGGACTCGGTCATCGCCTGGGTGCTCTCGGGCCGCACGCAGGCCGACAGCAAGGGCCGCAAGACGGTGTTCGACCCGGTGTACTACGAGGTGCCGCTGCCCGAGACCGGCGAGGGCAAGCGCGCGATCCTCGACAGCTACACCAAGGAGCATTCGGCGGAATACCAGTCCCAGGCGCTGATCGACCTGGCCTTCCGGATGCGGGAGCAGATCCAGGACATGGAGGCGATCGAGAAGATCATCATCCACACGTCGCATCACACCCACTACGTGATCGGCACCGGCGCCAACGACCCGCAGAAGATGGACCCGAAGGCGAGCCGGGAAACGCTGGATCATTCCATCATGTACATCTTCGCCGTCGCCCTGCAGGACGGCACCTGGCACCATGTGGACAGCTACGCGCCGAAGCGCGCCAGCCGCGCCGACACCGTCCGCCTGTGGCACAAGATCGAGACCACGGAGGATGCGGAGTGGACCCGCAAGTACCACTCCCGCGATCCGGAGGAGCTGTCCTTCGGTGGCCGCGTCGAGATCCTGATGAAGGATGGCTCGAAGCTGGTCGATGAGCTGGGCGTGGCGAATGCCCACCCGAACGGCGCCCGGCCCTTCGGCCGCGACGAATACATCAACAAGTTCCGCATCCTGACGGACGGCATCATCACGACGCGGGAACAGAACCGCTTCCTGGAACTGGTGCAGGACCTGCCGAAGCTGACGGCGGAGCAGCTTCCCGGCCTGAACGTGGTGCTGCCGGCGGGTACGCTGGCGGATTCCAAGCCGGGCATCTTCTGACCGCGCCCGCGGAGAGGAATGACAGGGAGCCGGCCGGCGCAATCCGGCTGCTCCCCCGCCGCAACACGGAGAAACCCAATGACCGAGCCGACCATCTACAAGGGCCTCGTCGGCGTCTATGCCGATGTGTCCGCTGTATCCAAGGTGATGCCGGAGACCAACAGCCTGACCTATCGCGGCTATGCCGTGCAGGATCTGTGCGAGGAGACGGATTTCGAACAGGTGGCCTATCTGCTGTGGCACGGGGAACTTCCCACCGCCGCGCAGCTTGAGGCCTTCCGGGCGGAGGAACGCGCGAACCGTGCGCTGTCCCCCGCCTTGCTGCGCGTGCTGCGGGACTTCCCGAAGGACGCCCACCCGATGGACGCCATCCGCACCGCCGTGTCCTTCATGGGCATGGAGGATCCGGAATCGGCCGACGTCTCCGACGCCGCCCAGCGCCGCAAGGCGATGCGCCTGTTCGCCAAGGCGCCGACCGCGGTGGCCGCCGCCAACCGGCTGTCCAAGGGGCTGGAGCCGATCGAGCCGGATGCGTCGCTGCCCTACTGCGAGAACTTCTTCCACCTGGTCTTCGGCAAGGTGCCGCAGCCGGAGGTGATCAAGTCCTTCGACGTGTCGATGATCCTTTACGCCGAGCACACCTTCAACGCCTCCACCTTCACGGCGCGGACGGTCACCTCGACCGGCGCCGACATCCACGGCGCCATCGCGGCCGGCATCGCCGCGCTGAAGGGGCCGCTGCATGGCGGTGCCAACGAAGCCGTGATGCATATGCTGAAGGAAGTGGGCAGCCCGGAGGCGGCGGTGGACTGGCTGGAAGGCAAGTTCGACCACCGCGCCCTGGTGATGGGCTTCGGGCATCGCGTCTACAAGAGCGGTGACTCGCGCGTCCCCACGATGACCAAATACGCCGAGAAGATGGCGGAGGTCGTCGGCGACCGGCGCTGGATGGAGACCAGCCGGGTGCTCGCGAAGCAGATGCTGGAGCGGAAGAACATCCACCCCAACCTCGATTTCCCGGCAGGTCCTGCCTACTACCTGATGGGCTTCGACATCCCGATGTTCACGCCGATCTTCGTCTGCTCCCGCATCACCGGCTGGGCGGCGCATGTGTTCGAACAGGCGGCCGACAACCGGCTGATCCGCCCGCTGTCGCACTACACGGGTGTCGAGCAGCGTGCCGTCCCGTCGCTTGCCGCAAGGGGTTAATGCAATCCTGCCGCGCCGGTGAAAGCCGGCGCGGTTTGCTTTCGCGCACCGGTGAAAGCCGGTGCGACAGACTGATCCGGCGCGTTACGGACGCGCTTCGGGTAACGCGGATGCACCGCATCGCCACCCTTGCTGCACAGCACATGCACAACTCTGCACGGCTTTCGTGCGATTCCGTTTGACAGGCAGGTTGCGCGCACGGATAGCGTGGCATTGCACGCATCGCTTGACGCGATTCGCGCAGGGGCTTCGCTGCCGCATGGCGACGCAGAACCGGCGCAGCACGACAACGGAGCACGCAGCAGGAAGGATCGGTCCATGGACCGCAGGCTCGTGGGGCAAAGGATCGTGCAGCGCACGCCGCGTCCCGCACCGTCGCATGGCGGGTGCCGGCGTGACGCGGATCGCGGCAGCAGTGGCACGGCGCGATACCGGTTTCGTGCCGACCGCGGAACCGCGTGCTCCAACCTGACTTTGTGGGGTGCGGTGTGGCGCCAGCCAGGCAGCCTCGCCAGCACCAGCGGAACACCATTCACCGGAACTGAAGCGGAGACCCAGATCACCATGACCGACATCAACGACACGATCGCGACGGAGGAGGCCGCACCGCGCGCCCAGCCGATGGCGATGGCCGCTGCCCGCAAGACGGCAAAGAAGCCGGCCGCCAGGAAGCCGGCGGCGAAGGCGCCCGCCGCGAAGAAGGCTGCGCCGAAGAAGGCCGCGAGTGCGAAGAAGCCGGCCGCGAAGAAGGCCGCGCCGAAGAAGGCTGCCGCCGTGAAGAAGGCCGCGCCGAAGAAGGCCGCGACCGCGAAGAAGGCTGCGCCGAAGAAGGCCGTAAGCGCGAAGAAGGCCGCGCCGAAGAAGGCCGCCGCCGCGAAGAAGCCCGCCGCCCGCAAGGCCGCCGCGCCGAAGAAGGCTGCGCCGAAGAAGGCCGCCGCCGCGAAGAAGCCCGCCGCCCGCAAGGCCGCAGCACCGAAGAAGGCCGCATCGGCCAGGAAGCCGGCCGCTCGCGCCGCCGCGCCGCGCAAGGCCGCTGCGCCGAAGAAGGCAGCGACCGCGAAGAAGCCTGCCGCCCGCGCCGCCGCGCCGCGCAAGGCCTCTGCACCGAAGAAGGCCGCCGCACCGCGCAAGCCTTCGCCGACCGCCGCTGCCAAGGCCGCCACCTCCGCCCGTTCGGAAGCCGCCCGCAAGGGCGCTGCGACCCGCGCCGCGAAGAAGGCCGCCGCCGCCGCCGCTGCTGCCGCCGAGGCACCGGCGACGACGCCCGAGGCCGCTTCCTAAGCCTCTCGGTCCCTACCAGCGAAAGGGCGCTGTCCGCTTGCGGGCGGCGCCCTTTTCATGTCTGGAACATGCCTGCATGACCCCGCACATCGCCCCCTTGCCACGCGACCAGCGCCATCGCCTGGCGCCACTGCTCGCGCTTTATGCGCAGGAGATGCGCGGCGTGCTCTCCGGCGCAGAGGTCGCGACGCCGGAGGCGCAGGCGGCATTGCTGGCGCGCCATCCGGCGGCGGAGGTGCTGCTGGCGGAGGATGCGGAAGGTCGCGCGCTCGGCTTCGCCATCCTGTTCGACCTGCCGGAGGTTGTCTTCGCGCGAATCTGCGGCAACCTGGATGATCTTTTCGTGCGGCCGGAAGCACGCGGCCGGGGCATTGCCCGCGCGCTGATCGCGGCCGCCATCGCCGAGGGCCAGGCGCGTGGCTGGAGCCATCTGCGCTGGATCGTGCCAGAGGGCGATGTCGCGGCCATCGCCTTGTATGAGCGCATCGCGACGCGCGCCGACTGGCGCAGCTATGTGGTGCGGCTGGACCCGGGCGCCTCGCTGTAGTTCAGCCGAAGGTCTTCAGCAGGTCGTCCACCTGCGCCGCATTCAGCGCCCGCACGCCCGGCACGCCGCGCAGCAGCAGCGCGAGCCGTGCGGCTTCCTCCAGCTCCTCCGCCGCATGCACCGCATCCACCAGCGTGGCGCCGGAAACCACGGGGCCGTGGTTGGCCAGCAGCAGCGCCTTGGCGGCGCGCGCGGCTTCATGCACCGCGGGCTCCATCGCCGCATCGCCCGGGCGGTAGTAGGGCACGCAGGGCAGGCGGCGGCCGATGCGCATGACGAAGTACGGCGTCAGCGGCGGGATCTGCGCGTCCGCGCCCTCAGGCGTCAGGCAGGAGATGGCGGTGGCGTGGGTGGAGTGCAGATGCACCACTGCCCCCGCCTCCGGCCGCGCCTGCAGCACGGCACGATGCAGGAAGACTTCCTTGGAAGGCTTGTCGCCGGACAGATGCGCCCAATCCGGGCCGAGCTTGCTGATCCGCGCCGGGTCCAGCCGGCCGAGGCAGGAATTGGTCGGCGTCATCAGGTAGCCATCCGGCAGCCGCACACTGATGTTGCCGGCGGTGCCGACGCTGTAGCCGCGGTCGAACAGGCTGCGCGCCAGTTCGGCGAGCTGCGTGCGCGCGGCGTCCTCAGACATGCTGGAACGCCTTCAGGAAGAAGTCGCGCCCGCCGAAATTGCCGGATTTGAGCGCAAGGTGGATGTTTGCAGGTTCGGCAAACGTCCAGGGCACGCCCGTGTCGATCTCCGCGCCGATCCGCAGCGTCCGCACGCCCAGCGCGGAGACGACGGCGCCGGAGGTCTCGCCACCCGCCACCACCAGCCGCCCGACGCCGCGCGCGACCAGCCCCTGCGCCACTGTTGCCATCGCCTGTTCCACCAGCGCGCCGGCCGCCTCCCGCCCCAGCTTCGCCTGCAAGGCCGCCACCTTCTCCGGCGATGCGCTGCCAGCGATCACGACGGGATGCTCGGCGGAGAGCTTGCCCTCGCACCAGGCCAGCGCCTGCGCCGCCAGAGCGGCGGCATCCGGCGTGGCCAGCGCATCCAGCTCCAGCACCGGCGCGTGGTCCCGGGCGAAGCCGATCTGGCCGAGGGTGGCGCGGGAGCAGCTTCCCGCCACCACGGCGCACAGCCCCTTCGCTGGCGGCAGAGCCGCCGCATCCGGGCGCAGCGGCAGCAGGCCCTGGGCGCGGAAATTGGCCGGCAGGCCCATGGCGATGCCGGACCCGCCGGTGATCAGCGGATGCTTCGCCGCAGCCTCGCCAATTGAGACCAGATGCGCATCGGTCACGGCATCGACGATGGCGTAGCGGCGCCCGCCCTCGGCCAGCCGCGTCATCGCCTGGCGGATTGCCGTGGCACCCTGTTCCACCACGGAGAAGGGCACCAGCCCGACCGAGCCTTCCGTCTGCCGGCTCAGCACGCGCACCAGGTTCGGGTCGCGCATCGGCGTCAGCGGGTGGTTCTCCATGCCGCTTTCGTTCAGCAGATGCGCGCCGGCAAACAGATGGCCCTGGTAGATGCTGCGGCCATTCGCCGGGAAGGCGGGGCAGGCGAGTGCGAAGCCGGCGCCGAGCCGCTTCAGCAGCGCATCCGCCACCGGGCCGATATTGCCGGCATCGGTGCTGTCGAAGGTGGAGCAGTATTTGAAGAACAGCTGCGTCGCCCCGGCCGCCAGCAACGCCTCCGCCGCCGCCAGGCTTTCGGCGATGGCCTCGCTGGCCGGCGTGGTGCGCGACTTCAGCGCGATGACGATGGCATCGGCTTCTGGCAGCGGGCCGGTGGGCACACCGATCACCTGCACCGTCGCCATGCCGTTCTTGACCAGCATGGAGGCGAGGTCGGTGGCGCCGGTGAAGTCATCAGCGATGCAGCCGAGCAGCAGGGGCATCATTCTATTCCTTGGGCGGCAGGCAGAGGATGTCGGCATGGCCGATGCGGGCGGAAAGCCGCGATAGCCCGGCCTGGGCGCGGCGGTCCACCGCCCAGTCGAGGAGGCGGTGGCGTTCGCGGCGCAGCTGCCCCATGGCGGCACGCGCATGGCCGCTGGCAAGCTCCGCCACCATCAGCGGGTCGTGGCGCGGAATCCGCCAGTCGCTCGCCGCGCGCTGCACGGCATAGCCATGGGCTGCGAAGGCCTCGGCGATGATGGCGGGTGCGCGGGCGCCGAGTGCGATGCCACCAAAACCCTTGTCGCGCAGCTGGTCGCGGGCGAAGCCGCGGGCCACCAGCGCATCGGCCGGATGCGGTGGGTCGAAACGCTCCCGCCCCGTCACGTTCAACGCGGCGTAGAAGGGCAGGCGGTGCTTCGCGCAGGCCGCGGCCATGCGTGCCACCCAATCGGCCGAGACCAGGTCGCACAGCGCCGTGTTCACCACCGCATCCACCTGGCCGAGCGGCAGCCCCTTCGGCGCGTCGCGCAGATCGGCGATCAGCCCCTCCACCCGCCATGCGCCGCCGGGCGCATGCACCAGCAGCGTCTTGCGGTTGGCATAGGTGGCGCGCCAGTCCTGGTCCTCGGCGAAATCTGCGGTGGTGGTGAAGGCGCGCGACAGCAGCCCGCCATCCGCATCCACCAGCGTCCAGGCCTGGGCGCGGCCGATCATCGGCGCCAGCCAGCGCAGCAGCGACCCGGTGCCGGCGCCGAGGTCGAGAATACGCGGCCGCGCCGGCAGCGCCTGTGCCAATGCGGCGGCGAGGTCCGGGTTGCGGGCGGCGGAATCATGCGGCTCGCGCAGTTCCAGCCAATCACCGTCAAAGCTCTCGGCCATCAGGCGGCTGCCTTTTCGATCTCGGCGAGGAAGGCGGCGGCGCGATCCTCCCAGCGCGGCAGTTTCTGGCCAGCCTTCCAGGCGGCCTCCGCCATTTCGGCGCGCAGGTCGGTGTCGAAGATCGCGCGGCGCATCGCCTTGCCGAGCGAGACGTGGTCGCCGGGCGGGGAGATCACGCCGGCCTCCACCGGCACCACCTCCGCGATCGCGCCGCCTGCGGTGATGGCGACGGGCACGCCACGCGCCAGGGCTTCCGCCGCGGCCATGCCGTAGCCTTCCCAATGGGTGGCGAGCGCGAACAGGTCGGCGCCGGCCCACAGCATATCCAGCTGCGCGCCCGAAACCTCGCCGGCGAAGGTCACGCGGCTGGTCAGGCCGAGTTCTTCCACCAGCGCCAGCAGCCCATCCGCATGCACCTTGTCACGCGGGCTGCCCGCGATGGTCAGCGTCCAGTCGAGATCGGAAAGCCCGCCCAGCGCGCGCAGCAGCACGTCATGCCCCTTGCGCGGCACCAGCGTGCCGATGGCAAGGATGGCGCAGCCGGGGCCACCGGAACCCGTGCTGCGCGGCGCCGGGTCCGTGCCCGGTTCCACCACGCCGATGCGCGCTTCCTCCGCGCCGAATTCGGGCGGCAGGCGGCGGGCGGTCAGTGGGCTGGTGGCGACCAGGCGGGCGAGGCGCGGGAAAATCGCAGCCTCTGCCGCGCGCAGCGCATCGCGCACCGGGCCGGGATTGCCGTGCTCCAGCGCCGTCGGGTGATGGATCAGCCCGATCGCGCCACGCTGTTCCAGTTCATCCAGCGAGGACTCGAAGGCGGGCAGCCCGAGGCCGTCGATGACAAGCCGCGCGCCTTGCGGCAGCGCACGCAGCGCGGCACGGGCACCCGCCAGCGCGGCGTCATCCGGCTGCGGATGCGCCCCCGGCAGTTCCATCACCTGCACGCCATGGCCCAGCGCACGCAGGCCCGCCACCAGCCGGCGGTCGTATTCGTAGCCGCCGGAGATGGCATCGAGGGGGGCGGGGACGAGGAAGGCGATGTCCAAGGTCAGACGGGCCCCTCGAAGGCGGCCCAGGCGATGTGGCTTTCACGCAGCAGGATCTTCAACCCCGTCACGGCCTTGCCGCCATCACCCAGCACGCCATCGCGGCAGGCCGCGGCCAGCAGGCCATGGATATGCAGGCACAGATATTCCGTCGTGGTGTTCTTGCCGGCGAAGGCATCCTCGGCATCGAGGTTGCGGTAATCCATCGGCGCCAGGATGGCGCGGAGATGATCCTTCGCCAGGCCGATATCGACCAGCAGATGCAGGTCATCGAGCTGCGGCGCGCGGAACTCCGCCTCCACGATGAAGGTCGCGCCATGCAGCCGCTGCGCCGGGCCGAAGGCCTCCCCGCGGAAGGAATGCGCGATCATGATGTGGTCGACGACCGTCAGGCTGAACATGGACACACTCTCTTATAAATAGGTGACGACGGGGCAGAGCGGTTGATGTGACCCGGAAGGTGGCGACAGCAAGGCGCCCAATGCATTCGGCAGTTCGGAAAACGGCGTGTCGGGGCCGAGCAGCGCATCCAGCCGCGCATCATCCAGCAGCGAAAGCGCGAGCGCGAGCCGGTCGCCATGCGTGCGCCGGCCACGCATCGCCGGTGCCACCTGGCCCACCTGGGTCGAGATCACCGACAGGCGCTTTGAATGAAAGGCCTCGCCCAGCGGCAGGTCGCAGGCCTTGTCGCCGAACCAGGAGGCCTCGACGATGCGCCCCTCGAAGCCGCAGCGGGACAGCGCGAGGCGCAGACCCTCCGGGCTGGCGGAGGCGTGGATCACCAGGTCGCGCTCCGGCGGTGCATCCTCGGGCGCGCAGAAGGCTGCGCCGAAGGATTGCGCGAGATCGCCGCGCGTCGCATCGAGGTCGCAGACATGCAGGTCGAGGCCAGGCATGCGGCCGAGCAGGAAGGTGACCAGCAGGCCCACCACGCCGGCGCCCACCACCAGCACGCGTTCGCCGACCAGCGGCCGCGCATCCCAAAGGATGTTGACGGCGGTTTCCATATTGGCGGCGAGCACCGCGCGGCGATCCGGCACCGCATCCGGGATGGGGATGCACATGGCGGCGGGTGCGACGAAGGCATCATGGTGCGGGTGCAGGCAGAATATCCGCCTGCCGTGCAGATGCGCCGGCCCGGCCTTCACCGTGCCGACAGCGGCATAGCCGTAGGAGAGCGGCGCCGGGAATTCGCCATACTGCAGCGGCGCGCGCATCGCCGGCCACTGGCTTTCCGGCACGCGCCCGGCGAAGACCAGGCGTTCGGTGCCGCGCGAGATGCCGGAGGCGTGCGTCACCACCAGCGCCTGGTCGGGGCCCGGCACCTCCAGCGCGTGTTCGCGCAGCTCGGCCTGGTAGGGGCCGGTAATCCAGAGCGCCTTGGCCTTCATGGCAGTTTGCCTTCGGTGCAGATGCCGGGCCGGGCGCGGCCGAGGGCGATGTCGAACAGCATGTCCTCGCCGATGCGGTGCGGCGTCCAGTTGAAACGCAGCCCGTCATCGATCCGCGCCGCCTGTGGCAGTGAAAAGGCCGGGATGCCGGAGCCGAGGATGATGGGCGCCACCGTCAGATGCAGCCGGTCCAGGCAGCCGGCGGCGAGGAAGGCGGAGATGGTGCGGCCGCCACCCTCGACGAAGATTTTCGTCAGTCCGCGCGCGGCGAGGCCCCGCAGCAGGCCCGGCAGATCCGCATGCACCAGAACCTCCGCCTGGCCATGCGTTGCGGCGCCGGGCGTGATGGTGGCCAGCAAAGTCGGTGCGGCGCCGTCGCAAAAGACCTTGTGCGTGGCAGGCAGGCGGCGGCCGGGGTCCAGCACCACGCGCACCGGGTTGGGGCCGGAAACCTCCCGCGTTGTCAGCCGCGGGTCGTCATGGTGCACGGTGCCGGCACCCACCAGCACCACGTCGCACAGCGCCCGCAGGCGATGGGTGTGCAGGATATCGCCGCGCCCGCCGATCCATTGCGACGCGCCATTGGTGCAGGCGATGCGGCCATCCAGCGTCTGCGCCAGCCGTCCGATCACGATGCAGCCATCCGTGGCCTGCGGGGCGGTGAGGATTGGCGCGAACAACGCGGCCAGTTGCCCGGGCGGCAGCGCGCCACCGCGCCGCGCAGCCAGCAGCGCGGTCCATTCGGTGTCTTCGGTGGGGGGCGCGTCGTTCATCTGCGGGTGATGCTATGCCGAAGCGGCGGCATTGCGGCAATGTCGGGTGATGCGCGTCAGCGCAACGTCGCACCCGGAAACAGCGGCAGCAGCAATTCCGCCGACAGCCCCGCCAGCACCGGCAGGGTGAAGCTGGCCAGCAGCCGCAGCACAATGAAGCGCCCGCCGAGGATCGGCAGTTCCCACGCCAGGGTCCGGTGCAGGCCGAGGATTGCCCAGCCCGAGATCAGTGCCACCATCTGCGCCGGCCCGGCGCCGGCCTTGAGGAAACCCAGCACCAGCGGAAACGCGACGAACGGCCCGCCCGGCAACAACCCGCCCGCCAGTGAGGCCAGCACCACGCCGACCACGCCGCTATCCGGGCCAAGCCAGGCCTCCGCCCAGCCGGCGGGAATCAACTCGGCGATCAGCGCGGCCATCGGCAGCGCCATCAGCATCACAGGCAGCACGCGCCACAGCGCGCTGCCGGCATCCACCACCGCGCGCCGCGCCACCACCGGGCTGCGCCGCAGGCACAGCGCCAGCGCGCCGAGTGCCACGATCCAGATGCCGATGACGCCGAAGGTCATGGTTTGGTCTCGTGCCGCGGCTGCATCCCGGGCGCATCGGCGGGGGTCCAGCGGATCGGCAGCCAGCGCGCGAACAGCCCGGCCAGGATCGGCAGCGGCAGGCCGCAGATCAGCCGCAGCAGGGCGAAATCCGGCCCCAGGATCGGCAATTCCCACACCACGATCCGCTGGAAGCCGTTCAGCGACCAGGCAAGCACGAAGGCAATCAGCGCGCCCCGATCCGCGCCCGCCTGGGCCAGCACCAGCACCACGGGAAAGGCGGCGACCGGACCGCCGGGCATCACCATGCCGGCGGCCGTCGCCACCAGCAGCCCGCGCAGCCCACTTTCCGCTCCCATCCAGCGCGCCAGCGCGCCGGGCGGCACCAATTGCCGCAGCGCGGCGGACAGCAGCAGCCCGCCGAGGATGGAGGGCAGCACCGTCAGGATCAGGTCCCAGGTCGCCGCCAGCGCATGCTGCACGGCGCCCATGCCGCGCAGAACCCAGACCGCGACGGCG
Source organism: Falsiroseomonas sp. (assembly GCF_030695085.1). Classification (GTDB taxonomy): domain Bacteria; phylum Pseudomonadota; class Alphaproteobacteria; order Acetobacterales; family Acetobacteraceae; genus Falsiroseomonas. Next base: position 21,907 of record NZ_JAUYTS010000064.1, on the reverse strand, counting down.
GCGGCCAGGGTGAGGGCGGAGATCACCAGGAATGTTGCGTTGCGGCGGAGCATGCGAGGGCCGCAAGCTGCGCCCCCGCATGCAATCCGGCAAGCCGCCCGCCTGGGCCCCCCGCCTGGGCCCCCCGCCTCAGGCCCGTGCGGAGAGTGATAGCGGCGTCTGGCGCCCATCCCGGTTCAGGCCGCGATCGCCATAGGTGCCGGGGCCGGCCGGGCGGGTGGCGCCGGCGATGGTCTCGATGACGCGGGACTGCAGGTCGATCGCGCGTTCCAGCAGGCGGCGATTCTCCGCGCCCAGGTCGCGCAGCCGCAGGGCCAGTTCCTCGGCCCGCGCACGATCCTCGCCCTCGGCCTTGCTCTGGGTGCGGCTGGCGGCGGCATAGGCGGCGGCGAAGGCATCGGAGGCCTGCTGCTTCGGCAGGGCCAGGGCCGCGGCACTATTGAGGTCGAGGCGGGCCAGCGCCTCGTTCTCCGCACGCAGCGCTTCGGTCAGGCGCTGGGCGGCAATGATCAGGGGCTGCATCATGGGGTGGGCCTTTGCGTGGAGGAGGGGGAAGAAGTTCCGGCGACCTGGTCCCCTTGGGGCGGGAGGCCGGCGAGGCGGGTCAGCTCCCGCAGCACTGCCTCCCCGATCCCGAGGCCGCCGGCTTTCGCCAGGTCTTTGGCGATGGCATCGACCAGCATCGGGCGCCATTGGCCCTCCGCCGGCCCGCCGCCGAAGGGCGCCTTGGTGTCGAGGCCCTGGAACATCGGCTGCAGCAGGGCCGCCAGGGCCTGGGCCTCGAATTCCCGTGCGGCACGCCGCAGCGCGGCCGGGCTCTGGTTCGCGCGGGGCCCGGCGAGCGGCGCGGGTGCGATGGCCGGGGCGATGTTCATCAGCGCACCTCCAGCTCGGCCTGCAACGCGCCGGCGGCCTTGATGGTCTGCAGGATGGTGATCATGTCGCGCGGCCCGACGCCGAGGCCGTTCAGCCCGCGCACCAGATCCTCCAGCGTCACCGCGCCACGCAGGATGCCAAGGCGACGTTCCGCCTGGTCGTCCACCTCCACATTGGTGCGCGGCACCACCGCGGTCTGCCCGCCCGCCAGCGCATTGGGCTGCACCACCTGCGGCGTCTCGGTGATGCGGATGGTCAGGTTGCCCTGCGCGATCGCGACGGTGGACAGCCGCACATTGGCGCCCATGACGATGGTGCCGGAGGCCTCCTCGATCACCACGCGGGCAACCTGGTCCGGCTCCACCCGCAGCTGCTCGATCTGCGCGAGGAAGGCCACCGAATCCCGCCCGGCCAGGCTGAGGCTGACGGTGCGCGGGTCGGTCGCGGTGGCGGGGGTGCCGCCCACCGTGCGGTTGATGACGGCGGCGATGCGCCGCGCCGTGGTCAGGTCCGGGTTGCGGAGCGACAGGCGCAGCCGGTCGCCGGAGGCGAAGCTGTAGGCCACCTCGCGTTCCACCGTCGCGCCATTGGCGATGCGGCCGGAGGTCGGCACGCCACGGGTGACGGACCCGGCGGCACCGCGGGCGGAAACCGCGCCGGTCACGATCGGCCCCTGCGCCACCGCATAAACCTCCCCATCCGCGGCCAGCAGGGGGGTCACCAGCAGCATGCCGCCGGTGAGGTTGGTGGCATCGCCAAGTGCGGAGACCGCAATATCGATGCGGCTGCCGGTGCGGGCGAAGGCAGGCAGGTTGGCGGTCACCATCACCGCCGCGACGTTGCGGGTATCGAGCTGGCGTTCCTGGTCCCGCGTATTCACGCCAAGGCGCTCCAGCACGCCGATCAGCGACTGCCGGGTGAAGACGGCGGAGCGCAGCTTGTCGCCCGTGCCGTTCAACCCGACCACCAGCCCGTAGCCAACCAGCTGGTTCTCCCGCATGCCCTCGACATCCGCGATGTCCTTGATGCGAACCTGGCCAAGCGCGCCCGCCGGCGAGAGGAGGAGGATGAACAACAGCGCCAGCCATGGGCGCCGGAGACCGCTCATCCTCAGGCAAGGTTTTGTCGCCACACTCTCCTCCTCGCCGCCGCCTTCCTGGTGGAGGGGCGTGGGGAGACCTTCGCAACCGGCGTGCCAGGGCGGAGGGCCCCTTCGACCGGCAGGCTTTGCCGGGGCGGGGCAGGGGCTGCCGGGACCCGGCAGCTTGTGCGGCAAGGACAAGGGATGGGGGAAGGCGAGGATGGCAGTGGGTCCGGTGCGGCCGGTGGGGTTCAGCGGGGTTCAGGCGGGACGGCCGCGGCGGAGTGCCGGCGGCTTTGCGCTGCCCGATGCTGGCGGCGATGCGGCCGCCACCGCCGGGGTGGCCGCGCCGCCCGCGATGGGCGGGCTGCTGGCGTTGCAGGAATCGGGCGCGCCGGACCGGCCCGAGGCGGTGGCTGACCGCGCCCGCCGCCGCGCATCCCAGGCGCTGGATGAGCTGCGCGGGCTGCAACTGGACCTGCTGCGCGAGGATCCCCGCGACGCCGGGCGGCTGGCCCGGCTGGAGGCGCTGGCGGCGGCGCCGGAGGCCGGCCTGGCACCCGAACTGGGCGCCCTGCTGGCCGAAGTTCGGCTGCGGGCGCGGCTGGAGTTGGCGCGCAGAACTGTCGCGGTTAGGTCATCCAATTGAAAAGCACGCGAAGATCAGGAGCTTGCGGCGAAACGAGGCCTTGCACCGGCCCCATTCCCGCCACTATGGTCCGGCCGCTTTCGCCCCCCGGGCGCCGGGCCCTGGGCGGCTAAGGTTGGGGAAGTCCTGCCATGCTGGTAACCTTGCCGCCGGATTATCGTCCGAGCAGCGACGAAGAGTTCATGAACCCACTCCAGCTGGAGTATTTTCGGCAGAAGCTTTTAAAGTGGCGGGCGGATCTGGTGCGGGAGGCGGGTGAGACCCTGACCTCCATGGGCCAGGGGGGAATCATCGAGGCTGACCTGACCGACCGGGCCAGCGTCGAGACCGACCGGGCGCTGGAACTTCGCACCCGGGACCGGGCGCGCAAGCTGATCTCCAAGATCGACCAGGCGCTGGAGCGGGTGGAGAACGGCACCTACGGCTATTGCGAGGAGAGCGGGGAGCCGATCGGCCTGCGCCGGCTGGAGGCCCGCCCGATCGCCACCATGTCGATCGAGGCGCAGGAGCGCCATGAGCGGATGGAGCGGGTGCACCGCGACGACTGAGGACGGGCGCGGGGCAGAGCCCGCGCCGCCATATCAGGAGGAAGGGCCGAGCAGGTCCTTCTTCGACGACCGGTAGGCTCGCTGCTGCCCCGCCTGGCGACGGCGCTGAACCTCCTGCGCCGCCCGGTCTTTTGCCTGGCCCGACGCGGCCAGTTCCTGCTCCAGCTTCTGGAAATGCGCCCAGCGCCCGGCGTCGAGCGTACCCGCCTCCAGCGCGGCGCGCACCGCGCAGCCGGGTTCGGAAGTGTGGCTGCAATCGCGGAAGCGGCAATTCCCGGCCAGTTGCTCGATATCCTCGAAGACGGTGCTGAGACCGGCCTCGGCGTCGATCAGGCCGACCTCCCGAATGCCCGGCGTGTCGAGCAGCAGCCCGCCGCCCGGCAGAAGAATGAGGTGGCGGGAACTGGTGGTATGGCGCCCGCGCGCGTCCGCGGCCCGGATTTCCTGGGTCGCCATCCGCTCCTCCCCCAGCAGGGCATTCACCAGCGTGGATTTGCCGACGCCGGAGGAGCCGATCAGCACGCAGGTCTCGCCGGGCCGGATGTGCTCCATCATGGCGCCAAGGCCCAGCCCCTGGCGCGCGGAGACGATCAGCACCGGGCAGCCCGCGGCAAGGGTGGCGATCTCGGCGGCCTGGGCTTCGGGTTGCTCGGCCAGGTCGGCCTTGGTCAACACCACCACCGGCCGCGCCCCGCTCTGCCAGGCCGCGGCCAGGAAACGCTCCAGCCGCCGCGGATTGAGGTCCGCATTCAGCGAGGTGACGACGAAGACCACGTCGATATTGGCGGCGATCACCTGCAAGGTCTGCACGCTGTCCGCCGCCCGGCGCACGAAGGCGGTGCGGCGCGGCAGGACGGCGTGGATGGTGGCGGTGCCCTGCTCGGCCTTGGCGGACAGGGCCACCCAGTCGCCGGCGGCGGGATGGCCGGCCTCCCGCGCCTCATGCCGCAGCCGGCCCGAGAGCCGCGCCGTCAGGATGCCGAGGTCCGTTGCCACCAGATTGGCTTCGCGCCGCTGCACGATGATGCGGCCGGGGATATGGCCGGCGCGCGCATGCGGCTCGAAGGCCAGCCGCCACGCCTCGGACCAGCCATGGTGTTCGATCAAACGGGGGTCTCTCGCAGGGTGTGCGGCATCCTAGGCCACCCAATCCGGCGGTGCGTCGTCCAATTCGGGCGGCGGGCTGGCGGTGGGGTCGCGGCGGGGCAGGCGGGCGTCGTTCTCCGAGACCTTGCCGACGCGGTTATCCACGGGCCAGGCGAGCAATTCCTCGGCCGGGCAGGGCACCAGCAATTCCTGCAAATCCTCCGGCTCCGCCGGTTCCTCACCCAGCCAGGCGTCCCAGACCTCGGGCGGCAGCACCACGGGCATGCGGGCATGCACCAGGGCCTGCTTCTCATTCGCCTCCGTCGTGATGACGGTGAAGGTCCGCAGCCAGGCGCCATCGGGCTGTTTCCAGCCTTCCCACAGGCCGGCAACCGCCATCGGCAGGCCATCCGCCTGCGCCACGGCATAGGCCTGCTTGCTGCCATCCTCCGCCTTGCGCCATTCGTAGAAGGCATCCATCGGCACCAGGCAGCGCCGCTTGCGGAAGGCCTCGCGGAACGAGGGTTTCTCGGCGATGCCGTCGGCGCGGGCGTTCATCAGCCTGGCCGCGTCCTTGGCATCCGCGGCCCAGCGCGGCACCAGGCCCCATCGCAGCGCATCCAGGTGGCGTTCGCCGCTTTCCGGGTGGCGGCGCACCACCAGGGAGGTCTGCGTCACGGCGATGTTCCAGGATGGCGCGTGGTTCGGAGTCGGGTTGCTGGTGGCGAAGAACTGCGCCAGCTCGGCCGGGGTCCGCTGCAACAGGTAGCGTCCGCACATGCGCCGCGAATCCCCTCTCATCGCTTGCTGCGCGCATCCTAGCCCGGCGGCGCCGGGCGGCCCAGGCCAGGAAGACTATCCTGAACCGCACTGGGCGCCGGTGGGCGATGCGGGTTTGTGGCGGAAATGTGCGGCCGCCAGCATCACGCGGGGTTGTCGGACGACTTCCCATCGGGAATACCCCAGGGCACGACCAAGATGCGTTCAGGGAGAAAAAGAATGACCATCCGAACCGCCGCCGCGGCATTTGCCATGCTGGGCGCCGCCGTGATCGCAACCCCCGCCACGGCGCAGGAGACGATGCGCTTCATGACCGGCCCGCAGGGCGGCGCCTGGGTGCCGATCGCGGGCGCGCTGAAGAACATCTGGGAAAGCGCCATGCCCGGGCTGACGGTGCAGACGCTGCCGGGTGCCGGTGTGGCCAATGTGCGCGGCATCGGCGCCAACCGCGCCCAGGTGGCCTTCGGCAACTCCATCAGCACCGTGGACGGCATCGCCGGCCGCGCGCCCTTCCCCGAGGCGGTGAGCAATGTCTGCAACATCGGCTCGCTCTACCCGCAATGGTTCCAGGTGATCGCCCTGGCCGATTCCGGAATCAATTCCATCGAGGACATGCGCGGCCGTCCGATCGCGCTGCAGCCGCGCGGCAACACGGCCGAGGTGGTGACGCAGCACATCCTGCAGGCCGCGGGCATGCGCTACAGCGATGTGCGCGCCAGCTTCCAGTCCAGCTACACGGATGCGGTGGGCCTGCTGCGTGACGGCCATGCCCAGGTCTTCACCCTCGGCACCACCATCCCGGCCAGCGCCGTGATGGACCTGGCCAGCGCGCGCCAGATGCGGATCATCGACCTGTCCCGCTACGTGGACAAGATGCGGGAGATCAACCCGGGCTACCAGGGCGCGCCGCTGCCGGCCAACACCTATCCGCAGCAGGAAGGCACGCCGACCCAGATCACCTACACGGCGCACCTGATCACCAATTGCGACCGCAACCCGGATCAGGTCTACCAGATGGTGAAGCTGCTCTGGGACAATGTCGGCACGCTGCGCAACATCGTGGCCGCCATGCGTGACAGCACGCCGGCGACCGGCGGCGCCGATATCGGCGTGCCGATGCATCCGGGTGCGGCGCGCTTCTACCAGGAAGCCGCGTCTCGCTGAGGCCATGAGGGCGCGCCCGGCGGGTCCGGGCGCGCAAGACGACGCGAAGGGCCGGATGACGGGCTGCCACGGCAGGCCCGGCTCCGGCCCTGATGCATCCGCCCAAAAACCAAATTACACAGCGTTCAGGATACGGGAAAAACGGCGATGACCTATGCGCGCGCCATGCATTGGCTGGCCGGCACCATCGCGGCTGTCATGGCCGTGTACCATATGTGGGCCATCGCAACCTCACCGCCCGAGGCGGTGATCTTCCGTGGCACGCATCTGCTGTTTGCCATGGCATTGGTCTTCATCCTGTTCCCGTTGCGCCCTCCCAAGGACGGCAGCCGCCCGGTCCCGGGGCCGGAGGATTGGCTGCTCTGCGCGCTGTCCATCTGGGCGGTCGGCCGGCTGTTCGTGGAATATGACTGGCTGGTGAACCGAATTCCCTACATCGATGACCCGCGGCCAGCCGACATCATCGGCGGCTGGGTGCTGGTCGCGCTGATCCTGGAAGCCACGCGCCGGGTCATCGGCTGGGCGCTGCCGCTGACCGCCTCGGTCTTCCTGCTGTGGTCCTACTTCTTCACCGATGTCGGCGCGCTGGCCATGCTGGACCAGCTGTACCTGACCACGGATGGCATCTTCGGCTCCACGCTCGGCGTCTCCGCCGGCTTCGTGGTGATCTTCGTGCTGTTCGGGTCGTTCATGGAACGCTCGGGCGTCGGCAAGCTGTTCATGGATTTCGCACTGGCGCTGACCGGACGCAGCAGTGGCGGGCCTGGCAAGGTGGCGGTTGTCTCCTCCTCCCTGTTCGGCTCCGTCTCCGGCTCCGCGGTCGCCAATGTGATGGTGACGGGGCAGGTGACCATCCCGCTGATGAAGCGCAGCGGCTTCCGCCCGCAATTCGCGGCGGGCGTGGAGGCGGTGGCCAGCACCGGCGGGCAGATCATGCCGCCGATCATGGGGGCTGCCGCCTTCGTCATGGCCGAATTCCTCGGCGTGTCCTACATCCAGGTCATCACCTGGGCGCTGATCCCGGCGCTGCTGTATTACGTGGCCACCTTCGCCGCGGTGCATTTCGAGGCGAAGCGCGCCGGCCTGGCCGGCCTTCCGGATGACGAGGTGCCGAAGCTGCGCGACGTGCTGCGCGAGAGCTGGCACCTGTTCATGCCCATCCTGGTCATCATCATCGGCCTGTTCGGCGGCTATTCGGCGCCGCTGGTGGCGCTGGTGGCGACGCTGGCCTGCTTCCCCGCCGCGGCGCTGCGCGCCAACAGCCGCCACCATGTCACCATCGCCGCGGTGTGGGATGCGCTGCTGGATGGCGCCCGCAACACGCTCGGCATCGCCATGGCCTGCGCCTGCGCGGGCATCGTCATCGGGCTGATCGCGCTGACCGGGCTTGGCATCACCTTCACCCAGCTCGTGGTGAATGTCGCCGACAACAACCTGATCTTCGCGCTGATCCTGACCATGATCGCCGGCATCATCCTCGGCATGGGGATGCCGACCACGCCGGCCTATATCGTCATGGTCTCCCTGCTCGTGCCCGCCCTGATCGCGATGGGCGTGGTGGTGCCGGCAGCCCACCTGTTCGCCTTCTACTTCGCCATCCTGTCCGCCATCACGCCGCCGGTGGCGCTCGCGGTCTTCGCCGCGGCGGGGCTCGCCAAGACGGATATGTGGGCGAGCGGCTGGGCGGCGATGAAGATCGGCGCGGCCGGCTTCATCGTGCCCTTCATGTTCGTCTTCCAGCCGGCGCTGCTGCTGATCGGCACCTGGGGCGAGGTGATCTTCGCGGTCAGCAGCGCCACCGCAGGCTGCCTGCTGCTGGCGGCATCGCTGCACGCCTACCTGCTGCGGCCGACGCCGATGTGGGAAAGGGTGGCGCTGTTCATCGCGGCGATCGCGCTGATCAAGCCCGGGCTGCTGACGGATGGCATCGGCATCGTCTTCGGCGGCGGCGTGCTGCTGCTGCAACTGGTGCAGCGCCGCCGCGCCGCGGTGGCCTGAACCTCGCCTTCCACTTCATTAGGACGGGAATCGAACATGCGCCTGTTGAGCTTCGACGATGCGGGGCGCGTCGTCGCCGGCGTGCGGATCGGCGACCAGGTGGTGCCGGTGGCGGCGCTGTCCGGCTTCGCGGATGATACGCTGGCGCTGCTCCAGGCCGGCGGTGACACGCTGGCCCGGCTCGGCGCCGCGGCGGCGGCGGCCCCGGCCTCCACCCACCTGCCGCTGGCCGGGCTGACCCTCGCCATGCCGATCGCGCGTCCCGGCAAGGTGGTCTGCATCGGGCTGAACTACGCGCTGCACGCCAAGGAAGGCGGCAACCCGATCCCCGACTATCCGGCCGTGTTCCTGCGCGTGCAGACCAGCCTGACCGGGCCGGGTCAGCCGATGCTGCGGCCGAAGGGCGCCTCCGAGAAGCTGGACTATGAGGCGGAGCTGGCCATCATCATCGGCCGCCGGGCCCGCAACGTGACGGAAGCGCAGGCGCTGGACCATGTGGCCGGCTATTCGCTGTTCAACGATGGCTCGGTGCGCGACTACCAGCGCAAATCCACGCAGTGGACCATGGGCAAGAATTTCGACCGCACCGGCGCCTTCGGGCCGGAGATCGTGACGGCGGATGAACTGCCGCCCGGCGCCGCGCCGCTGCGGATCATGGCCCGTGTCGATGGCCAGCTGGTGCAGGACAGCACCACCGGCGACATGATCTTCCCCGTCGCCCGCTGCATCGCCATCCTGTCCGAGGTGATGACGCTGGAGCCGGGCGACGTGATCGCCACCGGCACCCCCTCCGGCGTCGGCTATGCGCGCAAGCCGCCGCTGTTCCTGGCGCCGGGGATGCAGATGGAGGTCGAGGTGGAGGGGATCGGCGTGCTGCGGAACAGCATCGCGGATGATCCGGCTTTCTGACCTCGGGGCGCGGTGCCCTTAACCGCGCTTTCACCGCCCGCGCCCTACGCCTTCCGAAGCAACCGCCAGGAAGGCACCCGAGAATGCGCACCCCACGCCTCCGTTCGCGTCACCTGCTGGGGGGGGCGGCCAGGCTGCTGCTGTCGGCCTCTGCCCTGGCGCTGGCGGCCGCCATGCCGCGTCCCGCCGCGGCGGAGACCGCCACGTTCTTCGACAGCATCTTCGAGGGCCGGCAGGCTTTCGACCAGCGCGTGACGGATGCCGGCGGCACGGTCAACATGGACCTGCTTTCTGGCCTGACCAGCAATGTCGCGAGTTGGGCGCGCAGCGGCTACACCATCACCTCCGGCAATGCCGGCAACCGCAGCACCAGCACCAGCGCCTTCGCCAGCATCCAGGGGCCGGGCGGCAGCTTCGCCAGTGGCAACGGCATCCGCATGACCGCCGCCGCGATCGATTCCCCCGGCAGCGGCCTGGTCTTCACCTTCGACAGCCCGGTGAATGCCTTCGCACTAGATCTGCAGGGCTGGGCCACCTGTTGCTTCCCCAGCGCGCTCTACATCGCCTTCGATGGCGGCACGCCGATCCTGGTCGGCAGCGCGGCCGAGCGAAACGATAATCCGGGCGAGGCCCGCTACAACGAATCGATGACCTTCGTCGCCGCCATCAGCGACAGCGACACCTTCACCACCGTCGCCTTCTATGGCGCGGCCAGCGGCGATGCCATGTGGGGCGGCGGCGTCATCCGCTACGCGCTGGTGCCGCTGGGTGGCCTGACCGACGGCCCCCCTGCTGATCCGCCCGCTGATCCGCCCGTTGATCCGCCCGTTGATCCACCGGCTGGGCTGGTGATCGATGGCAGCCGGCCGTTCTTCACCGAGGGCGATCCTGCCGTGCAGAGCGCCACCGTGACCTTCAATGGCGGTACCTTCCGGCCCAACAGCGCCACCGCGGTGACGCAGCCGGTGGTGCTGGAGGCCGGCAACGGCACGATCGATACCAGCCTGGGGCCGGTCATCCTGCTGGGGGACATCAGCGGCACCGGCCAGCTTCAGGTGCTGGGCGGCGGCGTGCTGACGCTGGTGGGCAACGCCAGCAACAGTGGTGGGGCGCAGGTGCAGTCCGGCACGCTTTCCATCCAGGGCGTCTTCCTGGGTTCGGTGACCGTGCTGCCCGGCGGCACGCTGACCGGTGGCGGCAGCATCGGCGGCGGCACCATCGATGGCGTGCTGTCCCCGGGCGCCTCTCCGGGCACCATCGTGTTCACCGCGCCCGTTACCCTCGGGGCCGGTTCCACGACGCGGCTCGAGATCGACGGGCCGGGCACCGGCACGGGCGCCGGGTCGCATGACAGGGTGCTGGTCATCGGCGCCGGCAGCACGCTGACCGCGGGCGGCACGCTGCAGCCGGTGCTGCGCGGCATCACGGGGTCCGCCACCAACAGCTTCACCCCGGTGCTCGGGCAATCCTTCCGGGTGATCCAGGCGGAAGGCGGACTGCTTGGCAGCTTTGGCGGCCTGGCCCAGCCGGCGGCGGGCCTCCCCGGCGGGGCGCGCCTCGATGCGCTGTATGGCGCGAACACGCTGGACCTGGTGACCACCCCGGCCAGCTACGCCAACCTAGGCCCGCTCGGCATCGACCAGCGCCGGAACCAGGCGGCGGCCGGCGGGGCGCTTGATGCCATTCGTCCCGCAGCCGGGCCACGGATGACGGGCGATGCGGCCGCCACCTTCGGCGCCCTGTACGCGCTGCCGGCCGCCGCCATCGCCCCGGCGCTGGACCAGCTCTCGGGCGGCGTGCACGCCGATGCGCTGGCAGCCGCGCTGGCGCACCGGCGCATCCTGGGTGCCGGCACCGCGCAGCGCATGGCGGCCATCCGTGCCGGTGATCCGGCGCTGGTGATGGCGCAGGGGGCGCTGGCGCCGCGCGTCGCGCTGGACAGCGCGCGCAGCGTGCAGATGAGCGCGATGCCCGGCGGCGGCCAGCCGGCGGATTGGGAACCGGGGCTCGGCCAGGCCGATGGCGGCGACGGCGCCGAGGGTGCCTTCACCGGATGGTCCGCCTGGGGCCGCGCGCTCGGCGGTTGGGGCAGCACGGGCGGCGACGGCGCCGCGCCGGGCCATTCCCGGCAATCCGGCGGCGCGCTGGTTGGCGCAGACCGCCGCTTCGCCCCGGGCCTGACCGGCGGCATCGCGCTGGGCTTCCTGCGCGGCACGGTGGATGGCGATGGCGGCACCGGGGAGGTGCGGCTGGATAGCTACCAGGCCAGCCTCTATGGCCTGTACGCACCGCCGACCACGGCCAGTGTGAAGCCCTTCATCGATGCGACGCTCGGCACCGGCCTCAGCCGCTATGACAGCCGCCGCAACATCGCCTTTGGCACCCTGTCCCGCCGCGCCAATGCGGATAGCGACGGCACGGATGTGACGGCGGAGGCCGGCTTCGGCGTGACCACGCGCGTGGAAGGGGTGGATCTGGAACCGCGCGCCTTCCTGCGCTGGGACCGCATCGCACGCGGCGGCTTCACCGAATCCGGCGCCGGGTCGCTGAACCTGGCGGTGGATGGCCGCGATGCGGATGCGCTGCGCGCCGGCATCGGCCTCAGCGCCGCCCGCACCCTGCGCCTGGGCGAGGGCTTCCAGCTTCGGCCCGAGGCCCGCATCGGCTATGCGCGGGAAATGCAGGGTGGGCTGGGCCGCGGCACGCATCGCCTGGGCGGTGCCGCCTTCAGCGTGGAATCGGCCCGCACCGGGCGGGATGCGCTGACCGCCGGCATCGGCGCCACCGCCTATCGCGGCGACCGCTTCGCCGTGGTGGCGGATTACGACCTGCAACGCAGCAGTGGCGGCACGGACCACGTGCTGACCCTCGGGCTGCGCTGGGTCTGGTAGGCCGCGACTGTCAGCAAACTGTCATGCTTCTGGGACGGGGTGCCGGTCTAGACAACCGCGCCCCGATTCACGGAGACCGTCAGTGCGCTTCGAAGTGCTTGAGATCAGCCCCACGGCCAACAAGGTGATCCTGGTGGGGCGGCTGGATTCCACCACGGTGGGCCAGGTGGAAATCGGCTTCACCGCCGCCGTCGCGGCGTCCGGCCGCAATGCGGTGCTGGACCTGACGGGGCTGGAATTCCTCTCCTCGCTCGGTATTCGCCTGCTGCTGTCCTCCGCCCGCGTGGTGTCGCGCCGCGGCGGTGCGGTGGTGCTGTTCGGCGCCCAGCCGATGGTGGCGGATGTGCTCGAATCCATGGGCATGGACCAGGTCCTGCCGCTGGTCGCCAGCGAAGCCGAGGCGATGGCCCGCCTGCCGGGATGAGCCTGCGGCTGGAGATCCCGATCTCCCTCGCCGGGCTGGCAGCCGCGCAGGATGCGGCGGAGGCCTGGGCGGAAGGGCAGGGGGTGCCGCCCCGGGGGGCGCTGCGGCTGCGCCTGGTGGTGGAGGAGTTGATCGCCAACCTCATTGAACACGCCGCCTGGCCCGGCCTTGCCCCCGGCGCCGCGCCGCCCGCCGCCCGGCTGGATTGCGAATGGGAAGCCGGTGCGCTGCGCCTGGTGCTGCGGGATGCGGCGGCACCCTTCGACCCGCTGACGGCGCCGGAGGCCGCCCCGCCTTCGCTGCAGGATGACCGGGTGGGCGGGCTCGGCCTGGCGCTGGTGCGGCGGATGAGCACCGATCTTGCGTATGGGCGCGACCCCGGGGGCGGCAATTCCACGCGGCTGACGCTGCGTCTGACCTGATGGTAACCAGACAACACGCTTGGGTTGTGGAGGGCGTTGTCATCGAAGCTTCATCAAACTGCAATCGTCTGGTCGCCGGACCTGCCTAGAACGCGCCCAACGGCATTGCCCGCTTCCGGCAGGCCGTTTCGAACAGGACCGGAGAGAGACACAGTGAACAGGCGCACCCTTCTGCTCGGTACCGGCGCGGCACTTGGCGCCGGGCTCCTCGGCGCCCGCGGCGCGATGGCCCAGTCGGTGACGATCACCGGTGCCGGCGCGACGTTCCCCCGCCCGGTCTATGAGCGCTGGGCCAATGCGGCGCGTGAGGCTGCTGGCATCCAGCTCAACTACCAGTCGATCGGCTCCGGCGGCGGCATCAACCAGATCACCAACCGCACCGTCGATTTCGGCGCCACCGATGCCCCGCGCACGGTCGAGCAACTGCGCGAGGGCAACCTGATGCAGTTCCCGACCGTGATGGGTTCGATCGTGCTGATCGTGAACCTGCCGGGCGTGGCCGACCGCCAGTTGAAGCTGACGCCGGAGGTCATCACCGACATCTTCTTCGGCCGCCTGACGCGCTGGAACGACCCGCGCATCACCGAGCTGAACAGCGGCCTGCGCATCCCGAGCCTGCCGATCTCGGTGGCCTACCGCGCCGACGCCTCTGGCACCACCTGGGGCTTCACCAATTACCTGGCGCGCGTTTCCTCGGCCTGGCGCGACGGCCCGGGCGCCGGCACTTCCGTGCAGTGGCCGGCCGGCCAGGGCGCCCGCGGTAATGAGGGTGTGTCCAACGCCGTCCGCAACACGCCGGGCGCCATCGGCTATGCCGAGAATGCTTATGCGGTGGTGAACCGCCTGGTGACCACGCAGATTCGCAACAAGGCCGGCAACTTCGTCGAGCCGGTGCAGGCGAGCTTCGTCGCCGCCGCCGATGCGGCCGATTGGTCCGTGCCGAACATGGCGCCCGACACGCTGGACCTGCCGGGCGCGCAGGCCTGGCCGATGACGGTCGGCACCTACATCCTGCTGCCGACCAACCCGGCGGCGGACAAGGTCGAGGGCAGCCGCAACACGATGCGGTTCTTCGACTGGGCCTTCAAGAACGGCGCGACCATCGCGGGCCAGTTGGAATACATCCCGCTGCCGGAGAGCGTGACCAACGTGATCCGCCGCAACTGGGCCGCCAACATCAAGACCCCGGACGGCCAGGCCATCTGGACCGCCTGAACCGAGTTTGGCTACTTCCCCCCGGACGCTTGCCGTCCGGGGGGCTTTGCATTCCCTGAACCCCTGATCAGGACCTTGCCGGTGAGCGATGTGACAATGGGCGCGGGGACCGCGCCAAAGCCGGTTGGTCGCAGCCGCGGTATCGATGTCGGGGACCTTGTTTTCGAATGGCTCTGCCGCGGCGCAGGGTTCGTGGTTCTGTTGCTGCTCGGCGGCATTATCGTAACGCTTTTTATCGGCGCCTTGCCGGCCTTCCGGGAATTCGGCCTGGGCTTCCTCACCAGCACGGATTGGAACCCTGTCGAGGGCCGCGAGAATTATGGCGGCGCCGTCGCCATCTTCGGCACCATAGCCTCGGCCATTCTGGCCATCGTCTTCGCCGTGCCGGTGGCCTTCGGCATCGCCTTCTTCCTGACCGAGCTGGCGCCCGAGTGGTTGCGCCGCCCGGTCGGCACGGCGATCGAACTGCTCGCGGCGGTGCCCTCCATCATCTACGGCATGTGGGGGCTGTTCGTGGTAGTGCCCTTCGTGCAGATGTATATCCAGCTTGCGCTCGGCGACTACCTGACCGCCATCCCGCTGGTTGGCTTCCTTTTCGAGAGCCGCTTCTTCGCCGGCACCTCGCTGTTCACCGCCGCGATCGTGCTGGCCATCATGATCCTGCCCTTCATCGCGGCCACCATGCGCGATGTGTTCCTGCAGGTGCCGCCGGTGTACAAGGAAAGCGCCTATGGGCTGGGCGCCACGCGGTGGGAAGTGGTGAAGGGCGTGGTTCTGCCCTACACGCGCATTTCCGTGGTCGGCGGCATCATGCTGGGGCTGGGCCGTGCGCTGGGCGAGACGATGGCGGTGACCTTCGTCATCGGCAACGCCAACCGAATGCCGCAGAGCCTGTTCGACCCCTCCACCACCATCGCCTCCATCGTCGCGATGGAGTTTCCCGAAAGCCTGATGGGCAGCCTGAAGCAATCGGCGCTGTTCGCGCTCGGCTTCCTGCTGTTCGTCATCTCCTTCCTGGTGCTGGCGGCCTCGCGCTACCTGCTCCGCTCTCGCCTGAAGGCCTGATCCATGAGCAGCACCACATTCCAGGCGGAGCCACGCGGCGCAGTGCGCCGCAGCTCGGCGCTCGCCTCCCGCCGCAAGATCGTCGACCTGATCGTCAAGTGGCTCTGCATGACGGCCACGTTGATCGGGCTGTTCTTCCTGGCCTCCATCATGGCGACGCTGCTCTGGCGCGGCCTGGCCTCGATGGACTGGATCGTGCTGACGGAGGAGTTCCGCCCGACCCGCTACGGCGATGAGAATGCGCCGAAGGGCGGCCTGATCCACGCCATCCTGGGTAGCCTGATCCAGACCGCCATAGGCACGGCGATCGGCACGCCGATCGGCCTGCTGGTGGGTACCTACCTGTCCGAATATGCACGCGGCTCCGCGCTCGGCAATACGCTGCGCTTCGTCTCGGATGTGCTGCTCTCGGCGCCGTCCATCCTGATCGGGCTGTTCATCTACCAGCTTGTCGTGCTGCCGATGGGCGGCTTTTCCGGCATCGCCGGCGCGCTCGCGCTTGCCATCATCGTCATCCCCGTGGTGGTCCGCACGACGGAGGACATGCTCCAGCTGATCCCGAACACGCTGCGGGAGGCGGTGATCGGCCTCGGCGCGCCGAAGTGGAAGATGATCACACTGGTCTGCTACAAGGCGGCGGCGTCGGGCATCCTGACCGGCATCCTGCTGGCGGTGGCGCGGATCGCGGGTGAGACGGCGCCGCTGCTGCTGACCAGCTTCGGCAACAACGTCACCAGCTTTGACCTGACCACCGCCATGGCCAGCCTGCCGATCGCCATCTACCAGCAGGCTAATTCCGGCTTCCCGGATCTGATCGAGATCGCCTGGTCCGGTGCGTTGCTGATCACGCTGGGCGTGCTCGCCATCAACATCATTGCCCGCCTCGTGCTGCGCGGGCGCAACTGAGCCAGGAAGGGCGGCCCTCAGGGCCGTGAGATGAGGACGATCCGATGGGCTCGATAACCGAACAGACCACCAGCTCCGCCTCCGGCTTCGGCGGCATGCAGGCACGATCCGCCGAGGTGCTGAACACCCAGGCGCGCATTTCGGTGCGCAACCTCGATTTCTACTACGGCACCAACAAGGCGCTGAAGGGCATCAACCTGGACCTGCCGGACCGCCAGGTGACGGGCATGATCGGCCCCTCCGGCTGCGGCAAATCCACGCTGCTGCGCGTGCTGAACCGCATGTACAGCCTGTATCCGGGCCAGCGCGCGGAGGGCGAGGTGCTGATGGACGGGCGCAACATCATCGACGCCTCGGTCGATCTGAACGAGCTGCGCGCCAAGATCGGCATGGTGTTCCAGAAGCCCACGCCCTTCCCGATGACGATCTACGACAACATCGCCTTCGGCATCAAACTGCATGAGAAGCTGCCGAAATCCGAACTGGACGACCGGGTGGAATGGGCGCTGAGCCGGGCTGCCATCTGGGGTGAGGTGAAGGACCGTCTGCAGTCCTCCGCCATGAGCCTCTCGGGTGGCCAGCAGCAGCGCCTGTGCATCGCACGCTCCATCGCCGTGCGGCCCGAGGTGATGCTGTTCGACGAGCCGACCAGCGCGCTCGACCCGATCAGCACGCTGAAGATCGAGGAGCTGATCGACGAGTTGAAGCGCGACTTCACCATCTGCATCGTCACCCACAACATGCAGCAGGCGGCGCGCTGCGCCGACCAGGTGGCCTTCTTCTACCTGGGCGAATTGGTGGAAGTGGCGCCGGCGGCGCAGCTTTTCACCGCGCCGCGCGAAAAGCGCACCCAGGAATACATCACCGGCCGGTTCGGCTGAGGACCCAGATCATGCCGATGGAAACCCAATCCGACCACATCGTCCGGTCCTACGACGAACAGCTGCGCAAGGTGCGCGACATGCTGGCGCGCATGGGCGGCCTGGCGGAGCGCCAGGTGAATGACGCGACCGTGGCGCTGGTGCGCCGCGATGCGACACTCGCCGCCGAGGTGATCGGCCGCGACGCGGCGCTGGACCAGTTGGAGCGGGAGGTCGAGACCTTCTGCATCCGCATCCTGGCCACCCGCCAGCCGATGGCGATCGATCTGCGCTTCATCGTCGCCGCCATGAAGGTTGCCCATAACCTGGAACGGATCGGCGACTACGCCCGCAACGCCGCCAAGCGCAGCATCGTCGTGGCACAGCAGCCGGCGCTTGGCAGCCTCAACGGCTTCTCCCGCATGGCGCGCCTGGTGCAGGAAAACCTGAAGGCCGCCATCGATGCGCTGGTGAATGACGATGCCGAGGCCGCGGCGCGGGTCTGGGGCAATGATGAGCCGGTGGATGATGTCTATAACGGCATCTTCCGCGAGATGCTGACCTTCATGATGGAGGACCCGCGCAACATCACCGCGGCGACGCATCTGCTGTTCATCGCCAAGAACCTGGAACGCATCGGCGACCATGCCACCAACATCGCCGAGACGGTGCACTACGCCGTGCGCGGCGACAGCCTGCCGGATGAACGGCCCAAGGCGGACAGCTCCGCCTATGCCGTGGTCCGGCCACCCGAATGAACCGACGACCGTTGGGAACCGCGAACATGCCGGACGCCACGGGCAGCCTCGCCAAACCGACCATCCTGGTGGTGGAGGACGAGGCGCCGCTGTTGACCCTGCTGCGCTACAATCTGGAAAAACAAGGCTTCCGGGTGGAGGAAGCCGCCGATGGGCAGGAGGCGCTGTTGCGCGTCTCCGAAGGCAAGCCGGACCTCATCCTGCTCGACTGGATGCTGCCGGCGCTGTCGGGCCTGGAGGTTTGCCGCCAGATCCGCCGGCGCCCGAACACCCGCGACCTGCCCATCATCATGGTGACGGCGCGGAGCGAGGACCAGGACGCGGTGCGCGCGCTGGATACCGGCGCGGATGACTACATCAGCAAGCCCTTCGTGATGGATGCGCTGCTCGCCCGCATCCGCGCCCTGCTGCGCCGGTCCGGCGCCGTGCCGGTGAAGGGGCGGCTGACCTACAAGGACCTGGTGATGGACCAGGATGCGCATCGCGTGACGCGCGGCAGCCGGTCCTTGCACCTCGGCCCCACCGAATACCGGCTGCTGGAATTCTTCCTCCAGCACCCTGGCCGCGTCTTCACCCGGGAACAATTGCTGGATGCGGTGTGGGGCCGCGACATCCATGTGGAGCCGCGCACGGTGGATGTGCATATCCGCCGGCTCCGCAAGGCGGTGAACGGCGATGAGGAGGCGGACATCATCCGCACCGTGCGCTCCGCCGGCTATGCGCTGGATGTGGAGGAGTAGCGGCGGCGGCTCAGTCTGTCGCCCGGTACAGCGGCTCCAGCGCCAGGCGGCGTAGCGCGTTGCGGGCCAGCGCCTCGATCTCGCGCCGGTCCGTGGTCTCCGGGTCCACGGCCAGCCAGGCGGCGGACAGCCGGTGCCAGAACACCGACAGGTCCAGCAGCCGGTCGCGCAGCGCAAGCTGGTCGCGCAGCAGCCGGGTCGGGGCCTCGAGCGGCAGCGGGCGCCGCATGGCCTGCTCGGCGGTTGCCAGCAGCGCGGCGGCGGCACGCCGCGGCCGCCCGATCATCGGCATCAGCCCGTCCATCGCCCGGGTCAGCAGATCCCCCGCCCAGCGCCGGTCGTTGCCGAGCGCATCCCGCGTGCGGCGGACCATGCGTTCCATCGCCTCGTAATCCGGCTGGCTGGCGGCGGCGGCCAGCACGCGGGCATGGGCGTTGGCCAGCAGTTGCAGGCGGCGGCCGAGGGGGGCCATCGTGCCCATGGGGAAGCCGCCCTTGGTGATGCAATGGGCGATCGCCGCCTCGAACATCGCCGGGCCGGGCGGGGTGCGGCGCATCGCCTCGGCCAGCGCCTCGCCTTCCTCCCCGGCCGTGGCGGCCAGGCGGGCAACGAGGCCGGAGGTGGCGGCGTAGAGGTGGTGTTCCTCCAGCGGCTCCGGGTCCTCATCCAGCAGCGGGCCGGGGACGGGGTCCCCGGGGGTGATGCGCTCGACACAGCGCAGCGCCGCAGGCACGAGGCGCAGCAGGCGGAAATCATGCGTGCCGGGGGCGATGTCCAGCAGCAGATGGGCGTTATCCAGATCCACCAGCATCCGCATATGGGCATAGGGCCGCACCAGGCCGATGCCGCCGGAGGGGTCCCGTTCAAACGCCAAACCTGGCTCCCGCAGCCAGCTTGCCTGGAACAGGAAATGCGGCGGCGGCCAGGTCTCGCCCTCGGTCGTGCCGGGGAAGCGGACCGGGTCGAAGCCGCGTGGATCCGGCAGGCAGGAGGGTGGGGACTCGGTCTGGGACACGGCGGCAAGATGCGGGATGCGGGTTAACGCGCCCTGACCGCGCCGTATCACGTGAAGGCGCGTGCGGAGGCGATTGACGCGGCCTGCCCAGCCGCGCGACCTATGGGCGATCTTTCCCCGGAGTCTCTCACATGCGTCGCCGCGCTTTCGCCCTGGCCGGACTTGTCCCGGTCGTCCTCCTGGCCGCCTGTGCCGCAGATCCGCGGGAATTGGTCGGCCAGCCGCCGCGCGTGGTGTTCTTCAACGAGGACAGCGTGGAACTGGATGAACCGGCCATGGCCGTGCTCGCCAATGCCGCCCGCCTGGCGCGGCGCCACCCGGAAGTGCCGGTGCAGGTGCGCGGCTTTGCCGGCCCGGCGGGTGGCCTGGCCTTCAACCAGGAATTGTCGCGCCGCCGCGCCCAGCATGTGGCGGATGAGCTGATCAAGCGCGGCGTCCCCGCCGGCCGCATCGCCGTGGTTGGCCGCGGCCCGGTACCCTTCGATGCGGTGCCGATCGAGAGCCGCCGCGTGGAGATCGTCGTCGGCTACCCCTGATACGCCAAGGGTGTTGTCGCTCCATCGGGCGTGGCAGAGAGAGCCATGCCCGATGACGGCCGATTCGCCTCCCTGATGCCCGACCACCCCGACGAAAGCACCGATCCGCTGGACGTGCTGAGCCGCGTCTTCGGCCACCCCGGCTTCCGGGGGCGGCAGGAGGAGGTGGTGCGCCATGTCGCCGGCGGTGGCTCCGGCCTGGTGCTGATGCCGACCGGCGGCGGCAAATCCCTGTGCTTCCAGGTGCCGGCCTTGTGCCGTCCGGGGGTGGGGATCGTCGTCTCCCCGCTGATCGCGCTGATGGAAGATCAGGTGGCGGCGCTGCGCCAGCAGGGCGTGGCGGCGGCGGCGCTGCATTCGGACCTGCCGGAGGGCGAGTCCCGCACCGTGCTGCGCGACCTGCACAATGGCGACCTCAAGCTGCTGTATGTCTCGCCCGAGCGCCTGGCGCTGGAAGGCATGCTGTCCCGGCTCGAGGAACTGCCCGTCGCCCTGTTCGCGGTGGATGAGGCGCATTGCGTGTCCCAATGGGGGCATCATTTCCGGCCGGAATATCGCGGCCTCGGCGTGCTGGCGGAACGCTTCCCGCGCACCCCGCGCCTGGCGCTGACGGCCACCGCCGATCCGCGCACGGTGGAGGATATCCGCCGCCAGCTCGGCATGCAGGACGACCCGGTGTTCCGCGGCGGCTTTGACCGTCCGAATATCCGCATCGAGGCCGCGCCACGCGAATCCGAGCGGGCGCAACTGCGCGCCCTGCTGCGGGAGGAAGCCAGCAAGGGTGGCGCCGGCATCGTCTATTGCGGCACCCGCAACAAGACCGACCAGACCGCCGAATGGCTGCGCGGCGATGGGCATGATGCGCTGGCCTTCCATGCCGGCATGGAATCCGAGGCGAAGCGGGACGCGCATCGGCGCTTCGCCCGCGGCGATTCCGTAGTGATGTGCGCCACCATCGCCTTCGGCATGGGCATCGACCGGCCGGATGTGCGCTGGGTGGTGCACCTCGACCTGCCGAAATCGCCGGAGAGCTGGTACCAGGAAATCGGCCGCGCCGGGCGCGACGGCCTGCCCGCGCGGGCGCTGCTGCTGTATGGCGCAGGCGACATCGCGCTCGGCCGGCACCGGATTGAGGAAAGCCCGGCGGCGCCGGAGCAGAAGCGGATCGAGCGGCAGCGGCTGGACGCCATGGTGGCGATCGCCGAGGCCGCCACCTGCCGCCGCCAGATCCTGCTGCGCTGTTTCGGGGAGGCCGAGCCACCGCCTTGCGGCAATTGCGACGTGTGCCTCAGCCCGCCGCGCCTGTTCGATGGCACCGTGGCGGCCCAGAAGATGCTCTCGGCCGTGCTGCGGACGGGGCGGCGCTTCGGCGTGGCGCATGTGGTGGACGTGCTGCGCGGCAAGCTGACCGACAAGGTGGCGCAATTCGCGCATGACAAGCTGCCGACCTTCGGCGTCGGCAAGGACCTTTCGGAATTCGCCTGGCGGGGAGTGGCGCGGCAGATGGTGGCGCGCGGGCTGCTGGATGTGGCGGTGGAAAACCACGGCGAACTGGTGCCGACGGATGCCGCCAAGCCGGTGCTGAAGGGCGAGGAGAAGGTGATGCTGCGGGAGGACCTGGTGCAGGCCAGCGCCGCCCCCGCGCGCAACGGCCGCAGCAGCGGCGGCGGTGGCAGCGCTGCGCCGGTGGGCGACGCGGTGTTCGAGGCGCTGCGCGACTGGCGGCGGGGGGAGGCGCAGAGCCAATCCGTGCCGGCCTATGTCATCTTCCAGGACAAGACGCTGGCGGAGATTGCGGCACAGCGGCCGCGGAGCCTGGACCAGCTCGGCGGGATTGCGGGGGTGGGGCGGACCAAGCTGGACCGGTATGGGGTTGAGGATGATACGGATCTGGAATTGCAGGCCTTCCACCCGCCTTTGGTGCCGCCCGCCGCCTTCCCGCAGATCATGGTGGAACAGGTGACCTACGACGCGCACACCCAGC
>NZ_JAUYTS010000056.1 GCF_030695085.1 Falsiroseomonas sp. | reverse complement strand
GCGCCGGGCGCCCACGTCCCAGCCAGCGCGCGAGGTCGCGCCGGTCGCCGCCGCGCGCGCCACACCCACCCCGGCCGCCGGCGGCGACTGGGAACGGTCCCTGGCGGAGCGGGAGCGGGAGCTGGAGCGGCTGCGCCGGATCCTCGAGGATGACCGCCTGCGCTACCAGCAGGTGCGCCAGCCGCAGCTTCAGTAGTCGCTGAACGGGGCGCGCCTTCGCGGCGCCCCCTCGGCTCAGGCCAGCTTGGGGTCAGGCCAGCTTGGGGTCAGGCGTTGACCAGCGCGGTGGTGAAATCCGCCTCGGTCTTGTCGCGGATCTCGGCCTCGGTCACGCCGGGGGCCGTCTCCAGCAGGCGCATCGGGGCATCGCCCTTCTTGTCGATGGCGAAGACGCCCAGTTCCGTCACCACCACATCCACCACGCGCCGGCCGGTCAGCGGCAGGTTGCAGGATTTCAGCAGCTTCGGCTTGCCGCCGGCCGTGTGCTCCATCAGCACGATCACGCGCTTGACGCCGGCCACCAGGTCCATCGCGCCGCCCATCCCCTTCACCATCTTGCCGGGGATCATCCAGTTCGCCAGGTCGCCATTCTGCGCCACCTGCAGCGCGCCCAGGATGGACAGGTCGATATGCCCGCCGCGGATCATGCCGAAGGACTGGGCGCTGTCGAAAAAGCTGCTGGAGGGCAGCTGCGTGATGGTCTGCTTGCCGGCATTGATCAGGTCCGGATCCTCCTCCCCCTCATAGGGGAAGGGGCCGAGGCCGAGCATGCCGTTCTCGGATTGCAGCTGCACCGTCATGCCGGGCGGCACGTGGTTGGCCACCAGTGTTGGGATGCCGATGCCGAGATTCACATAGAAGCCGTCCTGCAGCTCGCGCGCCGCGCGCGCCGCCATTTCGTCGCGGGTCCAGGGCATTCCGTTATCTCCAGGAAAAGGCAAGGGCGGCACGCGCCACTTCGCGCGGGCCGAGGCCGCGGACGCGGCCCGCGCACAGACCCACGATGCGGCGGGAAGCCACAGTGGCTTGCGCGAAGCCAAGGGCGTGCAGCGCCCGCCCGGCGTCTGAGGGCTTCAAATATCGCCACCGGCGCCAGCCGGTGCCGGGTGCTTGCGGATGGTGCGCTGTTCGATCCGCTTCTCGAAATCGGGCGGCAGCGCGATCATCCGCTTCACGAAGATGCCGGGGGTGTGGATGTGGTCCGCATCGATCTCGCCGTTGCGGACGATGTGTTCCACCTGCGCGACCGTCACCTTCGCCGCGGTGGCCATCACCGGGTTGAAGTTCCGCGCGGTCTTCCGGTAGACGACATTGCCCTCATGGTCCGCCATATAGGCGTGGATGATGGCGAGGTCGGCGAACAGGCCGCGCTCCATCACGTAATGCTCGCCGTCGAATTCCCGCGTCTCCTTGCCCTCCGCCACCGCCGTGCCGTAGCCGGTCTTGGTGAAGAAGGCCGGGATTCCGGCGCCGCCGGCGCGGATACGCTCGGCCAGCGTGCCCTGCGGGTTGAACTCGATCTCCAATTCGCCGGCCAGGTACTGCTTCGCGAAGGTCGCGTTCTCACCGACATAGGAGCTGATCATCTTGCGGATCTGCCGCGTGTGCAGCAGCAGGCCGAGGCCGGCATCGTCGATGCCCGCATTGTTCGAGATGACCGTCAGGTCCTTCACGCCCGATTCCCGGATCGCCTCGATCAGGACGGAGGGGATGCCGCTGATGCCGAAGCCGCCGGACATGATGGTCATGCCATCCCGCAACAGCCCGGCGAGTGCCGCCTTCGCATCCCCGTAGATCTTGCCCATCGCTGCCCGTGCCCTCCAGCCCCTGATGTTCCGGACCCTATGCGGGTCCGGCGCGCGACGGAAGGGGGTTGCGAAACCCGCCTGGGGGTGGCTTGCGCGCCCCCCGACCGGCGGCTATACGGCCCGCCTCGTGACTGTGTGCGGGGCCATAGCTCAGTTGGTAGAGCGCTTGAATGGCATTCAAGAGGTCTGGGGTTCGACTCCCCATGGCTCCACCAGATTTTCGGGAAGGGCGTCCACCGCAGGGTGGGCGCCTTTTTTGTTGGGGCTGGCCTATTCCACCGCCACAATGCGCCAGGCGGATTCGGCGCCATCGGGCCTGCGGATCGATACCACCTCGCCTGGCCGCAGCCAGCCGCCGGCGCCCAATATGCGGTGCAGCGGGGCCTCGGACAGCGAATCGCCCGCTTGTGGAAAGCGCAGCGCCCAGCCTTCCTCATCATGCGCCACGTCGCCCAGGATGGGCGGCGCATCCGGCATCTCCAGCCGCGCCGGCCAGGGCTCCGTCCCAGCCCGCAGGGCCTGCACATCCGGCATGCCATGCGCGTCCAGCGCCATGGCGAAGATCAACCGGTACCCGGCATTCGCCTGCGGATCCGCCGGGCTCCAGGTTCGCACCAGCGTCACCTCAACCAGCCTCGACGCGACCACCTTGCCACTCCTATGCCCACGTTCTGCAACGCGGCAGATGGGCATTCGTTTCAGATGGCCACCCGCACGCCAAGCTCCACCACCCGGTCCGACGGGATGCGGAAGAATTCCGTGGCGGGCTGGGCGTTGCGGCTCATCAGCGTAAACAGCCATTGGCGCCAGCGTGGCATCTTCGGCACCGCGGCGGCCACCACCGTCTCCCGCCCCAGGAAGTAGCTGGCCTGCATCGGCTCGAACGGAATGCCGATGTCGCGCAGCGCCTCCAGCTCCTTCGGCAGGTTCGGGCTTTCCAGGAAGCCGTAGCGCAGGATCACGCGGTGGATGTCGGGCGCCAATTCGGTCACCTCCCGCCGGTCCTCGACGCGGGGGATATCCTCGTTCAGCACCGTCACGAACAGCACGCGCTGATGCAGCACCTTGTTGTGCTTAAGGTTGTGCAGCAGCGCGCCGGGCACGAAATCCGCCTGGCTGGTCATGAAAACGGCAATCCCCGGTACCCGCAGCGTGCGGGATTGGGGCAGCCGGGCGAGGAAGGATTTCAGCGGCAGGCTATCCTGGCGGAAGCGGGCGAACAGCAATTCGCGGCCGCGCCGCCAGGTCCGCATCAGGGTGAACAGCACGATGCCGAGCAGCAGTGGGAAGTAGCCCCCCTCTGGCACCTTCAGCAGGTTGGCCGCGAAATACAGCACGTCGATCAACAGGAACAGGCCGAAGACCGGCAGCGCCAGCCACAGCGGCCAGCCGAAGCGGCGCCAGAACACCACGCCCGCCAGCAGGCTGGTGCAGACGAAGGTGCCCGTCACCGCCAGGCCATAGGCCGCGGCCAGCGCGTCGGAGGAGCGGAATTCCAGCACCAGGATGATCACGCCGAACAGCAGCATGAAGTTCACCTGCGGCAGGTAGATCTGGCCCTGCTCCGTCTCACTCGTGTGGCGCACCGTCATGCGCGGCAGCAGGCCGAGCTGTATCGCCTGGCGCGCGACGGAGAAGGCGCCCGAGATCATCGCCTGGCTGGCGATGATGGTCGCCGCCGTGGCCAGCAGCACCAGGGGCAGGCGCAGCACCTCCGGCGCCAGCAGGAAGAAGGGGCTTTCGAGCGCCGCCGGATCGGCCAGCAACAGCGCGCCCTGGCCGAAGTAATTCAGCACCAGCGCCGGCAGCACGATGAACATCCAGGCGAAGCGGATCGGCTTGGCGCCGAAATGCCCCATATCCGCATACAGCGCTTCCCCCCCCGTCACCGCCAGCACCACGGCGCCGAGCGAGATGAAGGCGGCGATGCGGTATTCCGTGGCGAAGGCGAGCGCGTGGTGCGGCGAAAGAGCCGAGAGCACCTGTGGGTTCTGCACGATCTGCGCCAGGCCGAGCAGCGCCAGCACCAGGAACCAGAAGGCGGTGATCGGGCCGAAGATGGCGCCCATGGACCCGGTGCCGCGATACTGCACCAGGAACAGCCCGATGAGCACGACGAGCGAGACCGGGATCACCGCCGGCTCCATCGCGGGCGAGACCACCTTCAGCCCCTCCACCGCCGACAGCACCGAGATCGCGGGCGTCACCATGCCATCGCTGAAGAACAGGCTGGCGCCGGCGATGCCCACCAGCATCACCAGGCGGCGGGACCGGCTGCCCGGTGGCATGGCGTTCTGCGCCAGGGCGGTGAGCGCCATGATGCCGCCCTCCCCGCGATTATCGGCGCGCAGGATGAAGCCGACATATTTCACCGTAACGACGATGATCAGCGACCAGAAGATCAGGCTGAGGATGCCAAGAATCTCGAAGGGCGTGATCCCGTCCGCCGCGAACAGCAACAGAGAGGCGCGCATTGCATAAAGCGGGCTGGTGCCGATGTCGCCATAGACGATGCCGAGAACACCGATGATGGCAGCCAGCGAGGCAGGGCGGGCGGCGGGATGGCTCAAAGTGAGCTCCAGATGCGGAACGGGCGCAGGCATAGGCCCGCGCCCTGGTGCACCGCAAGCATGGCCCGCCCGCCTGGGCCGCCCTGGCTCAATGTCCCCGCAGGATCTGGCTGAGGAACAGGCGCAGGCGGTCCGTCTTCGGGTCGCTGAACAGCGCCTCCGGCTCCCCGCTCTCCACGATCTCGCCGCGATCCATGAACACCACGCGGTCCGCCACCTGGCGGGCGAAGCCCATTTCATGGGTCACGCAGATCATGGTCATGCCGGTCTCCGCCAGCATCACCATGGTATCCAGCACCTCCTTGATCATTTCCGGGTCGAGCGCCGAGGTCGGCTCGTCGAACAGCATGATCTTGGGCTTCATGCACAGCGCGCGCGCGATGGCGACGCGCTGCTGCTGGCCGCCGGAGAGCTGGCCGGGATACTTCTTCGCCTGTTCCGGGATGCGGACCCGTTCCAGGTATTCCATCGCCAGGTCCTCGGCTTCCTTCTTCGGCATCCGGCGCACCCAGATCGGCGCCAGGGTGCAGTTCTCCAGCACCGTCAGATGGGGGAACAGGTTGAAGGACTGGAACACCATGCCGACCTCGCGGCGGATCGCATCCAGGCTGCGCAGGTCGTCCGACAGCTCGATGCCGTCCACCATGATCTTGCCCTGCTGGTGCTGTTCCAGCCGGTTGATGCAGCGGATCATGGTGGATTTGCCGGAGCCGGAGGGGCCGCACACCACCACGCGCTCGCCCGTGGCAACGGACAGGTTGATGTCGCGCAGCACATGCAGCGTGCCGAACCACTTGTTCACGTCCGCCAGCACGATGGCGGGCGGCGCATCGGTCCGCATGGCGGAGGCGAAGCGGCCCTCGGTTTCGATGGTCTGACCCATATTCAGCTTCCCTGTGCTCCGCTTCAGCGGCTGCGATGTTGGTTGAGGTCGCGTTCGAGATCCTGGCTGTACTTCGACATGGCGAAGCAGAACACCAGGTAGATGGCGCCGACGAAGACATAGACCTCGATCCCGAAGCCCTGCCAGGCAGGCTCCACGATCGCGGTCTTGCCCGCGGTCAGCAGGTCGAAGATGCCGATGATCAGCACCAGCGACGTGTCCTTGAAGAATCCGATGAAGGTGTTCACCAGGGGCGGAATCACCAGCCGCAAGGCCTGCGGCAGGATGATGAAGCCGGTCTTGTACCAGTAGGACAGGCCGAGCGCGTCCGCTGCCTCATACTGTCCGCGCGGCAGGGTCTGCAGCCCGGCGCGCACCACCTCCGCCAGATAGGCGCCGGCGAACAGCGTGATGGCGACCTGCGCGCGCAGCAATTTGTCGATGTTCATGCCCTCCGGCAGGAACAGCGGGAACATCACGCTGGCCATGAACAGCAGGCTGATCAGCGGCACGCCGCGCACCAGTTCCACATACAGCACGCAGAGCATCTTGATGGCGGGCAGCTTGGACCGCCGGCCGAGTGCCACGAGCACCGCCAGCGGAAAGGCGAAGGCCAGGCCGAAGGTGGACAGGATCAGCGTGATGGGCAGCCCGCCCCAGCGTTCCTGCGGCACATACGACAGGCCGAGGATGCCGCCCCACATCAGCACGCCGATCACCGTCAGCGTGCCGATCCAGATCGGGATCAGCACCCAGGACCAGAAGCGCCGCATGGCCGAGACCACATACAGCGCGATGAACAGCGCGCAGACCAGCAGCGGCCGCCAGTGTTCCTCATACGGGTAGGTGCCGAACAGGATGAAGCGGTGCTTTTCCCCGATCACCGCCCAGCACGCCCCGGCGCCTTCCAGTTCCCGGCAGGCCTGGGTCTGCGGGATGTTGCCCTGCACGGGCACGGTCCAGATGGCGTTGATGAAGGCCCAGTCGATGAAGCCGATCGTCCAGCGGATCAGCAGATAGGCCAGCACCAGGGAAACCGCGGTGTTGATCCAGGAGGAGAACAGGTTGGCCCGCAGCCAGGCCACCGGCCCCGTACTGACCACCGGCGCGGTGCGTGGCGCGGCTTCCGGGTTGGCGGTGGCGGCATTCAGCGTCACGTCGCTCATGCTCAGCGCTCCACCAGGGCGATTCGGGAGTTGTACCAGTTCATGAAGAAGCTGATCGACAGGCTGATGGTCAGGTAGACCAGCATGATGATGGCAATGCCCTCGATCGCCTGGCCGGTCTGGTTCAGCGTGGTGTTGGCGATGCTGACGATGTCCTGGTAGCCGATGGCCACCGCGAGCGAGGAATTCTTGGTCAGGTTCAGATACTGGCTGGTCATCGGCGGGATGATGACGCGCAGCGCCTGCGGCAGCACAATGCGCTTCAGGATGTCGCCGCGCCGCATGCCGAGCGCCTGCGCGGCCTCCCACTGCCCCAGGCTCACCGCCTGGATGCCGGCGCGGACGATCTCCGCGATGAAGCCGGCGGTGTAGGTCACGAGGCCGAGCAGCAGCGCGAAATACTCGGGCGTCATCGTGATGCCGCCCTGGAAGTTGAAGCCGCGCAGCGCCGGGATGTCCGGCGTGAAGGGCGCGCCAAGCGTGGTCCAGACCAGCAGCGGCAGCCCGACCATCAGCGTGATGCCGGCGGGCCAGACCTTGCGCGGCTGGCCATCGGCGTATTGCCGCGCGCGCATCGCCTTGGCGAACAGCAGCGTGCCGACGAAGCCCGCCACCAGGGCCAGAAGCGCCCACCAATGCGCCGGCATCCATTCGATGAAGGGCAGCAGCAGCCCGCGATTGGACAGGAACACGCCATCCACCGGGTTCAGCGCCTGGCGCGGCCCGGGCAGGCTTTGCAGGATGGTGTACCAGAACAGCAGTTGCAGCAGCAGCGGCAGGTCGCGGATGATCTCGACATACAGGCCCGCCACCTTCGACAGCAGCCAGTTCTTCGACAGCCGCGCGATGCCCACCAGCGTGCCGAGGATGGTGGCCAGCACCACGCCCACGATCGCCACCTTCAGCGTGTTCAGCACGCCGACGGTCAGGGCGCGGCGATAGGTATCCGTGGGTTCGTAGGAGATCAGGCTCTCGCCGATCGGCAGCCCCGCCTCCCGCCCCAGGAAGCCGAAGCCGGTGGCAATGCGGCGCACCTCCAGGTTGTGCACCGTGTTGGACCACAGCCAGTAGAGGATGGCCGCGACCACGCCCACCACCAGCACCTGCCAGACGATGCCGCGCAGGCGTTCATCGGACCAGGACAGGCGGATCGGTCGGCGGGGCGGCCCGGCCTTGGCAAGGCGCGGATCGGCGGTCGAGGAAGACATGCGGCATCCCTGTTGCGGAGTGGCTCCCGCAGGTTGGCTCCTGCCGGCGCTGGCGAGTCTTGTCGGAAAATCTGGTGCAGCCAGGATTCTGCCAGTGCAAAGGGGGCTTCGGAGCCACGGGCCATGCAAGCATTGGGCCGGTGGCGCGCAATCCCGGGGCTGCCGGCAGGATCGCCTGTCTTGGTCGCCGGGCGGCAAGCGGGCCGCCCGGGTTGGTCGTCACCCGGCGGAAGCCGGGTGATCAGGGCCTAGAGATCGTTTGAGAACACTGGCGGGTCGGTAGCATTCCCAAACGGTCGCTCAGCGCAGCGGCGGCGCGTATTGCAGGCCGCCATTGGTCCACAGCGCGTTCGGGCCGCGCTGCAGGCCGATCGGGCCCAGGTTCCGCTCGAACATCTCGCCGTAATTGCCCAGCGTGCGGATGATGTTCACCATCCACAGGTTGTCGACGCCGAGCATCTGGCCCAGTTCACCGCTGCGGCCGAGCATGCGCTGCACATCCGGCCGCGCATCGGTTTGCGCCGCCTGCTGCACATTCGCCGCCGTGATGCCCAGTTCCTCGGCACCCACCAGGCCGAAATGGATCCAGCGCAGCAGGTCGGCGAAGCGCTGGTCACCATGGCGAACTGCCGGGCCAAGCGGCTCCTTGCTGATCACGTCCGGCAGGATCATGTGGTCGGCCGGCCGCGGCTGCGCCGAACGGGTGGAGGCGAGGCCGGAGACGTCGGTCGTGTAGGCATCGCAGCGGCCGGACACATAGGCGCCCACCACTTCCTCCAGCCGCTCGATCACCACCGGGGTGAAGCGGATGCGGTTGGCGCGCGCCCAGTCGGTCAGGTTCTGCTCGGTGGTGGTGCCGGGCTGCACGCAGATGGTGGCGCCGTTCAGGTCGCGCGCGGTGCGCACCCCGGCAGAGGTCTTCACCATGAAGCCCTGGCCGTCATAGAAATTGATGCCGGTGAAGTCGAAGCCCAGCGAGGTGTCGCGGGACAGGGTCCAGGTCGTGTTGCGGGCCAGCATGTCGACTTCGCCGGACTGCAGCGCCGTGAAGCGGTTCTGCGCCGTGGTCGGCACGTAGCGGACCTTGTTCGGGTCGTTCCACAGCGCGACGGCGACGGCGCGGCAGTAATCCACGTCGAAGCCGCGCCAGACGCCCTGGCTGTCCGGCTGGGCGAAGCCGGCCAGGCCGGTGTTCACGCCGCAGATCAGCGTGCCGCGGGCGCGGATCGCGTCCAGGGTGGCGCCACTGGCGGCGGGGGCCTGGGCCATCGCCGGGGCCATCATGGGGGCCATCACGGGCGCCACCAGCATCGCGGCACCACCCATCACGGCGGCCAAAGTCAGGCGGAGTGCCTTCATACCGTCAACTCCCTTATCTCGTTACGAAGCCTCTGGGCCGCCCGGTTCTTCCGGCGGCACGGCCCATGGCGCGAAGCCGGGGACCATGCTGCGCCAGCGCCGGGCGGCGAGCAACGCGCGAATCGGCGCGTTCGGCCGCTTCGCTAGGCGGCGCATCCGCGCGTGTCAAACGGTCCATCTTCCTGCCATTTTGCCCCGCCCGCAGGGTGTGCAAGCCTGTGTCCCCACCGCCGGAAGGGAAAGGATTTGCCACGATGCGGATGATGACGGCGGAGCAGTTGCGGCACGCCCTGCCCTGGGCCGCACTGGAAGCGGCGCTGGAGGCGATGTTCCGCGATGGCTGCGAGGCGCCGCTGCGCCACCGCCACGCCCTGCCCGAATCCGGCATGCTGCTGCTGATGCCGGCCTGGACCGCCCGCCATTCCGGGGTGAAGACCGTGCATGTGCTGCCCGGCAATGGCGCGCGCGGCCTGCCGGCGGTGCAGGCGGTGTATCTGCTGTCCGATGCCGCGACCGGCCAGCCGATCGCGCTGCTGGATGGCGGGGAGCTGACGGACCGCCGGACCGCCGCCGCCAGCACGCTGGCCGGCCGCTACCTGGCGCGGCCGGACAGCCGCCGCCTGCTGGTGCTCGGCGCCGGCCGGGTCGCCGCCGCCCTGGCGGAAGCCTGGTGCGACCGTTTCCCGATCGAACAGGTCGCGATCTGGGCACGCAAGCCGGCGCAGGCGGAGGCGCTGGCGGCACGGCTGGCAGTTCACGGCCTGCCTGCCTTGGCCGCCGCCAGCCCGAATCCGGCCGGCTTCGACATCGTCTCCGCCGCCACCCTGTCCGAGGCGCCGCTGGTTCTGGGCGCGGAGGTCTCGCCCGGCACCCATGTGGACCTGGTCGGCGCCTTCCGGCCAACGATGCGGGAGAGTGACGGCGCCCTGCTGGCCCGCGCCACATTGGTGCTGGACACGCGCGCCGGCGGCCTGGCCGAAGCCGGTGACGTGGTGCAGGCCATCGCCGAGGGCGCCATCACGGAGGCGCAGGTTGCCGCCGACCTGTTCGACCTGTGCCGTGGCACCCATCCCGGGCGTCGCGGTGCGCAGGAGGTCACGGTGTTCAAATCCGTCGGCTGGGCCGGCGAGGATCTGGCCGCGGCCGTGCTCGCCACCGGGTCGGACTAGCCGCGGCGGGGCCGCTCCGGCGCGATGTCCACCGGCCCGCCGCGCAGCTGGGCCTGTTCCATGGCCTCGCCCGGCTGGGTCGCGCCGGGCTGGATCGGCCTGTCCACCGTGCCGGCGGCGTCAGCCTCCCCGGCCTCCTCGCCGCTCTCGCCTTCCCGCACGGGCTCGCCGCCCGGCAGGGTGGGGCGCAGCGCGTCCTCCGCACCTTTTGCCTCGTCCAACCGGTCCTTGTCGTCCATACCAGCCATCCCTTAGCCCAGAGGGGCAGGAACGCCCGGCCCGGTGGACGGTTGCCCGCTGGTGCAACCCGCACGGCGGCCAGGCTTTTCTGACTCCGGACAGATTGGAGCGGATGCATGAGTTCATGGTGGCAGGGCGCGGTGATCTACCAGATCTACCCGCGGTCGTTCCGTGATTCGGATGGCGACGGCGTGGGCGATCTGCGCGGCCTGCTGGCGGGGATCGACCATATCGCGAGCCTCGGCGTGGACGCGATCTGGCTCTCGCCCATCTATGTCTCGCCGCAGGCCGATTTCGGCTACGACATCGCCGACCACTGCGCCATCGACCCCGCCTATGGCACCCAGGCGGATTTCGATGCGCTGGTCGAGGCCGCCCATGCGCGCGGGCTGAAGGTGATGCTGGACCTGGTGGTCGGCCACACCAGCGTGGAACATCCCTGGTTCCTGGAAAGCCGCGCCCGCCGCACCGGGCCGCTGGCGGATCGCTACATCTGGGCCGATCCGCGGCCGGATGGCACGCCGCCGAACAACTGGCTTTCCGTCTTCGGCGGCCCCGCCTGGCGCTGGGAATCCCGCCGCCGGCAGTACTATCTGCACCATTTCCTGTCCGCGCAGCCGGCGCTGAACCTGGCCGAGCCCGCAACCCGCGATGCGGTGGCGGAGATCATGCGCTTCTGGCTGTCCCGCGGCGTGGACGGTTTTCGCATCGACGCGCTGGATTTCCTGCACCGCGACCCGCAGCTGCGGGACAATCCGGCCGCGCCGCCCAAGCCTGAAATCCCCTCGAAGCTGTTCGGGATGCAGCTTCATCAGTTCGACATGATGGGGCCGGAGACGCCGACCATCCTGCGGCATTTCCGCGCCACGGCGGATGCCTTCGGCGATCGCGCGCTGCTGGGCGAATTGTCCTCCCAGCCCGGCGCGCATGCGCGCGTGGCCCGCTCCACCGGGCCGGGGCTGCTGCACATGGCCTATACCCTGGCCCCGCTGCGTGGCGCCTTCGACCACCCGATCGCCACCGCCCTGGTGCAGGCGGCCGCCAATCCGGAAGGCTGGGCCTGCTGGTGCTTCAGCAACCACGACGTGGTCCGCACCGCAACGCGCTGGGCGCCCGGCCAGGTGCCGGATGCCCGCGTCACGCGCCTGCTGCTGGCCCTGCTGCTGACACTGCGCGGCAGCATCTGCCTGTATCAGGGGGAGGAGCTGGGCCTGCCCGAGGCGGAGCTGCCCTTCGCGGCGCTGCGCGACCCCTTCGGCATTGAATTCTGGCCGGACTTCGCCGGCCGCGACGGCTCCCGCACGCCGATGCCCTGGCGCCAGTCCGAGCCCCAGGCCGGCTTCACCACCGGCACACCCTGGCTGCCGGTGCCGGATACGCATCTACCCCTGGCGGTCGATGTGCAGGAGGCGGATGCGGACAGCCCGCTGCACTTCACCCGGGCTTTGCTGAAGCTGCGCCATGGCCATCCGGCGATGATCACCGGGGATCTGGTGCCGCTCGACCTGCCGGCGCCGCTGCTGGGGTTCGACCGGGTGGACGCGGCCAGCGGCGCGCGGCTGCGCTGCCTGTTCAACCTCTCGGGCCAGCCGGCGCCGGTGCCGCCCGTGCTGCTGGCCGGCGCGCAGCCACTGGCGGATGCGATCCTGCCCGATCCGCAGGGCACGCTGCCGGAATGGGGCGTGGCACTGGCGCGGATGCCCTGACGGGCATGCCGAGCCTCCAAATCTAGCAAAGCCTAAAGAAGACTAGGAAAATTCGGTAGTCTTCCCTATACATTGCTAGACATAAGGTCGCCGCCGGAGGACCGATGGACCCCTACCGCAATCCGTTTGCCCCTGGAGCGGGAAGCCGCCCGCCGGAGCTTGCAGGCCGGGCGGCCATTCTCGAGGCTGGCAAGATTTCCTGCGTGCGTGCCGTGCAGGGCAGAAGCGCACGCTCGATCATGCTCTTGGGCTTGCGGGGCACCGGGAAAACGGTGCTGCTCAACGAAATTGGGCGACAGGCTGAACAGGAGGGCCTGTTGGTCTCCAAAGTCGAATCTCCGGAGGGCGAAAGTCTCGCCCGCCTCATTTATCCGGAGATGCGAAAGGTCATGAGATCGCTGTCTGGCGTGGAAGCTGCCAAACAGATCGCTGCTCGAGGCCTCAAGGGCCTTCGGAATTTTGCTTCGATATTCAAGATCGATATGGCTGGGGTAGAAGTCGGCGTCGAGCCCGAACCCGGATTGGTTGATACCGGCGATCTCCAGTACGATCTACCTGATCTTTTTGTCCTGATTGGACAATCCGCCAAGGCGGCCGGGCGTGGCTGGCTGCTTTTGATCGATGAGGTGCAGTATCTCACGGAGAGTGATCTTTCGGCCTTGATTGTCGCATTGCACCGTGTATCGCAGGAAGGTCTGCCGGTCCTGCTGGTCGGCGCAGGTCTCCCGCAAGTTGCGCGCTTGGCCGGAGAAGCCAAGTCCTACGCTGAGCGGCTGTTCCAATACCCGGCGGTGGGTGCCCTGGACCCGGTATCTGCGAGGCAAGCGATCGAGAAGCCGATCATTGAGGAAGGCGCAAAAATAGAAGAGGAAGCCCTGGGATCTATTATTGAACGCACCAGGGGCTACCCCTTCTTTATCCAGGAATGGGCTTCCGTGACGTGGAACAATGCGGAAGACTCAAAGATAACACTTGGCGATGCCGACAAATCCTACCCAGAAACACTTGCATCGCTGGATCAAGGGTTCTTCAAGGTCCGGATTGACCGCCTGACAAAGGCGGAAGTTCAGTTCGTCAAGGCAATGGCACAGCTTGGCGACGGGCCTTACGCGCTGGCGGACATTTCAAGGCAAATGAACCGCGCGCAAAAATCTTTGGGACCCGCCCGGGCCAGCATCATCGCAAAAGGCATGATTTACAGCACGGATCACGGATATCTTGATTTTACGGTTCCTCTTTTTGCCGAATTCATGCGGCGCCAAGGCTGACTGATGCGCAGGTGGTGCCCCCCAGCAGGGCACCCTGGACGGCAGGCCCGCATCGCGCTTCAAGCTTCGCCATCGAAGCACACGGAGCCGGCCTGCCCATGACCCCCGCACAGCGCGACGCCCTTCTGGGCGTGACCACCGCCACCCTGACCACGGTGCTGCTGAAGAAGGGCGTGCGGTTCTGCTACATCGCCGGCAGCCGCCCGCTGGTGCCCGGCCCCACCCAGCGCATCGTCGGCCCCGCCTTTACGCTGCGCTTCACCCCGACGCGGGAAGACCTCGCCACCGTCGATAGCTGGGCCTCCCCCACCTCCACCCGCGCCGCGATCGAGGCGATGCCGGAAGGCGCGGTTGCCGTGGCGGATGCCATGGGCAGCACCGCCGCCGGCATCTTCGGCGATATCCTGTGCGCCCGCATGGCCAAGAAGGGCGTCGCCGGGCTGGTGACGGATGGCATGGTGCGTGACGGCGCCGGCGTGATCGGCACCGGCCTGCCGGTGTTCTGCCAGGGCTATGTGGCGCCCGCCTCCGTTGCCGCGCTGAACTTCGTCGGCTGGCAGGAAACCATTGGCTGCGGCGGCGTCACCGTGGTGCCGGGCGATATCGTCGTGGCCGACCAGGACGGCGCCGTGGTGATCCCGGCCGCGCTGCTGGATGCCGTGGTGGATGCGGCGGTGGAGCAGGAACGGCTGGAGGCCTGGATCATGGTGGAAGTCGGCAAGGGCGTGGCCCTGCCTGGCCTGTATCCCGCCAATGCCGAGACCAAGGCGCGCTATGAGGCCGACAAGGCCGCCGGCCGCGCCTGACCGGCCGGGGGCGCGTTACGGCGCGCGCCCTTCCTCCGCCACCAGCTGATCCAGCACGGCGACGAAATCCTGCTCCAGCCGGGACGGCGCGCGATGGCGGGGCCGCAGCAGGCTGACGGCCAGGCGAGTGCGCGGCAGCAGCCGCCGCACCACCAGCCCCTGGGACCGCGCCTCCTGCAACCCGACGCCGTCCAGCACCGCAATCCCGGCGCCTTCGCGCACCAGGGCGCAGGCGATGGCGGATTGCGAGACCTCCATGGCGATCCGCCCGCTGCGTCCGGCCTCCGCCAGCGCCCGGTGCAGCACCGCGCCGACCGGCTGCTGCGGGCCCAGCGAGATCAGCGGCAGGTCCAGGAGATCCGCCAGATGCAGCGCGCGCTTCGCGGCCAGCGCGTGCCCCGCCGGCAGGGCGCAGCCGATCTCGGAGGTGAACAGGCTGCGCGCTTCCGTCCTGGCATCAGGCGTGGTGCCCAGGATCAGCGCCAGATCGGCGCGGTGGTCCGCCACCAGGTTCACC
This sequence comes from Falsiroseomonas sp., assembly GCF_030695085.1. Taxonomy (GTDB): domain Bacteria; phylum Pseudomonadota; class Alphaproteobacteria; order Acetobacterales; family Acetobacteraceae; genus Falsiroseomonas. The sequence continues at coordinate 114,054 of NZ_JAUYTS010000056.1, read as the reverse complement.
GCCTCGATCGCCGTCACCGCGCGCAGGGCCAGGAACACCTCCGGCCGCGTTCCCCGGAAGCGGGCGATGGCGCGGGGCAGCAGCGTGGTGGTCAGCGCCGGCACCGCGACCAGCGTCAGCAGGCCGGAACGCCCGCCGCGCAGATCCTCCGCCAGGCGCCCGAGGTCTTCCAGCGCGGTGAAGGCGCCGACCAGTTCCGGCAGCAGCGCATGCGCCTCCGCCGTCGGCACCAGGCGCTTCCGCTGGCGCACGAACAGGGCGAAGCCGAGCCGTTCCTCCGCCTGTTGCAGCATCTTGCTGGCGCTGGGCTGGGACATGCCGAGCGTGGCGGCCGCGGCGGTGACGCCGCCCTGGTCCATCACGGCGCGGAACACCTGCAACTCGCGCAGATTGAGGTTCATAGCCATTCAGCGATGATGTCAGCGAATCTCGCCATTTGACAGCATGAATCCCACGCCGCAGCCTCCCCCCGGGCGCAGCACCACGAAAGACGCCGGGGGAACGCATGAAGATCGCCAGCATCCAGGGCTTCCACGCGGGCTTCAGCCCGACACCGGCGCTGGGCAACGCCTCCACCTTCATCCGCCGGCGCGACTTCCTGCTGCTGCGCGTGGTGACGGAATCCGGCGTGGTCGGCTGGGGCGAGGTCTTCGCCTCCCCCTTCGCCGCGGCGGCGCTGATCAGGACGAAGCTGGCGCCGCTGCTGCTGGGCCAGAGCGTGCGGGATTACGGCCGGCTGTATCACGCCATGCTCGGCACGCTGGGCTATGACCGGCGCGGCCCGGCGATGATGGCGGCCTCGGCCGTGGATATGGCGCTGCATGATGCGGCGGCGCGCGGACAGGGCCTCAGCGTCGCGGCGATGCTGGGCGGCGCGCTGCGCGACCGCGCGCTCGCCTATGCCAGCGGTCCCTTCATCGCGGAGGGCGCCGCGCCCTATGGCGCCTATCCGGAACAGGTCGATGCCCTGCTGCGCCGCGGTTTCCGCGCCATCAAGCCGCGCGCCGGCTTCAACCCGCGCGCGGATGGCGTGATGACCCGGGCGATGCGCCGGCAGGTGGGCGATGACGTCGCGCTGATGGTCGATATCAACCAGGGCTACGGCGTCGGCTCCGCCATCGAATCCGCCAGGCGGATGGAGGAGGCCGGGCTGCTCTGGATCGAGGAGCCGCTGCAGCCCGAGGATATCCCCGGCTACCAGGCCGTCGCCCGCGCCGTGCCCTGCGCCATCGCGGGCGGCGAGGCGCTGGCCAGCCTGGCCGCCTTCCGGGATTTCCTGGCCGCGCGCACCTTTTCCGTCCTGCAACCGGACCTGACGGTCTGTGGCGGCTTCACCGGCTTCCGTCGCGTCGCCGCGCTGGCCGATGCCTATGACCTGCCGGTGATGCCGCATGTCTTCGGCACGCTGGTGAATTTCCACGCCGCCCTGCAGATGGCCGCCCTGCTGCCCGCGCGGCGTGGCGGTGGGCCGGCGCCCTACCCCTTCATCGAATACGACGCGACGCCGAACCCGCTGCTGACGCTGCTCGGCACGCCGGTACTGGATAGGGCGGGGATGGTCGCGCTGCCCGAGGGGCCGGGCATCGGGCTGGAGCTGGACCCGGCGCGCCTGGCGCCCTGGCTGACCGAAAGCTGGAGCCTTGGCGGCGACTGAAACAACAACAAGAACGAGGAATGCGCCGATGACCATCACCCTGCGCCGCCGGAGCCTGCTCACCGCCACCCTCGCCGCCGCGCTCGCCGCGCCCGCCCTGGCCCAGGGCTATCCCAGCCGGCCGGTGCGGCTGATCGTGCCCTATCCGCCCGGCGGCGCCACGGACATCACCGCGCGGCTGCTGGCGCAGGAGCTTTCCAGCTCGCTCGGCCAGCCTTTCGCGGTGGAGAATCGCGGCGGCGGCGCCAGCGTCACCGGCACCCAGGCGATCGCCGCGGCGACGCCGGATGGCCATGCGCTCGGCGTGATCGATACCGCCTTCGTGGTGAACCCCGGCCTGCTCGGCAGCCGGCTGCCCTATGACACCAGGCGGGATTTCAGCTTCGTCTCGGTCCTGGTGCGGTCGCCGCTGGTGCTGGTGGTGCCGGCCTCCGCCCCCTGGCAGGATCTGGCGGCGCTGGTGCGCGACGCCAGGGCCAAGCCGAATGAGCTGACCTTCGGCTCCGCCGGCAATGGCACCGCGGTGCATATGGCGGGCGAGCAGTTCCGCCTGGCCGCCGGCTTCAGCTTCCTGCATGTGCCCTATCGCGGCGGCGGGCCGATGATCACGGATGTCCTCGCCGGCCGTGTCCACATGGCCTTCGGCACCATCCCGGCGATGGCCGAACATGTCCGCGCCGGCCGGCTGCGGGCGCTGGCGATCACCGGCGACACGCGCGCCAGCCTGCTGCCGGAGGTGCCCACCATGGCGGAGGCGGGCTTCCCGGCGGTGGATGCCGCGCTGCTGAACGCGCTGATCGGCCCGGCCGGGCTGCCGGAGCCGGTGCTGGCCCAGCTGGCGGAGGCGTCCCGGCGCGCCGTCACCAGCCCGGCGATGACGGCGCGGCTGACGCAGCTGGGCTTCGAGCCGGTCGGCGGGACACCGGCCGAGGCCGCCGCCCTGTTGCTGGCCCAGATCACGCAATGGGACCGGGTGATCCGGGACGGCGACATCAAGGTGGATTGAAGGCTGCCTCTCCCCGCCTGGGGGAGAGGGCTCTCGGGGCCGCTGAAATCCCGCGGGTCCAGATCCCGCGGGTCGTGACCGATCCGCGCCTCAAGCGCCTGGACCTACCCCGCGCGCCGCGGGTTCCGGGCGGTGGGATCTGGGATCAGCCCAGCGGCGGCATCGGCGCGCCGGTTTCCACCCGCATCGCCATGCGCGCGATGGACCCCCAGGCGCGGTCGTATTGCGGCGGGGTGCGGATGGCATCCACCCGGCCCAGCGCGACCGCGGCGCGCATCGGCCAGTAGGGGTCGCGCAGCGTGGCGCGGGCCAGCAGCACCAGGTCGGCGCGGCCCTCGGTGATGATCGCCTGCGCCTGCTCCGGCTCCGTGATCAGGCCGACGGCCGCCACCAGCACGCCGGCGCCCTGCTTCACCGCCTCCGCCCCCGGCACCTGGTAGCCCGGGCCGAGCACGATCTTCTGCGACGGGTCGATGCCGCCGGAGGAGACGTCGATCACGTCGATGCCGATCGCGGCCATGCGCTTCGACAATTCGATGCTCTCCGCCGTGCTCCAGCCGCCCTCGATCCAGTCGGTGTGCGAGATGCGGAGGAACAGCGGCACCTCCTCCCCCACCGCTTCGCGCACCGCGGCCGCGATCGCCAGCGGCAGCCGGGTGCGGCCCTCGAAATCGCCGCCCCAGCGGTCGTTGCGCTTGTTGGAAATGGGCGACATGAACTGGTGCAGCAGATAGCCATGCGCGCCGTGCAGTTCGATCAGCTTGTAGCCGGCGGCCAGCGCGCGCTTCGCCGTGGCGGCGAAGGCGGCGGGCAGGTCGAGGATCTCGGCCTCGGTCATCGGGCGCGGCGCGGCGAAATGGCCCATCGGCAGGTTGCTGGCGGAGACGATCTCCCAGCCCGGGCTCGCCGGCTCATCCACCCAGGCCGGCGCCCGGCTGGCCTTGCGGCCGGCATGGCCGATCTGGATCGCCGGCACCGCGCCGGCATGGGCGATGGCGGCCGCCAGCCGCGCATGGGACGGGATCTGCGCATCCTCCCACAGCCCGACATCGCCCGGGGTGATGCGGCCTTCCGGCAGCACGGCGGTGGCCTCCACCATCACCATGCCCGCGCCGCCCAGGGCGCGTTGCAGCAGATGCGCCATGTGCCAGTCGGTCGGGCGGCCATCATCGCCGCAGCAATACTGGCACATCGGCGAGATGCCGATGCGGTTGGCAAGCGTCACGCCACGGATGGTCAGCGGGGAGAACAGATCAGTCATCTTGGCAAAAATCCCGTTCAGGGTGCGAAAGGCGGCAGGCGGCCGAGGCGGCTTTCCATGACCAGCAGGATAGGCGCCCGGCCCGGCGGGGCCTGCGCCAGAAGCCCGGCGGCATCGGCCGGGTAGCGGGTGAGCATCACGGTGTCGCCGACATTGCCGCCGACCACCTCCACCACACCCGGTGCCACGCCGGTGACGATGTCGCAATGCATCGGCCGCGGGATCCCGGCCTCCGCCCGCCGCTCGGACCAATGGGCCAGCCGGGCGCGGCTGCGGTCGAAGCACACCAGATCACCCGCGCGCGGCGCGTAGCCGTCGGGCGCATGCGGCCGGAAGGGCGCGGTGGCGGGGAAGGCGTCGGCATCGGCAATCAGCGCATCCAGGTACAGGGAATGCGTGGCGTTGGGCGGAAACTCCCGCGCATCCACCCCGGCCGAGCGGAACACCCAGGAGATGAAGGCCGCCGACCAGGCGGGTTCCGACCACAAGGCGGTGCTGGTCATGCCGGACAGCGCGGCGGCGTAGATCGGGCGGTTGGCGCGGATCGCGCCCTCGTCATTCTCCACCGCGCGCCAATAGGCCAGCACGCGCGGGAAATTCGCAGGATCGGATTCGGCGGGCGCCAGGCCGGCCGCATCGTCCGGCGTTTCTGGCCAGGCATCCCGCACCACGCCGCCCCAGTCGCGCCATTCGCCGAGCGCCAGCCGCACCACCCGTTCCGCCGCCGCCGGCGGATAGACCAGGGGCTGGGATGGCGGGGCCGCCGGCCGCATGGGCGCGGCGCAGCCCGCCAGCGCCAGCAGCGCGGCCACGGCCAGGGCGGCTGGCCTCATGCCGGAACCGGCAGCCGCAGGATCGTCGCATCGGGCGCCATCAGCGCCAGCGCCACCGCCGCCTGCGCCGCCGGATGGGTTGCGCCGCCGAGCGGGGAGGGTGCCACCTCCAGCGCCGCGCCGCGCGGGCGCACCAGGGTGCGGAGCAGCGCCACCACCTGGCGGTGCAGCGCCCGGGCCTGCTCCGCCACCTCCGGCGGCAGTGCCTCCGGCCGCTGTTCCGCCACCAGCGCCAGGGTGCCGGCGGCGCGCACCAAAAGACCCAGCGCCTCGGCATGGCCACGTAGCGGGCCGGGGCGGCCGCCCTGCAGCACCAGCCCCTGCACCATCACCATCCGCCCGGCCTCGCGCAGTTCCACCTGGCCGGGCCGGATCGCCGCCAATGCCCGGCCGATCGGGCCGGCCAGCTGCAGCGGGTCGCCCAGCGCCAGCGCCCGCGCCAGGGCCAGAAGCGCCGTGGCATGGCCGGCGAGGTCAGCCGCGAAGGCGCCTCCTTCCCCCTGCAGGGCGATCAGCCGGGTCAGCAGCGCCTCGACCGGCGCCGTGGCCCCGGCGCGCTGGCGGGTCTCCGCCGCCAGGATGGCCCAGGCCAGGTCCGTCACCCCGGGGGTTCCGGCCAGCAGCGCGGCCATCTGGCGGTCGAACCAGGCCTCCAGCGCCACCTGCCGCTCCGCCGGCAGGATCACGCCATAGGATCGGCGGGCGGCGAACAGAAGCTGGGTGGCCACCGCGTTCAGCGCGGCGCCCTGCGGCGGCAGCGGCTCCAGGTCCAGCCCCGCGACGGATGGGGCGGCAGCACCCATCATCCGCGCGGCATCCTCCGCCATCATGCCGGCGGCCAGCAGCCTATCCTCCCGCACCACCAGCGAGGCGCCGGGCGCCAGGGCGACGGGACCGTGCCGCAGGATCAGCCAATGCAGCGCCGCCGGGCGCGCGGCGATGGCCTTCACGCTCATCACCCGCTCCGGCGCCTGCGGGCGGATGTGCAGCACCGGCGCGCCCTGCGGCCAGCCGGCCAGGCCGGTCGCCACATGCGACACTGGCGTGGCCTCCGCCCACAGGGAAAGGCCGGCGGCCTGCGGTGGGGCAAAGTCGCGCCAGGCCGTCGGGCTGCCCAGGCGGCCTTCCGCCATCTCCAGCCCCGCGGTGCCGAGCTGATCCAGCGCGGTGCTGATGCGCAGGCGGGCCAGGCTCTGGCCGGCCGCGGCGGTGAAGGTCACGGTCAGCCGCAGCAGCGGTGATCCGGCGGTGATCTCATAATCGTAGCGCAGCGTGCCGGCTTCCACCTGGCGCGGGCGCAGCCAGCCGGCCTTGCCCGTGATGCGGCTTTCATGGCGCAGCACCAGGCTGCCGCCGCGCCGGAGGATGGCGCAGTCCTGGATGCTGTCTTCCACATCCACGCCGTTGCGGTACCGGCCGAGGCGGAATTCCGCGAGGTTGCCGGTATGCAGCAGCGGGGCGCTGGCATCGCCGCGCAACTGCTGGCGCACCAGCCCGGCCGAGAGATCGCCGGTGAAGCGGTGGTAGGGGGTCAGGATCTCGAAATCGCGGGGATCGTCGCGCAGCAGATCGATGCCACCCACGGCGGCACGGCGGCATGGCAGCGGCATGTCGGCCATGGCCATGACGAAATCCAGCACGCCATCGGCGAAGGCAGGGTCGGCATCCCGGATTTCCGGCTGGGCCAGCAATTCCGCCGCCTGGGCATTGGCCGGCATGGCGCAGAAGCCGCCGCCATCGGCCCCCGTGCCTTCCGCCAGCGCCATGAGGCGCCGCCCACCCACCGTGACTTCCCGCAGCAGAGCGCTACGGAGATGGGCGACCAACCGGTCGCGGTCGACGGCGTGCAGCAGGTTTCGCATGGCGTGCGGACAGGCCTCCGAGACTTGCGCCAGGATACCGCCTTCGGCAGCGCTGCGTGAAGGGCGCGCAGGACACGCGCCCCACGGTTTCAGCGGCCGGTCATGATCCGTTCGACCAGCTGCTTCGCCGTCGGCACGAAGCCGTTCGAATAGAAGGGGTCGCTGCCGAAACGGAAGGCGTTGTGGCCGGCGAACATCAGGTTGCGATGCAACGCGCCGTCATGCGCCACGTCCTGCAGGGTCTTCTGGATGCAGAAGCTGCGCGGGTCCGCCTTCTTGCCGGTGGAGAAATCCGGCTCCGTCTGCGCCCAGTTCGAGAAGCGGCAATGGCTGAGGCAGCCCATGCAGTCGATCTGGTCCTTCAGGATCTCCCGCGCATTCTCCGGCGTCACGAAGATCAGCGTGTTGTCCGGCGTGCGCATCGCCTCGATGAAGCCTGCCGCTTCCCAGCCCTGCACCCGGGCGCGGTCATGCGCGGTCAGGTAGACCAGCCGCTTGCGCGGGCCGACGCCGTATTCCGCGACATGGTCGCCGACCGGTTCGCTGGTGAAGGCCACCTGGCGCTCGCTGCGGTCTTCCAGCTCACGCAGGAATTCGTTGCGGATGGCGCTTGAATAGAAGCCGGTGGGCGAGAAGGCCTGCAGCGAGACATCACCCGGCTTCAGCGTCAGCAGGCGCTGCTTCCAGGCCTCGCTGATCGGGCTTTCCTGGGTCAGCAGCGGGCGGGTGCCGAACTGGAAGGCGATAGGGCCGAGATCGGGATTGTCGATCCAGTCCTCCCACTCCTCCAGCCACCAGACGCCGCCGGCCATGATGATCGGCACGTCGCCCAGGCCGAATTCGCGCATCTGCTGGCGCAGCTTCAGCACACGGGGGAAGGGGTCTTCCGGCCGCTTCGGATCCTCGGAATTGGACAGGCCGTTATGGCCGCCGGCCAGCCAGGGATCCTCATACACCACGCCGCCCAGCCATTCCCGGGTCTTGGAATAGGCGCGCTTCCACAGCGCGGAGAAGGCGCGGGCGGAGGAGATGATGGGGTAGTAGTGCACCCCGTAGTCGCGGGCGATATCCGCCAGGCGATAGGGCATGCCGGCACCGCAGGTGATGCCGTGGATCAGGCCCTTGGCCCCATCCAGCATGCCGCGCGCCACACGCTCCGCCCCGCCCATCTCCCACAGGATGTTGGCGTGGATGCGGCCCTGGCCGTTGGAGCGTTCATGCGCTTCCTTCGCCTGGGCGATGCCGCCGGCAATGCCGTAGGCGACCAGCTCCTCATGCCGTTCGCGGCGGGTGCGGCCGGAATAGGTCTGGCGGATGAGGTTGCCATCCGCGTCGTAGCTGTCGGCGTTCACGGCGGAGAAGGTGCCGACGCCGCCGCCGGAGGCCCAGCCGCCACAGGTCGCACCATTCGAGACGGCAACGCCCTTGCCGCCTTCCACCAGCGGAAGAACGTCCACGCCACCCATGCGGATCGGGTTGATGGCCTTCAAGGATTCAGGCTCCGGGCAATTTTGGGGTTCGTCCCGCGCGCCGAGATGCGCACGTAACCGGGATATGGCGTGTAAATTGCCGCAGGGGGAGGGGTCCCCCTGCGGATTACTTGGAGATCGGGCTTTCTCGCGGCGCGAGGGTCAGCCTTCTTCGCGGCGCGGGCGGAAGCTGCGCTCACCGTCGCGGCGCGGCGGACGGTCGCCGCGCGGCGCGCGATCACCGCCGCCGCCGCCGCCTTCACCATCCTCACGCGGGCGGCGGGCGCCGACCTGCTCGGAGATGTCGGCGCCGGTGGCCTGGTCGACCACGCGCATGGAGAGCTTCACCTTGCCGCGGTCATCGAAGCCGATGACCTTCACCTTCACCGCATCGCCGTCCTTGACCACGTCGCTGGTCTTCTGGACGCGCTCATTCTGCAGTTCAGAGATGTGGACCAGGCCGTCCTTGGCGCCGAGGAAGTTCACGAAGGCGCCGAATTCGGCCGTCTTCACAACCTTGCCGTTGTAGATCTTGCCGATCTCCGGCTCCGCCACGATGCCCATGATCCGGTCGATGGCCTTCTGGGCCGCCTCCACCGTCGTCGCCGCCACCTTGATGGTGCCATCGTCGTCGATGTCGATCTTGGTGCCGGTCTGCTCCGTGATCTCGCGGATCACCTTGCCGCCGGAGCCGATCACGTCGCGGATCTTGTCCTTGTTGATGTTGATCACGGTGATGCGCGGCGCGGTGGCGGCAACATCGCCGCGGGCGCCGGACAGGCCCTTGGCCATCTCGCCCAGGATGTGCAGGCGGCCGTCCTTGGCCTGGCCGAGGGCGATCTTCATGATGTCGAAGGTGATGGACGTGATCTTGATGTCCATCTGGAGCGCGGTGATGCCGTTCTCCGAACCCGCCACCTTGAAGTCCATGTCGCCCAGGTGGTCTTCGTCACCCAGGATGTCGGACAGCACGGCGAAGCCGCGGTCTTCCTTGATCAGGCCCATGGCGATGCCGGCGCAGGGGCGCTTCAGCGGCGCGCCCGCATCCATCAGCGCGAGCGAGGTGCCGCAGACGGTGGCCATGGAGGACGACCCGTTGGATTCGGTGATCTCGGAGACCACGCGCATCGTGTAGGGGAACTTGTCCTTCTCCGGCAGCAGCGGATGCAGCGCCCGCCAGGCGAGCTTGCCGTGCCCGATCTCGCGGCGGCCAGGCGAGCCCATGCGGCCCGTCTCGTTCACCGAGTAGGGAGGGAAGTTGTAGTGCAGCATGAAGTTCTCGCGGTATTCGCCCGCGAGCGCATCGATGATCTGCTCATCCTGCCCGGTGCCCAGCGTGGCGACGCACAGCGCCTGCGTCTCGCCGCGGGTGAACAAAGCCGAGCCATGCGAGCGCGGCAGGATGCCGACCTCGGCCACGATCGGGCGAACCGTCTTGGTGTCGCGGCCATCGATCCGCATGCCGGTGTCGAGGATGGCGTTGCGGACCACATCGGCCTCGAGCGCCTTCATCAGCCCCTTGGCGGCGCCGGCATCCAGGCCCTCGGCCTCGAGCGCCGCGATGACCTGCTTCTTCACCGCGCCGACCTGGTTCTGGCGGGCCAGCTTCTCGGTGGTCTTGTAGGCTTCGACCATCGGCGCGCGGCCGAGCTCGGAAATGCGGGCCTTCAGCGTCTTCACGCTGTCGGCTTCCTCGGGCAGCGCCCAGGGCTCCTTGGCGGCCACCTCGGCCAGCTCGATGATCCCCTGGATCACCGCCTGGAACGACTTGTGGCCGAATTCCACGGCGCCGAGCATGACGTCCTCGGACAGCTCCTGCGCTTCGGATTCCACCATCAGCACGCCCTCGGCGGTGCCGGCGACCATCAGGTCGAGCTGGGATAGCTGAAGCTGGGCGGCGGTCGGGTTCAGCACATAGGCGCCATCGATATAGGCGACGCGGGCGCCGGCCACCGGGCCGAAGAAGGGAATGCCGGACAGCGTCAGCGCGGCGGAGCAGCCGACCAGCGCCACGACATCCGGGTTGTTCTCCAGGTCATGCGACAGCACGGTCGCGACCACCTGGACCTCGTTGCGGAAGCCTTCCGGGAACAGCGGGCGCAGCGGGCGGTCGATCAGGCGGGAGACCAGGGTCTCATTCTCGTTCGGCCGGCCTTCGCGCTTGAAGAAGCCGCCCGGGATCTTGCCGGCCGCGAAGGCCTTTTCCTGGTAGTTCACCGTCAGCGGGAAGAAATCCTGGCCCGGCTTCACGGACCGCGCGCCGACCACGGTGCAGAGCACGATGGTGTCGCCCAGGCGGGCCATCACCGCACCATCCGCCTGCCGGGCGACCTTGCCGGTCTCCAGCGTCAGAAGCTGGCCGCCCCAGGAGATGTCCTTGCGGAAATACTTGTCGAACATGGATCGTCCTTCTTGGCCCTGCCGGATGCAGGACCACAGCGAATGGCCACCCGGCGCGGAACGCACAGGCGGCCGGAACGCGACGAAGACGGATGCCCAAGGGACTGAAAAATAGCCGGGCCCCGGGGATGCGCGGCGACTCGGGCGGCATGGGTCCCACCGCGACCTGTCCCCGAAGGGCACGGCGCGATGGGGACGGCGCGAGCAGGGCCGCCCATGTGGCCGGAGGCGCCGTCATCGCCCCATCCGGGCGCGGCTGGTCCGCGAAAGCATCCGCTGCCATCGCAGCGAAGATCTGTCCCGGAACCCGGCCCTAGGAGGGCCGTCGCCGGGATAGACCCGGGCGGCCCTATGGCACGCCGCCCGGCGAAAGGCCAGCGGAAACCGGCTCAGCGCCGCGTGCTCTCCGCCTCCAGGAAGCGGGGGTCGTTGAAGTCGAACAGGCGGTTATCCAGCGCGATGCCGGTTTCCACCTCGTACAATGTCACCCGCGTCTCCCGCGCCTGGGCATCCAGCACGGTCCATTGCCGCAATTCCATCGGCTGTTCCGCGAAGGCCAGCGTCAGCAGCCCTTCCGCCCGCGCCCCGGTGCGGTGCAGGCCGATGCGGAGGAAGCCGCCGGTGCGGTCGGTGCCGACCACGGTGATGTCGCCCGACAGCCGGATCTGCGGCGTCAGCAGCAGGCCGAGCGGGGTGGACGAAGCCGGCACCGCGGTGGGCTGGCGCAATTCACGGTCATACATCAGCACCTGCCCGCCGGAGGCGACCAGCAGCAGCGGCTCGGGCGGGTCGTAGTCGAAGCGCATGCGGCCGGGCCGGCTGATCAGCGCCGTGCCCTGGGCGGAGGCGCCATTCTGCGCCACCTGCAGGAAGCGCGCCCGCAGGGTTCGCAGCGTGTTGAGATAGGCCTCCACCCGCTGCACCGCCGCGCGGTCGGTGGTCTGGGCATGGGCGGTGCCGGCCGCCAAGAAGGGTGCGGCGAGGCCGGCGGAAAGAATCAGGCGACGTTTCATGCCGATCCAGATGGCCCATCGCGGCCCCTGCGGAAAGGCCTGCCCGCGTTAACCTCGTCTCAATCCTCGGTGCGCTTAATGGGGACCGAGCCCGTGGCCAGAACCGCCACCCTCCGCCCCAGAAGGGGCAGCCCAGAAGGGGCCAGCGGCTTCCCGGACCCAGAGGAGCCTTCCCATGCCCTTCGATTTCGCCACCCCCGCCGGCTACGCCCCGCTTGCCCCCGCCCCCTTCGGCCCGCTGCCGATCGAGGCCGGCAGCATCCTCGGCGTGCCGCGCGAAGATCTGGTCGCGCATGCGATGGAGCAGATCGCCCCGGCGCTGCGCGGCGCGGTCGCCGGGATCGAGCTGACCGAGGCCGGCCAGTTCGTCCATATGGGCATGGTGTTCGACCAGGTGGCCTGGCGCGCCGCCTGGCGCCGCCCCGGCCTGCCGGTGGCCAGCGGCAGCTTTCCGGTGTGGAACGGCAGCCCGGTCTAGTTTGCCCGCCGGCATATGGGCAGACGGCCCCGCCTGGCTCTACCCTCCGCCACAGCATCCGCAAGCACGAGGCGGGGCAGGAGAGCCAGGATGTTCCAGACCGACGCCAACCCCGAATCCCGCATCGCCGGCGCCGCCGCGCTGCTGGCGGATATCCGCCGCGGCCGCCGCGAACCCTGCCCCGGCCTGCCGGAGGGCCTTGCCCCCGCCAGCATCGCGGAAGCCGAGGCGATCCAGCTCGCGACCTATGCGGCGCTGGGGTGGAACATTGCCGGCTGGAAGGTGGGCCGCACCCGCGGCCAGGCCATTGCCTGCCCGCTGCCCGGCGCCACGGTCGCGCCCGCCACGGACGCCACGCTGCACCTGCCGATCGGCTGCGCGATGGAGCTGGAAGTGGCGCTGCAGCTGCGCCAGGGGCTGGACGCCACCCTGCTCGCGGCGCTGCAGCCGGCCGATCTTCCGGCGATGGCCGATGCCGTCATCCTGTTCGAATTCTGCGAAAGCCGCTTCATCGACCATCGCCAGGCCAGTGACCTGGACAAGCTGGCCGATTGCGTCACCAACGGCAGCTGCGCCTTCGGCCCCGCCACCGGCCCCTGGAGCTGGGCGGATCTGGAAACGCTGGAGATGCGCCTGACCGTGGACGGCATCGAGGTCGCGCGCCATGCCGGCCCGCATGGCGCCGTGCCGCTGGCCGAGCTGCTGGCCGCCTGGCGCGACCGCTGCCTCGCCATTGGCCATCTGCCCCGGGCGGGGGAGGTCATCACGCTCGGCAGCCAGACCGGCATGTTGCCGGTGCCCGCCGCCGGCGGCCTGCTGGTGGGCGAATGGGCCGGGCGCGGCAGCCTGGCCTGCCAGGTCGCACCGCTCGGGAGCTGACGCATGGCGGACGCTCCGGGCGAGGCCACGCCGCTCGCCCGGCTGCATGGCATGGGCGGGCATCTGCTGCTGTACCCGGACCGAATCCGCCTGCTGCGCCATGGCCCCTGGTTCACCGCCATGAACCTGATGACGCATCTGGAGCGGGAGATGGAATCGACCATCCTGCTGCGGAACCTGGTGGGGGTGCATATGGTGCGGTCGCTGCTGCTGGTGCAGTTCCTGCGGCTGACCTATGCCGGCTGCCCGCCGCCCTCCGGGCATTATCTGCGCGATGCCTTCGCCGAGAACGCCTTCCTCTACAGCCTGGCGGATAATCGCCCATTGCTGGCGATGCAGCAGCGCATCAGCACGGCGGCTGCCGAGGCTCAGCGCGGCATCTGATCAAGGGCGCCTCAGCGCGCCACGTAATCGGGCCGCGGCGGCAGCGGCCAAGCCTGTGCCTCCAGCCGGTCCGCCGTGCCGGCGATCTGCGCGGCGGCCAGCGGATGGCCGGAATCCAGCGCCTCCACCGCCAATTGCCGCAGCGACGCCAGGATGGAGGCGAGGCTCTGCCCCCCACCGGACCGCGGCGGCACTTCGACCTTGGGGCGATCCAGCGGGTGAGACATTCCCGGATATTGGCGCCTGTCCCGTCGTGCGCACAGGGTAACCTTCCCACAGCTGACCGCGCCGCGATCACAACCCCGCGACGGCGACGGGGCTTGCGGATTCCGACAAGGAACATAACATGAACTACACCTGATCAGGACGCCCTGCCCGATGGAGTTGCTCCGCAAGCTTGAGATCCTGGCCGATGCGGCGAAGTACGATGCCTCCTGCGCCTCCTCCGGCACCTCCAAGCGCAACAGCCTGAAGGGCGGGCTGGGCAGCACGGAGGGCAGCGGCATCTGCCACGCCTATGCGCCGGATGGGCGCTGCATTTCGCTGCTCAAGCTGCTGCTGACCAATGCCTGCGTCTTCGACTGCGCCTATTGCATCAACCGCGCTTCATCGAACACGCCGCGCGCCCGCTTCACGGTGGAGGAGGTGGTGCAGCTCACGCTCGGCTTCTACCGGCGCAACACGATCGAGGGGCTGTTCCTGTCGTCGGGCATCATCCGCTCGCCGGACTATACGATGGAACAGGTGGTGCGGGTGGCCCGGGTGCTGCGGCTGGAGCATGGGTTTCGCGGCTATATCCACCTGAAGACCATCCCGGATGCGGCGCCGGAATTGCTGGCGGAGGCGGGGCTGTATGCCGACCGTCTGTCGATCAACATGGAATTGCCGACCGTCGCGGGCCTCGAATCCCTCGCCCCCGAGAAGGATTTCCGGCGGATCAGGCACGCCATGGCCGGGCTGCGCACGCGGATCGAGGGCGCGCAGGATGAGGCGAAGACCGCCCGGCGGGCAAAGGCGCAAAAATTCGCACCGGCCGGGCAGAGCACGCAGATGATCGTCGGCGCCGATGGCGCGGATGATGGCGCCATCCTGGGCACGGCGACGGACCTTTATGCCGGCTACCGGATGCGGCGGGTGTACTACTCCGCCTACAGCCCGATCCCCGATGCCTCCCGCCTGCTGCCGCCCGTGGCGCCGCCGCTGGTGCGGGAACACCGGCTGTACCAGGCCGATTGGCTGCTGCGCTTCTACGGATTCTCGCAAGCGGAGATCATGGCCGGCGGGCAGGGTGGCATGCTGGACCTGGAACTGGACCCGAAGACCGCCTGGGCGCTGCAATCCCGCCAGGACTTCCCCGTGGACCTCAACTCCGCACCGCGGGAGGCGCTGCTGCGCGTGCCGGGGCTGGGCGCCAAGACGGTGGACCGGCTGATCGCGGCGCGGCGCCACACGCGGCTGCGGGCGGCGGATCTCGGCCGGTTGCGCGTCAGCCTGGCCAAGGTGCTGCCCTTCGTGGTGCTGGCGGACCATGTGCCGCGCGGGCTGGACGGCGCCGGGCTACGCCAGCGGCTGCTGCCCGCGACGGCCTTCGCCGCCGCGGCGCGGCCCATCCAGATGTCGCTGTTCTGATGCCGGCCCTGGCTCCGCGGCAGGGTGTGGCGGTGACGCTACCCGGCCCCGCGGATTTCACCGCCTGGCGGCAGGCGGCGCGCGGGCTGGTGGCGGCGGATATCCGCCCGGAACAGGCCGAATGGGTGGTGGCCGGCGAACTACCCGGCCTGCTGGCCGAAGCGCCCGCACCGCCCCCCTCCGGCGCGCCCTTCAGCGTGCCGCGCGCCTTCCTCGACCAGGCGGAGATCGCCATCCGCCACAGCGACCCGGAACGCTTCGCCCTGCTGTACGGCCTGCTCTGGCGCCTGGTCCATGGCGAGCGCCACCTGATGCAGGCGGCGACGGACCCGGCGGTGATCCGGCTCGGCGCTCTGGCCAAGGCGGTGCGGCGCGACGCCCACAAGATGCACGCCTTCGTCCGCTTCCGGGAGGTGCAGGCCGAGGACGGCCCGCGCCACATCGCCTGGTTCGAACCGGACCATCATATCGAGGAGGCGGAGGCCGATTTCTTCCTGCGCCGCTTCGCCGCGCTGCGCTGGTCCATCGTCACGCCGCGGCGCAGCGTTTCCTGGGACGGCACGGCGTTGCAATTCGGCCCCGGCGGGCGCCGCGCCGATGTGCCGCCGGATGGTGCGCCAGGGGACCGGTATGAGCCGCTGTGGCGCGCCTACTACGCCAGCATCTTCAACCCCGCGCGCCTGAAGCCCGGCGCCATGCGAGCCGAGATGCCGCGCAAATACTGGCGCAATTTGCCGGAAGCCGCGGAGATTCCGCGCCTGATGGCGGAGGCCCCGCGCCGGGTGGCGGAGATGATGGAACGCGCCGCCGCCGCACCCAATCCGCGCCCCCAACTTGCCCGTTACCTGGCGCCTGGGCAGCTTTCCGCGCCGCCGCACGTTGTCCGCGACATGCCGACGCCGATCGATCCCCCCACCGATTCCACCCTGGCGCTTGCCGCGCTGCGGGAGGAACTGCTTTCCCGCCCCGACCTGCCGGATTTCGCCGCCCGCGCGACGCAGCCGGTGTTCGGCGAGGGCCCGGTGGGCGCTCGGCTGATGTTCGTCGGCGAGCAGCCGGGGGATGAGGAGGATATCGCCGGCCGCCCCTTCGTCGGCCCCGCCGGAAGGCTGCTGGACCGCGCCCTGGCGCAGGCCGGGGTCGACCGGCGCGAGGCCTATCTGACCAACGCCGTGAAGCACTTCAAATACACCCCCACCGGCAAGCGCCGCATCCACCAATCGCCCGATGCCGGCGACATCACCTACTACCGCCCCTTCCTGGCGCGGGAGGTGGCGGCGGTGGCGCCGCGCCTGGTGGTCTCGCTCGGCGCCTCGGCACTCACGGCGCTGACGGGGAAGAAGCTGCCGGTGCTGAAGACCCGCGGCCAGGTGGTGACGGCGCTCGGCGGCCAGCCGGTCTTCGCCACCATCCATCCCAGCTACCTGCTGCGGCTGCCGGACCAGCAGGCGCAGGCGGATGGCTTCGCCGCCTTCGTGGCCGATCTGCGGGCCGCAAGCGAGCAGGCCTGAGCCCCCGGCAGATGCAAGCCGGTCCCGCGGATGGCGGTGACGGCCAAGGCATCGCCTATTATCAACATCGAAACGACTACGTCGACCCGCGCATCGTTCCGGGACATGCTGTGCAGGCAGACCGATCCCGACAACGCTGGAAGTGAAAGCAAGACGATGCGCAAGACCTTGATGGGTGCCCTGATGTTCGGCGGCTTTGCCCTGCTGGCCCCGCAGATGGCCCAGGCCCAGGCCCAGGCCTATACCTGGCAGGGGCCGACCCTGCTGTCCTCCGGCAACACAATGAATGGCTGCCGCCTGCGCACCCCGCTGGCGACGCATACCGGCAGCCTGGGCCTGAACTCCATCTTCCTGACGGTCCGCAATGACGGCCAGGCCCCGGTGCGCATCACCGCCAATGTGGAGCTGTCAGGCAACAACACCCGCAAATCCGGCAACATCAGCTCCGGCGTGATCCCGGCCGGCAGCCAGGCCTCGATCCAGACCTTTTCGCCCGGCGGCTCGACCCGGGATGGCACGACGCTGCGGGTGACCTTCACCAGCTGCGCGCCGGCCACCAACTGAGGCGGGTCAGTTCAGGCGCTGGCGCAGCTCCTCCAGCAACCCGCGCACGCGCATGGCCTGGAGGCCCTCCGGCGCCAGCGCCAGGAAACGCTCCAGCGCCGCGATGGCGGCGCCGATCCGGTCCAGCCGCTGGTGCATCAGCCCGGCCTCCCGCCACAGCGGCGCGGCATCGGGGGCGATGCGGAGCATATCCTCCGTGCACGCCACCGCGCCGGCCAGGTCGCCGTCGCGCAGGCGGCGCACCTTGATGTTGTTCTGCAGCCGCAGCAGCACCGCGCGCTTGTCCATCGGCGCCAATGTGGCCGGGCCGAGTTCGGCCTGGTCGCCGGCGAAGCGTTTCAGCGTGGCGCGCAGCTCCCGCGCCTCCATCGCCTGGCCGCCGACGAAGACATCCACCACCACCTTGCCGCGCCCGGCCAGCGCCACCAGGAAATGGCCGGGGAAATCCACGCCATGCGCCTCCCACCCCGCCGCTTCCGCCGCGTGCAGCCACAGGATGCCGAGCGCCACGGGCAGGCCGCGTCGGCGTTCCATCACCTGCAGCAGATTGGCATTGGCCAGGTCGTCATAGGTCTCGCCGTCGCCGCCATAGCCGAAGCGGCCGTGGATCACTTCCGCCAGCACGGCGCGGCGGCGGGCGGCATCGCCGGCATCGGCCTCCCGGTCCGCCGCGGCCGCCTGCACCGCTTCCCGCGCCAGGGCGGTCAGGTGCTCGGCGCCTGCCCGCCAGTCGAGGCCCGGCGCATCGATCCGTGCGAGTTGCAGCGCCGCCGCGGCGATATCGATTTCCGCCTCGGGCAGGCTGCCGATGGCGGCCAGCGCCGCCCGGGCCTCGGCCTCGCTCATGCTTCAGTCCACCGCGATCATGCGGCCGAGCGGCTTGCCGCCGAAGATGTGGACATGGAAATGCGGCACCTCCTGCCCGGCATCCAGGCCCATGTTGGAAAGGGTGCGATAGCCGGGCGCCTCCAGCCCCAACGCCTTGGCCACCGCGGCGACGGCACGCCAGAAGCCCACGATCTCGGCCTCGCTGGCCTGGGCGGCGAAATCCGCCTGGCTGACATAGGCGCCTTTCGGGATCACCAGCACATGCACCGGCGCCTGCGGGTTGATGTCGTGGAAAGCCAGCGCGAAGTCATCCTCATGCACCACCTTGGCCGGAATTTCCCGGCGCAGGATACGGGCGAAGATGTTGGCGGGGTCGTAGGGCGGCAGGCCGGTCACAGGCATTTCCGTCAGGCTCCCGAGGCTGGTTCACCCTGTTCTGGCGAGGCTGGCGCGCGGGCGCAAGCGGCCAGCGCGCCAGGAGTTGAGGTGCGGCCGGGCGTCGTCGCCGGTTAGGTTGCGTCTTCCCTCCGGAGGTTGCCGCCATGTCGCGATGGATGATCCTGGGTCTGGGCTGGGGCCTCGCCCTGCTCGCCGCACCCGCCGCGATGGCGCAGGCCAAGCCGCCCGTCGCCGAGGGTGGCGCCAAAAGCCAAACCCAGGCACCGGGCCGTGCAGCCGCACCGGCACCCGCAACGGCGGCCGCGCCAGCCACCAGCGGCCTGCCGCTGCAGCGCGGCTTCTATGTCAACGCCGATACCACCTGCGGCCGCGCCTCCAACGCCACGCTGCTGCTGTTGCGGCGCAACGGCATCGGTGGGGCGCGCGATCTTTGCGAATTCCAATCCATCACGGCGGCTGGCCCGGACCGCTACAGCGTGACCCAGGCCTGCCGCGAACTGGGCCGCGACGGCGCCGCCGAGACCGAGACCGTGATCTTCGAGATCACCAGCCGCACCAGTTTCCGCCAGACCAGCCCGCATGGCTGGAGCCGCGCCGCCCGCTTCTGCCCGCAGCGCAGCCTGCCCGCGCCCTGGCGCGACAACGACATCCGCGATCTGGTGCGCTAGATTCCTGGGGCGGTAGGTTCAGGGCAGCTTGGTGGTGTTCGCCGCGCGGACCAGCGCCTTCGGCCGCGATGCCTTCTCCGCGATGCCGGAAATGCCCTGGCGGCGGGCGAGCTCGGCCCAGACATCGTCCGGAGCGATGCCCGCATCCACCCAGACGACGATCAGGTGATACAGCAGGTCGGCGCTTTCCAGCACGGTGGCGGCGCGGTTGCCCAGCGTCGCCTCGATGACGCATTCCACCGCCTCCTCCCCCAGCTTCTGCGCCACCTTGGCGGTGCCGCGCGCCAGCAGCCGGGCGGAGTGGGAAATGGCGACATCGCCGGCGGCGCGGCGCGCTTCCACCGTCCGCCACAGCGTATCGAGGATGCCGGCCTCGGCGCCCGCCACGCTGAAGGGCGCCAGCGCGCCGGCGCCAGCGGCCAGGGCGCGCGGCCGGGCCAGCATCTGCGGCGCGGGGATGGAGCCGGGCAGCGGCAGGCTGGCGACGAGCCGCGCGGATTTGCGCCGCGCCTTCTCCGCCTTCGGCTTGGCGGCCGGCTTGGCCTTCGCGGCTTTCAGCTTCGCCGGCTTCGCCTCCGCATCCTTCAGCTTGGCGGCCTTCGCGGCGGGCTTCTTGGCCCCCTTCGGCGCGGGTTTCTTGGCACCCTTCGATGCGGGTTTCTTCGCACCCTTCGGTGCGGGCAGCGCTGGTTGCTTCACGGTCTTGGCCATCAGACGGACTCCGCCAGCGGGCGCACGGGCAGGCCGGCGGCTGCCAGTGCCGCCTTCGCCTCGCCGATCCGCATCTGGCCGTAGTGGAAAACACTGGCTGCCAGCAGGCCGGTTGCCCCGGCCTCCGCGCCATCGACGAAATGCTGCGCCTCCCCCACCCCGCCGGAGGCGACGATGGGCAGCCGGATGGCCGACCGCACCGCGCGCAGCAGCGCCAGGTCGAAGCCCGCGCGGGTGCCGTCGCGGTCCATCGAGGTCAGCAGGATTTCCCCCGCGCCGCGCGCTTCGGCCTGTTGGCACCATTGCACGGCGTCGATGCCGGTGCCGCGGCGGCCGCCATGGGTGAAGACCTCCCACCCCCCCTTGCCGTCGCCGCGCGCATCCACCGCGACGACGATCGCCTGGCTGCCAAAAGCCTCGGCGCCACGCGTCACCAGCGCCGGGTCCGCGACGGCGGAGGAGTTGATGGAAATCTTGTCGGCGCCCGCCAGCAGCAGGCGGCGCATATCCTCCACGCTGCGGACGCCGCCGCCCACGGTCAGCGGAATGAAGACCTGCGCCGCGGTGCGGGAGACGACATCGAGGATGGTGTCCCGCCCCTCATGCGAGGCGCCGATATCGAGGAAGGTGACCTCGTCCGCGCCCTCCCGGTCATAGATCCGCGCCTGCTCCACCGGGTCCCCGGCATCGCGCAGTTCGAGGAAATTCACGCCCTTGACGACGCGGCCATCCTTCACGTCCAGGCAGGGGATCACACGCAGGGCCAGCACCGGCACAACTCCGGAGGGGGACGGGGGACAAAATCCCGACATGTCGCTTGCCGCACCGGCCCGGCAGGGTGCACGGCGCGAGGGCGCTGATTGCGGCGGGCGGGCGTTGCGGTCAAGCCATGTTGATGCGGCGCAATGCTTCGGCCAGCAGCCAGGCCGCCAATCCGAAGCCGATCAGGCCCTGCACGTCGCGGTTCCGCAGCAGCGCCGCATCGCCCGTCCAGGGCGCCTGCCGCCGCAGCAGGCGCAGGCCGAGCCGGATACCGAGCCAGGCGGCAACCACGGCGCAGGCCGCCCAGGCCAGCTCCAGCACCGTGACCAGCAAGACTACGCCGCCAGCTTCAGCGCCGCCGCCGGGTCCACGCGGCCGTCATACAGCGCGCGGCCCAGGATGGCGCCTGCCACCACGCCATCCGCCTTCAGCGCCACGATGTCATCGGTCGAGGCCACGCCGCCCGAGGCGATGACCGGGATCGGCACGGCACGCGCCAGCGCCGCCGTGGCCGTCACATTCACGCCGGTCAGCATGCCGTCCCGCGCGATGTCCGTGTAGATGATGGCGCAGGCGCCGCTATCGGCGAAGCTGGTGGCGAGGTCGGTCGCCGTGGTGCCACTGGTCTCGGCCCAGCCTTCCGTCGCGACGAAGCCATCCCGCGCATCGATGCCGAGTGCGACGCGGCCGGGAAAGGCGCGGCAGGCGGCGCGGGCGAAATCCGGGTCCTTCACCGCGGCCGAGCCGAGGATGATGCGGGTGACGCCGGCCGCGAGCCAGGCCTCCGCCGTCGCCATGTCCCGGATGCCGCCGCCCAACTGCACCGAAAGCCCCGGCACCGCGGCGATGATGGCGGTGACGGCCGCCGCATTGGCCGGCTTGCCGGCGAAGGCGCCGTCGAGGTCCACCACATGCACCCAGGCGAAGCCGGCGCGGGCGAAATCCGCCGCCTGAGCGGCCGGGTCCGCATTGTAGATGGTGGCCTGCGCCATGTCGCCGCGCTTCAGCCGCACCACCTGGCCGGCCTTCAAATCGATGGCCGGGTACAAGGTCAGTCCCATGGGTGGTCCCTATCTGGCGCCGATCAGGCTGTCCGTGGACCGGCCGCGGCCGGGCTCCAGCAGCTTGTGGTAGAAATGCCCGGCGACGGTGCGGCCATCCACCCGCGCATAGGCGGGGTGGGTGCCCCAGCGCGTGTAGCCCAGCGCCTCGAACAGCGCGATCGCGCTTTCCTGCGTCTCCCGCACGTCCAGGTTCAGCACGCGCAGCCCGGTGGCGGCGGCCTGTTCCTCGACGCGGTCCACCAGCATGCGCGCCAGGCCGAAGCCGCGCGCATAGGGGGCGATGTAGGCGTGGGTGAGCTGGGCGGCGAAGGCCTGCGCCTCGTTGTTGCGCGGCGGGCGGACCAGCTGCGCGCTGCCGACCACGGTGCCGTCGAGGCGGGCGATGAACAGGGTGCGGTCCGGCACCAGCAGCACGCCGCGGAAATGCCGCGCCAGCGCGGCACGGTCCTGGCTGCTGACCCAGCCGAAGCCGCCACCCTCGATGATGGCGGCGTTAGTGGCCTCGCACAGATCGGCCAGATCATGCGGGGTCAGCGCGGTCGCCACCTCCACCGCCATCTCCGGCTTGCCGACGCGCAGCGTGCTCATGCCGCAGCCTCCGGCGCCCAGTTCAGGAAATTGGCCAGGATGCGCAGGCCGACCAGGCTGCTTTTCTCCACATGGAACTGCGTGCCGGCCAGATTGTCCCGCCCGACGATGGCCGCGACCGGCCCACCATAGTCGGTGCTGGCCAGAAGCTGCGCCGGATCGCCGCCCGCCAATGCGTAGGAATGCACGAAATAGGCGTGGCTACCGGGGCTGATGCCGGCCAGCAGCGGGTGCGAGGGCTGCGCCAGATCCAGCCCGTTCCAGCCCATCTGCGGCAGCGGCAGCGCCGCGCCATCCGGCAAGCGCGGGTCGATCGGCGCAATCTCCCCGGCGATCCAGCCGAGGCCGGGAGTGTTGCCGTGTTCCAGGCCGCGTTCGGCCATCAGCTGCATGCCGACGCAGATGCCGAGGAAGGGCTTCTTCCGCCGCAGGACCGCATCCTCCAGCGCATCCACCATGCCGGGCAGCGCATCCAGGCCCCGGCGGCAGGCGGCGAAGGCGCCCTGGCCGGGCAGCACGATGCGATCGGCCGCGCGAAGCTCCGCCGCATCCGTGGTGACGGCGACCTGCGCCGGCCGGCCGGATTCGGCCACCACCCGCTCCAGCGCGCGCAGCACGGAGGCGAGGTTGCCCGAGCCGGGGTCGATGATGGCGATCCTCATGGCCCGACCTTCATGGCGCCGCCCGCACCAGATCCGGCCGCTGCTGCATCAGGCGGAACCAGGCGATCTCCAAATCAGGCGCGGCGACAACGCCGGCCAGGGGCTGGCCACGGCGCGCGAGGCGGGCGCGCAGCCGGTCCCGCGCCTCGAAGCCGGCCAGCACATGCAGGGCGGGCACGGCGATTGTGGCCAGCGCCTCCGGCAGCAACCAGCCGGCGGCGACGGTCAGCACAAGGAAGCCGAGCGCTTCCCACCACAGGCGATTCCAGGCGAACCAGAAGGGGCCGAAGATCGCGGCCGCGAGTGAGAAGCCTTCGCGCACCAGAACGGGCGGGCGCGCCTTCGGCTCCGGCCAGCCCTCCGGGCCCGGCGGCGGGGGGGCTTCGGCGTGCACGGTGTAGAGCTTCATCTCAGCCCTCCAGCGAACCCTTGGTGGAGGGGATCTCCCCGGCGGTGCGGGGGTCCATCTCCACCGCCATACGCAGCGCGCGCGCCACGGCCTTGAAGCAGGCCTCTGCGACATGGTGCGCGTTGCTGCCGGCTTTCAACGTCACATGCAGGGTGATGCCTGCATTGAAGGCGAATGCCCGGAAAAATTCCTCGACCAGTTCGGTGTCGAAGGTGCCGATCTTCGGGCGCTGGAAGGGAACGGACCAGGCGAGGAAGGGCCGGCCCGAAATATCGATCGCGGCCTCGGCCAGGGCTTCGTCCATCGGCAGCAGGCATTGGCCGTAGCGGCGGATGCCGCGCTTGTCGCCCAGCGCCTGGCGCAGCGCCTGGCCGAGCACGATGCCCACATCCTCCACCGTGTGGTGGTCATCGATATGCAGGTCGCCCTTGGCCGCCACCGTCAGGTCCAGCAGGCCGTGGCGGGCCAGCGCGGTCAGCATGTGGTCGAAGAAGCCGACTCCGGTCGCGATCTCGGCGCTGCCGCGGCCATCCAGGTCCAGCGTCAGGCGGATATTCGTTTCCGAAGTGGCGCGGGCGATGGTGGCTTGGCGCGTCATGGCGCTGCACTAGCCGATAGGGCGCGCGGGGTCCACGGCTTCGGCGGGCGCCGATCGGCCCCCGCTTGCCGCAAGCCCCGGCCCGCGCCATCTGGGCGTGATGCACGCGACACAAGCACCACCTTCCTCCGGCCACGACCCGCTGGGCTGGCACGGCACCACCATCCTCTGCGTCCGCAAGGACGGACGAGTCGCCATGGCCGGCGATGGCCAGGTCTCGCTTGGCCAGACCGTCGTCAAGGGCAATGCCCGCAAGGTCCGCCGCATCGCCCAGGGCAAGGTCCTGGCCGGTTTCGCCGGCGCGACGGCAGATGCCTTCACCTTGCTGGAGCGCCTGGAAGCCAAGCTGGAGCGCTTCCCGGACCAGCTCGAACGCGCCTGCGTCGAGCTTGCCAAGGATTGGCGCACGGATCGCTACCTGCGGCGGCTGGAGGCGCTGCTGGCAGTGGCCGATGGCAAGCGCAGCCTGCTGCTGACCGGCCAGGGCGATGTGCTGGAACCGGAGGATGCGGTCATCGGCATCGGCTCCGGCGGCAATTACGCGCTGGCCTCGGCCCGCGCCCTGCTGCCGGTGGATGGCCTGTCCGCCGAGGAGATCGCGCGGCGGTCCATGGCCATCGCGGCCGGCATCTGCGTCTACACCAATGGCAACATCGTTCTTGAAATGATTGAATCGTGACGGAAACGGTCAACCTGTCCCCCCGGGAAATCGTCTCGGAGCTGGACCGCCACATCGTCGGCCAGAACGACGCCAAGCGCGCCGTGGCCATCGCGCTGCGCAATCGCTGGCGGCGCCAGCAGCTCGCCCCCGGGCTGCGGGAGGAAGTGGTGCCGAAGAACATCCTGATGATCGGCCCGACCGGCTGCGGCAAGACGGAAATCGCCCGCCGCCTGGCCCGCCTGGCCAATGCCCCCTTCCTGAAGGTGGAGGCCACGAAGTTCACCGAGGTCGGCTATGTCGGCCGTGACGTGGAAAGCATCATTCGCGACCTGATCGAGGTCAGCATCACCCAGACCCGCGACCAATCCCGCAAGGCAGTCC
Source organism: Falsiroseomonas sp. (assembly GCF_030695085.1). Lineage (GTDB taxonomy): Bacteria > Pseudomonadota > Alphaproteobacteria > Acetobacterales > Acetobacteraceae > Falsiroseomonas. The sequence continues at coordinate 89,380 of NZ_JAUYTS010000056.1, read as the reverse complement.
AGGCCAAGGCGGAATTGAACGCCGAGGAACGGCTGGTCACCGCGCTGGTCGGCGAAGGTGCCGCCGGCGAAACCCGCCAGAAATTCCGCCGCATGCTGCGCGAAGGCAGCCTGGAGACGCGGGAGATCGAGGTGCAGGTGGCCGAGCAATCCAACCCCATCGGCATGATGGACATGCCCGGCATGCCGCCGCAGATGGGCAACATGCAGGAAATGCTCGGCAAGATGTTCGGCGGCCGCACCAAGCCCCGCAAGATGCAGGTGGCCGAGGCACGCCAGCATCTCACCAAGGACGAGGCCGACAAGCTGCTGGACCAGGAGGCGCTGAACCGGGAGGCGATCTCCAACGCCGAGAACAACGGCATCGTCTTCATCGATGAGATCGACAAGGTCTGCGCCCGCACCGGCGAAGGCGGCGTGCGCGGCGGCGATGTGTCCCGGGAAGGTGTTCAGCGGGACCTGCTGCCGCTGATCGAGGGCACCACCGTCACCACCAAGCATGGGCCGGTGAAGACCGACCACATCCTGTTCATCACCTCCGGCGCCTTCCACCAGGCCAAGCCGAGTGACCTGCTGCCCGAATTGCAGGGCCGCCTGCCGATCCGCGTCGAGCTCTCCGCGCTGACGCGCGAGGATTTCCGCCGCATCCTGACGGAGCCGGAGCACTCGCTGGTCAAGCAATACATCGCGCTGCTGGGAACGGAGGGTGTCACGCTCGACATCACCGAGGGCGCGACGGATGCGATCGCGGACCTCGCCGCCGAGATCAACGCAACCGTTGAGAACATCGGCGCAAGGCGGCTGGCGACGGTGATGGAGCGGCTGCTGGACGAGATCTCCTTCACCGCCTCGGACCGGGGCGGCGAGAGCATTTCGGTGGATGCGGACCTCGTGCGGACCCGGGTGGCACCGCTGGCGGGGAATGCGGATCTGTCGAAGTTCATCCTGTAGCCACGGAAGTGGACACGGGGCGGGACGGCCTGTTATAACTTCCGTATTAACGGAGGGTTCGACATGGCCACCCTGAAGCTGCGCGCCGTTGGCAACTCGGTTGGCCTGGTCCTGCCGAAGGACATCCTGGCGCGGATGAACCTGGCGGAGGGCGATACGGTGCAGGTGGTGGAGAGCGGCGACGGTCTGCTGCTGACCACCATGCCACGGGAAACCGAGGCACAGCTCGAACTCGGCCGCGAGTTGATGCGGAGATACCGCGAGACCTTCGCGGCTCTGGCGAAGTGACCGAGCCGCGCTGGCTGGACAAGCCGGCGCTGCTCTACCTGCACCGGGAGGGGCTGCGACAATTTGGTGGAGCGGATGGGCTGCGGGATGAAGGGTTGCTGGACAGCGCCCTGGCCCGGCCGCGCAACCGCTTCGCCTATGAAGCGGAGCATGATCTGTGCGTGCTCGCCGCGGCCTATGCACATGGCATTGTCCGCAATCATCCCTTCGTGGATGGCAACAAGCGCGCGGCGCTGGCGGCGGCCGGTGTGTACCTGATGGCCAATGGACTGGATCTGAGCGCCCCCCCGCCGATGGTCACAGTGGCGGTGCTGGAACTCGCCGCCGATGACATGTCCGAGGGTGATTTCGCAATCTGGCTACGTGCCCATACCGAAACGCGCCGCTGACACCCCATATCCGCCCCATGTCCATCACGCTCGCCCCCCCGCCCCCCGATACCCTGCCGCCCGAAATCCGCGCCGAGCTGGCGCGCGCCGTGGCGCAGCTGGAGGATGTCTCCCTCGCCGCCCGCTTCTCCGCCACCATCGGCATGCCGATCGAGGCGCTGAAGAACCGGCTGCCGGCCGGGGCGCAGGTGTTGCTGGATGGTGCGGTGAAGCGCGCCCTGTCGAGCGCCATGCAGGCGGCGCTGCGGGCGCAGCCCTCGGCCAACCCCACGCCGCTGCCCGCCGCCTGGTTCCATCGCGGCCTGGCCGCGGCGGCCGGTGCGGCAGGCGGGGCCTTCGGGCTGCCGGGCACGCTGGTGGAATTGCCGGTCTCCACCACCCTGCTGCTGCGCCAGATCGCCGCCGTGGCGGAAGCGAATGGGGAGCAGCTGGGCGATCCGTTGATCGCCGCCGAATGCCTGAAGGTCTTCGCCCTCGGCGGCCGGGACCAGCGGGATGATGCGGCTGAATCCGGCTATTTCGCCGTGCGCCTGGCACTGGCGGAGGCGTTGAAGGGCGCGGTGGGCAAGGGCCTGGCGGGCGTGATGCTGCCGGGTTTCCTCGGCAGCATCGCCGCGCGCTTCGGCGGGCCGGTGGCGCTGAAGCTCTCGGCCCAGGCCGCGCCGGTGATCGGCGCGGCGGCGGGGGCGGCGGTGAACCTCGCCTTCCTGGAGCATTTCCGCGGCATCGCGGAAGGTCATTTCACCGTCCGCCGGCTGGAACGCCTGCATGGCCCGGTCGCGGTGCGGGCCGCCTACCAGGAATTGGCGACGCAGCGCGACGCCCGCTTCATGGCGTGAGGCCGGCGAGGCCCGCGTTCAGACCGATTGCAGCATGGCCTCGATGCGCTTCGCATCGTCGCGCGGCACGCTGAGGCGCAGTTCGGCGCCGGTCAGCTCCGTCGCGCTGCGATCCAGCGGCACGCTGCGAACCAGCGCCTCCAGCGCCAGCTTGGCGGTTTCATGGTCCTTGAAGTGGCGCGAGACGGTGACCGCATCGGGAACATGCTTGGAGGGATGATCCTCCCCCGCCGGCACGGCGCGCGGGCCCTGCGTCGCGGTGTCGGAGAGCGGATCGCTGGCCGGGAAGGTATCCATCACGCCGCGCTCATGGTCGCTGATGGGCTTCGGGCCGTTGCTGTGGTTGGGCATGGAAATGGCTCCCCTCTGTGAGGAGTCGTAACGCTCGCCGTTGCGCGGGGTTGCCGCCGCTACAGCCGCGCCTCCCGCCATAGGCCCAGCTTCTGCTGCGCGGCGGCATCGGAATAGCCGAACAGCACCAGCTCGCTCTCGGCCGAGAGCGTCAGCGCGGCCCAGGACGGCACCACCAGCAGGTCGCGCGGTGCCAGGGCGAAGGCGGTGCCGGCGAGGGTCGCGGTGCCGGTGCCCTCCACCACCACCAGCACCATCGCATCCGTCGCCTGGCGGGTGCGGGTGGTGAATCCGGCGGGCAGCAGGCGGACATGGGCGGCGATGGTCGGCATCACCGGGCCGCCATCGGCCGGGTTCACGAATTCCAGCGCATGGCCGAAATGCGGGTCCGGGTCGCCGGCGCGCGCCATCGCGGCCAGGCTGTCGCGCCAATCGGCGTAGGGGTAGTGGAACAGCGGCAGGTTCCGGGGGCGCCGTGCCGCCAGCGTGTTGCCGAAGGGCCGCAGGTTGCGGCCGTAGCGGGCGGCGGTATCCCCGGGCGGTGCGGTTTCCGGGTGGGCCATGGCGCCATCCGGCAGGCGCTCCGCGAAGCTGGCGGCGAAATGGCGCACGGTGGGAATATCCAGCCCATCCAGCCAGATCATCGGCGCGGCGCTGGCATTGCCGTGGTCATGCCACTGCCAGTTCGGCGTCAGCACCAGGTCGAAGGGGCGCATCACCGCCTTTTCGCCATCCAGCGCGGTGAAGGCGCCATCGCCCTCCATCACGAAGCGCAGCGCGCATTGCGTGTGGCGATGGCAGGGCGCGACCTCTCCGGGCAGGATCAACTGCAGCCCGGCATAGAGGCTGGTGGTGACGGAGGAGGTGCCGGGCAGGCCGGGATTTTCCAGGATCAGCACGCGGCGCTCGGCCTGTTCCGCGGTGATCAGGTCTCCGGCGCGCAGCAGGTGGCCGCGCGCCGTATCGTAGTGCCAGAGGTGCGGCTGGACCGGGGAGGCCGGCTGCGGCGTGACCAGCGCGTGCAGCACCTCCCACAGCGGGAACAGGTGTTGCGGCGCCATCTCCGCATAAAGGGCCTGCAGAAGCGCCTTCGGATCGTTGCTGGCAGCCATGGCTTCCCCCCCGGGGGGCCTACCCCCCGCGCACAGCCTCCGCCAACTCCCGCACCCGGTCCAGCACCGCCGGCACCGTGGCCGGCGTGGCGCGGCCCTCGGCATCCAGGCTGGCGAGCAGCCCCTCGATCAGCGCGGAGGCCACCACCGCGCCATCGGCGATGCGGGATGCCTCCCCCGCCTGCTGCGGCGACCGCACCCCGAAGCCGATGGCGATCGGCAGGTCGGTGAACTTCCGGATCCGCGGGATGGCGGCGGCCAGGTCATCCGTGCTGGCGCTGCGGGTGCCGGTGATGCCGGTGATCGCCACGTAGTAGACGAAGCCGGTGGTGGCCGAGAGAACCTTCGGCAGGCGCTCATCCCCCGTGGTGGGGGCGACCAGCCGGATCAGGTCGAGGCCATTGGCGGTGGCATCGGGCGCCAGTTCATCGGCTTCCTCGGGCGGCACATCCACCACGATCAGCCCATCCACGCCCGCTTCCGCCGCGTCCGCGCAGAACTTCGCCACGCCATAGGACAGGATCGGGTTGAAGTAGCCCATCAGGATGATGGGCGTCTCCGCATCGGCTTCGCGGAATTCGGTCACCATGCCGAGCGCCCCGCCCAGCGTCGCGCCCGCCTTCAACCCGCGCTGGCCGGCCTTCTGCACGGTCGGGCCATCCGCCATCGGGTCGGTGAAGGGCACGCCGATCTCGATCAGGTCGGCGCCCGCCGCGGGCATGCCGCGCAGGATCGCCATGGCGGTCTCACGGTCCGGATCGAACGCTTCCAGGAACGGGATGAGCGCGCCGCGCCCCTGCGCCTTCAGCGCCGCAAACTTCGTGGCAATGCGCGACATGTCAGATGTTCTCGCCCAGGTGCTTCGCGACGGTGAAGATGTCCTTGTCGCCACGGCCGCACAGATTCATCAGGATGATTTTGTCCGCCGGCATCTTGGGCGCCATCTTCATCACCTCGGCCAGCGCATGCGCCGGCTCCAGCGCCGGGATGATGCCCTCCAGCCGCGAGCAGAGCTGGAAAGCCTCCAGCGCCTCATCATCCGTCACGCCGGAATAGGTCACGCGGCCGAGTTCATGCAGCCAGGAATGCTCCGGCCCGACGCCGGGGTAGTCCAGCCCGGCGGAGATGGAATGCGCCTCCGTGATCTGGCCGTCGCCATCCTGCAGCAGGTAGGTGCGGTTGCCATGCAGCACGCCCGGACGGCCGCGCGACAGCGCCGCGGCGTGTTCGCCGGAATCGAGGCCGCGCCCGGCGGCTTCCACGCCGACCATCGCCACGCTCGGATCGTCCAGGAACGGGTAGAACAGCCCCATGGCATTGCTGCCACCGCCTACGGCCGCCACCAGCACATCCGGCAGCCGGCCCTCGGCCTCCACCATCTGGGCCTTCGCCTCGATGCCGATCACGGATTGGAAATCGCGCACCATGGCGGGGTAGGGGTGCGGGCCGGCGACGGTGCCGATGCAGTAATAGGTGTCGCTGACATTCGCGACCCAGTCCCGCAGGCCCTCATTCATCGCATCCTTCAGCGTCGCGGCGCCGGAGGTCACGGGCACCACCTCCGCGCCCAGCAGCTTCATGCGGAAGACGTTGGGCTGCTGCCGCTCCACATCCGTCGCGCCCATATAGACGACGCAGGGCAGGTCCATCAGCGCGCAGGCGGTGGCCGTCGCCACGCCATGCTGGCCGGCGCCGGTCTCCGCGATGATGCGGGTCTTGCCCATCTTCTTGGCCAGCAGGATCTGGCCGAGCACGGCGTTGATCTTGTGCGCGCCGGTGTGGTTCAGCTCATCCCGCTTGAAATACACCTTGGCGCCCATGCCGGGCGCGGCGTTTTTCCGCAGATGGGTGGTGAAGCGCTCGGCGAACCACAGCGGGCTGGGGCGGCCCACATAATCCTTCAGCAGGCGGCGCCATTCATCCTGGAAGACCTTGTCGGTCTTGCTGCCCTCATAGGCGGCCTCGACCTCCAGGATCAGCGGCATCAGCGTCTCGGCGACGAAGCGGCCACCGAAGGTGCCGAAGCGGCCGCGGGCATCGGGGCCCTGGCGGAAGGAATTGGGGGGCGGCTGCTGGTTCACGGGGCGATGTCCTGGAATTGGGCCTGGTCTTGGTCCGGCAGGGAGGGGCCGACAGGGGTCTAGAGCATTTTCCGGTCAGGCGGTATCGCCTGAGGACCCGGAAAATCCGGCGAAACAACAAGCTGGAAGCGCTTCGCCGTGCCCCAGGCAGGATGAAATGGCTGTAGCTTCAACTGGTCACGCGGCGCAGGTCTGACCAGACCCAGGCGGTCTCCGCCACCGGGATCTCGCCATGCCAGCCCACCTGGCTGGTGCCGGGCGCGGCGCCGGTGGCGGCGTAGAAGCCGCGTGCGCGGGCATTCGCATCCAGCGCCCAGGCCCCGGCGGAGCGATGCCCCGCCGACAGCAGCACCCGCGCCCCCGCCCCCAGCAGCGCCCGCCCCAGGCCGCGCCCCTGCGCCGCGCGCAGCAGATAAAGGCCGGAGATTTCGCCGGAGGCGCCCAGCGCCGCATCCCGCGCCGCGCAGACGGAGACGAAGCCGAGGATCGCGCCCGCTTCCTCCGCCACCAGCGTGCCACCCGGCAGCAGCGGCGCCGCAAGGTTGCGCGCCCAGGCGGCGCGGCGCTGGGCGGGGTCCGTCATCTCGGCCAGCAGGGCGTCCGGTACCAGGCCGGGATAGGTCTCGGCCCAGGATCGGGCGTGCATGTCACCGATTGCCGGTGCATCCGCCGGCAAAGCGGGTCTGATTCTGCCGCCTGCGGCGATTGGCGAGACCCTGCCGCCTCCGGCGGCGGGTCGGCTCACGCCGCCTTCGCGGCCGCCACGAAGGCGGCGATGCGCGCCGGGTCCTTCACCCCGCGCGCAGCCTCGACACCGGAGGAGACATCGACCCCCGGCGCCCCGCTGGCGGCGATGGCCTGTGCCACATTGGCCGGCGTCAGCCCGCCCGCCAGCAGCCAGGGGCGCGCGATGCTGCGGCTGGCGGTCAGCGTCCAGTCGAAGGGCGCGGCGTTGCCGCCGGGCAGCGGCGCGCCGGGCGGCGCCTTGGCGTCCAGCAGGAAGCGGTCCACGGCGGGCGCAAAGGCCGCCAGCGCATCCAGATCCGCCGCGCTGGCAATGCCCAGCGCCTTCATCACCGGCCGGCCGAATTTTTGCCGTACCTCGGCACAGCGGGCGGGAGATTCCTCGCCATGCAGCTGGATGATGTCGAGCTGCAGCGCCGCCAGCACGCTCTCGATCAGCGCATCCGTCGGGTCCACGAACAGCCCGACCCGCTGCGGCCCGCCCGGCACGGCGGCCGAAAGCGCCGCGGCCTCGGCCGGCGTCAGCGCGCGGGGGGAGGGCGGGAAGAACACCAGGCCGCACATCTCCGCCCCGGCGGCGCGCACCGCCTGCAGCCCCGCCACATCCTTGATGCCGCAGATCTTGACCTGCATCGCCTCAGCCCAGCGCCTGCGCGATGGCCTGGGCGGCAGCCCCCGGGTCGCCCGCCTGGGTGATCGGCCGGCCGACCACGATCCAATCCGCACCGTCGCGCGCCACCTGTTCCGGCGTCGCGGTGCGCGCCTGGTCATCCGCCGCGCTGCCGGCGGGGCGCACGCCGGGCACCACCAGCACCGGCAATTCGCCCAGCGCATCGCGGATCGGCCGCACTTCCCGCGGCGAGCAGACCAGCCCATCGGCCCCCGCCGCCATCGCCAGCCGGGCCAGCCGCAGCACCTGCTGCACCGGGCCGCCAGCAACCCCGGTGGCGGACAGCGCCGCCGCGTCCAGGCTGGTCAGCACCGTCACCGCCAGGATGCGCGGCCGCGCGGCCCCGCCCGCGTCTTCCGCTGCCTTGCGTGCCGCTTCCACCATCGCCGCGCCACCCGCGGCATGCACCGTGATCCAGGCCGGGCCGAGCGGCGCCAGGGACCGGATGGCGCCGGCCACCGTGTTCGGAATGTCGTGCAACTTCACATCGAGGAAGACGGGCCGGTGCGCCGCAATCCGGCGCACCGCCGCGCCGCCTTCGGCCGCGAACAATTCCAGCCCCACCTTCAACAACCCGGCATGCGGCGCGACGGCGCCGGCCCAGGCCTCGGCCATGGTGAGATCCGGCGCATCCAGCGCCACGCACAACCCGCAACGGCGCATGCTCAGTGGGCCGCCGGCAGGGTGATCTGCATCGGCTGCGGTGCACCCGCATGCCGGGCCTGGGCTTCGCGCGCCTTCAGCACGGCGAGCTCCGCCTCCAGCAGCTTCGCCGCCTGCGTCACTTCGCGCGCGCGGCGGCGGGCCGGCAGGGCGGCGGCCCAGGCGATGAAGGCGCCGAGCACGAAGCCGAAGCCGGACAGCACCAGCACCGCCACGCCGAGCGGCGCCGCCCAGGCCAGGTCCAGGGGCCACAGCCGGAGCTGGACCTCCTGCATGTTGGACAGCGCGAACAGCGCGAGGAGGATGAGCAGCGGCAGGAACAACAGCCAGCGCATGGGAAGCCTCTCCGATCTTCGCGACCTGTCCTAGCCGCCGCGAGACGGTAACGGAAGCGCCCCGCGGCGCACGAGCGCTGGCGTCACGCCTTCGCGGCGGCCGCCGTGGCGCGCGGCCGGCGCGGCGGGTCCTGCAACGGCCCGCCATTCACCCGTTCCCGCAATTCCTTGCCCGGCTTGAAATAGGGCACCGCCTTGCCGTCCACCGCCACCGCCGTGCCGGTGCGCGGGTTGCGGCCGGTGCGCGGGTCGCGCCGCTTGGTGGAGAAGGCGCCGAAGCCGCGCAGCTCCACCCGGTCCCCGCGCGCCAGGGCGCCGATGATCTCATCGAAGATGGTGGTGACGATCAGCTCCACATCCGGCTGCCGCAGATGCGGGTTGGCCGTGGCGAGCTGCGCGATCAGTTCCGACCTGGTCATCTTGATCCTCGGCGCCCCTACCCCCGGGGCGCTGCGGTCCACATCGGAATCGCGTCTGCCCGGAAGTTCTGGTTCTAGAGCGAAGGCTGCCAAAGCGCGCGCACGCGGTCAACGCCAACCCATTCATCCGCAATGCTTTTCGTGAAGAACCCCAACACCGAGCCAAAGGTCCGTTCCGCAAGGCCGCGGATTTCGATGTCCCGCACCGGCAGCGTCTCCGACACGCCGCGGGTCTCGGCCAGCCAGGCACGCGCCTCGGCCTCGCCGCCCAGGGCATCCACCAGGCCGAGCGCCAGCGCCTCCCGCCCCGTGAAGACGCGGCCATCGGCGATTTCCTGCACCCGGACGGGGTCCATCTGGCGGCCTTCGGCCACCATCATCACGAATTGCGTGTGCAGGTCCTGCACCACCCGGGCCAGCTCGGCGCGGCCTTCCTCGGTCAGCGGACGGAACGGGCTGGGCTGGTCCTTGAAGCGGCCGGAGGCGATGGTCTCCGCATTCACGCCGATCCAGGCGAGCAGGCCGGTCACGTCGAAGCTTTGCAGGATCACGCCGATGGAGCCGGTGACGGTGGCGTTGCGGGCAAAGACCCGCTGCGCCGGCAGCGCCACCATGTAGCCGGCGGATGCCGCGGTACCGCCCATCACGGCGACCACCGGCTTGACCGCCGCCATCCGGGTCAGCGCGGCATGCAGCCCCTCGCCCCCCGCCACGCTGCCGCCGGGGCTGTCGATCGCCACCACCACGGCGCGCACCGCATCGCTGCGCCGCAGCCGGTCCAGCTCCTCGATCAGCTTGCGGTCGTCGCTGATGAAGCCGGACAGGGTGAGGCGGGCGACATGCGCGCCGGCCACGCCGGGCAGCAGGCCGCCGGCGCGGCGGTCGCCCAGGGTGAAAGCCAGCACCACGGCGGCCACCGCCAGCACGGCGGCGGCACGCCACAGGGAAAGCCGGCGCTTCAGCCGGCGGCGATCGAGCAGGAGGTCGGCATCGAGGGACATGGTGCGATCACTTGGTGGGCGCGCTGGCGCTTGGCCAGGGCGCGATGAAGCCGGCGGCGCGATAGGCAGGCACTTGCGCCGCCTCCCCCAGCACGCGGGCGCGCGCTGCGGGGTGCAGATGCCAGATGCCGCGCCGGACCGGACCGTATTCCACCGGCAGGCACCGTTTCGCCGGTGCCGGCCAGTGGTGGTGCAGCGTCATGGCATAGCGGCGGCCGGTGCAGAACAGCCCGACGCAGACAATTCTTCCCGAGTTCAGCAGCCCGGCCCTGGCCAGGATGGGCAGGGAGAGGGTGACGTTCTCGCCCGTATGGGTCGCCCTGCCTTCCAGCAGCAATGCGTCCCGTGGAACGCCGAGGGCGAGGATGGCGGCGCCGATCGCGTCCGCCTCGGTGCCGGGCCCACCGGGCGTGGCGCCGCCGGAGACCAGGATGCGGGGCACCAGCCCGTCCAGAAACAGCGAAGCGGCCGCCGCCGCCATCCCCGGCACCGCGATGCGGTTGCCGAAGACGAAGGCAAGGTCGGCCGCTTCACGCGGATGACAAAGGCAATGGTCGCGCTCGATCCCGGCGGGATCGAGCGCAGCCAAGGCTTGGTTACTCCTCGCCGCCCTGGTTCCGGCGACGGATCGCCGCACCCAGGATGTCGCCGAGCGAGGCGCCGCTGTCGGTGGTGCCGTATTCACGGACCGCCTCGCGCTCCTCCTCCACTTCCTTGCCCTTGATGGTCAGGGCCAGGCGGCGGCCGGCACGGTCGACGGCGGTGATCTTCGCATCGACCTTCTCGCCCACGGCGAAGCGGTCGGGGCGCTGGTCGCCACGGTCGCGCGCCAGCTCGGCGCGGCGGATGAAGCCGATCAGGACCTCGTCGACCTTCACCTCGATGCCGTTCGGCTCGATCTTCGTCACGGTGCAGGTGACGACATCACCCTTCTTGATCCGGTCCAGCACTTCGGCGGCCGGATCGGCCTCGAGCTGCTTGACGCCGAGCGAGATGCGCTCCTTCTCGACATCCACATCAAGCACCTTGGCCTTGACGTTGGTGCCCTTCTCGAAGTTGGCCATCGCCTGCTCGCCCGGGAGATCCCAGGAGAGGTCGGACATGTGGACCATGCCATCCAGGTCCGGACCCAGGCCGACGAACAGCCCGAACTCGGTGATGTTGCGGATCTCGCCCTCGATGATGGTGCCGGGCGGGTTGGCTTCCGCGAACAGCTCCCACGGATTGCCCTGCGCCTGCTTGAGGCCCAGCGAAATCCGGCGCTTCGGACCGTCCACGTCCAGGATGAGAACGTCGACTTCCTGCGAAGTGGCGACGATCTTGCCCGGATGGACGTTCTTCTTGGTCCAGGACATCTCGGACACGTGCACGAGGCCCTCGACGCCCGGCTCCAGCTCCACGAAGGCGCCGTAGTCGGTGATGTTCGTCACGCGGCCGCTGAACTTGCCGTTGACCGGATACTTGATGGCGACACCTTCCCAGGGGTCGGACATCAGCTGCTTCATGCCGAGGCTGATGCGCTGCGTCTCCGGGTTGAACCGGATGACCTGCACCTTCACGGCCTGGCCGATGGTCAGCGCCTCGCTCGGGTGGTTGATCCGGCGCCAGGCGATGTCGGTGACATGCAGCAGGCCGTCCACGCCGCCGAGGTCCACGAACGCACCGTAGTCGGTGATGTTCTTGACCACGCCGTCGAGCACCATGCCTTCCTTGAGGCCCTGGATCAGCTCGCTGCGCTGTTCGGCGCGCGTCTCCTCCAGCACCGCACGGCGGCTGACGACGATGTTGCCGCGGGCGCGGTCCATCTTGAGGATCTGGAAGGGCTGCGGGCTGCCCATCAGCGGGGTCACGTCGCGCACCGGGCGAATGTCCACCTGGCTGCCCGGCAGGAAGGCCACTGCGCCGCCGAGGTCGACGGTGAAGCCGCCCTTGACGCGGCCGAAGATCACGCCGTTCACGCGCTGCTGCGCCGTGAAGGACTTCTCCAGGTTGGTCCAGGCTTCCTCGCGGCGGGCCTTCTCACGCGACAGGATGATCGCGCCGTCGCGGTCCTCGTAGCGTTCGACGAACAGCTCGATGACGTCGCCGACCTTGATTTCCGGCTTCTGGCCCGGGGGGGCAAATTCCTTGAGGGGGACGCGGCCCTCGGACTTCAGACCGACATCGACGACGGCGAAATCGTCATCGATACGGATGACCTTCCCGGAAATGACGGAACCGTGGAAGGAGGTGTTCTCACCCAGCGTGGCGTCGAGGAGGGCGGCGAAATCTTCGCCCGGATCAGCGAAGGCGGTGGCGCTTGCCATGTAACGGTTGTTTCCCGATCAGATGCCCCAATCGTGGGGCATGGGGTATGCGCCCCCACGGCCCGGGTTTCATCCCTGCCGCGGACACGACGTGGCCGGTATGCAGCACCGGCCGTCCCTCGGGATCGATTCCGGATGCACAGCCGACCCTCGGCTTGCGAACGACATGACGGAGCGTCCATTCCGGCCCCGGCTTGGCGGTGGCCTGCGGTGCGGTGCCGAAGCCCCGAATTCCGCCACCATTCCCCCGGGCAAGGGCACCGCCGCCGTTGCGGGCGTGCGGATCACGAGGCAGCGGGTAGGCCCGTCCGCCCCGTGGAGTCAAGCGGAATCCAGGCCTTCCCCTTGGGGCAGCCCTTGCGGCAGGCGCGCGCGGACCACGGAAAGCGCCGCCTGGAACGCCGCTTCGGCATCGAGTGTCGTGGTGTCCAGCAGGGCGGCATCCTCGGCCGGCTTCAGTGGCGCCACGGTGCGCGCGCTGTCCTGCGCATCCCGCGCCCGGAGGTCCGCCTCCACCTGCGCCAGCTCCGCCGCCTGGCCGCGGCCGCGCATTTCCAGCCAGCGGCGGCGGGCGCGTTCCTCCGGGCTGGCGCTGACGAACAGCTTCACCGGTGCTTCCGGGAACACCACCGTGCCGATATCCCGCCCATCCAGCACGGCGCCGTGGCGCCGGCCGAAATCCCGTTGCCAATCCAGCAGCGCGGCGCGCACGGCGGGAATCGCGGCCACCGCGCTGGCGGCCATATCCGCCGCCGGGCCGCGCAGATCGCCGCGGGCGAGGTCGGCGGCTGTCAGGGCCTGGGCCTGTTCCGTGGCGGCGGCCGGATCGGCCGGGTCGGCGCCCGCATCCAGCAGCCGGCGGCCCACGGCCCGGTACAGCAGGCCGGTATCCAGATAGGGCAGCCCCAGCTCCGCGGCCAGGCGCCGCGCCAGCGTGCCCTTGCCGGCGGCGGCCGGGCCGTCCACCGCAATCACCAGAAGAGCGGTCATGCCCGGCCCGCCGAGGTCTCGATCAACCGGGTGAAGCCGGGGAAGGCAGCCTCGATGCAGGCGCTGTCATCGATCCGCAGCGGTCGGCGGGCGGCCAGGCCCAGCACAAGCGCGGACAAGGCAAGGCGATGGTCCATCCGTGTCTCCACCAGGCCGCCGCCTTCCGGCGGCACGCCGCCACCATGCACCAGCAGATCGAGCCCCTCCACCTCATGCCGGATTCCGGCGGCGGCGAGCATCGCGGCGATGGCGGAAGCATCGTCCAGCCCGCGCAGCCGCGTGGTGCCGCGGGCGCAGGCGGCGGCGGCGGCCAGCAGCGGCGCGGCATCGGCCGCGTGCCCCGCCGCCAGGTCGATCCCGCGCAGCGCCGAGGCGCGGACATGCAGGTCGGCCACCGGCATCCCGCATGGCTGCCGCGGGTCCTCCGCGATGATCTCCGCCCCCATCTCGCGCAGCGCCTGGAACAGGCCGGCATAGTGCGGGTTCAGGCCGACATGGCGAAGGGTGATGGCGGAACCCGGCACCAGCAGCGCCGCCACCACGAGCACGGCGGCGGCGAAGGCATCGCCGGGCACCGCGACGGTGGCCGCGACCAGCTCCGGCTGGCCATCCAGCTCGACCAGCCGGCCCGGCCCATCGGGCGAGACCCGCAGCGTGGCGCCGAAATGCCGCAGCAGATGTTCCGCATCGTCGGGCGACCCGGCTGGCTCCCGCACCCTTGTGGTGCCGCGGGCACAGAGGCCGGCCAGCAGGCAGGCGGTCTTCAATTCGGCGAAGGCGGCGGGCAGCACGGTATCCAGCGGCAGCGGCTCCGCCACGCCCTCCACCACCAGGGGCAGGCGGCCGCCGGTGCGGCTGGCGAAGCGGGCGCCGGTGGCGGCCAGCGCATCCATCACCGGGCGCATCGGCTGCTGCCGCAGCGCCGCATCGCCGGTCACCACCGCCAGCATGGGGTGCCCCGCCAGCAAGCCGCACAGCAGCGGCGCCGCGCCGGCGGCATCGCCCATGTCCAGCACATCATGGGGCTCCACCAGCCCGCCAATGCCACGCCCGGCGACGCGCCAGGACCCATCGGCCGCCTTTTCCACCGTGGCCCCCAATGCCCGCATCGCGGCCACCGTGCGCAGGACATCGGGCGCTTCCAGCAGGCCGGTGATGGTGGTGGTGCCCGCGGCCAGGGCGCCCAGAATCAGCGCCAGATGGCTGACCGAGCGGTTCCCCGGCACTGTGAAGCGGCCCGTCAGACCCGCCACGGGATGCGGTTTCGGGGCGGTATCGGGGGGGGGCTGCATCGGGCGGCGTTTGACATGCAGGGCGGTAAGTGGCAATCGCGCGCACCCTTTACGCCCCGGCTGCTCGCGGATTTCTGCGCGTCGCCGCGGCCCGGCACGAGGCTCTTCTTCCCCATGGCGAAGCCCGAACTTGGACTGAAGCGCGTCTGCGTGTCCTGCGGCGCGAAGTTCTACGACCTGACGCGCCAGCCCGCGATCTGCCCGAAATGCGGCACCGAACAGCCGGCCGAACAGCCGCGCCTGAAGCGCGCCGCACCACTGCCCGAGGAGCGTGTGAAGAAGCGCGCCGCCGTGTCCGAGAACGAGGTCGAGGACGGCGTCGAGGTCGAGGCGGATGAGGGCGACGAGGCGATCGAGGACGCCGAGGAGCTGGATGACGCGGATGAGGAGCTGGGCGACGACCTGGTGGTCGAGACCGACCGCGAGGAAGAAGTCTGAGGCTCTATATCCTGCGGCGCAGCCTGGCCCAGAGCATCAGCGCCGCATCATAGGGTAGCGCCGCCACTTCCCGCATCCGCCAGAACCAGCGCCGTTGCGCGCCGGTTTCCGAAGGACCGGCCGGTGGCGGCACCGCATGGGCCGGCACCCCGGCCAGGCGGAACAGCAGCAGGCTGCGCGGCAGGTGGTAGCGATGCGTCGCCACCCGCACCTCCCCCCGATGCCCGATGCGCCGCAGCAGCGCGACGCAGGCGAGGACGGAGGAGAAGGTATCGGTGCCGGTCGGTTCCTGGTGAATCCGCGCCTCCGGCACCCCGGCCTGCATCAGGATGGCAGCCATCGCGACGGATTCGGCAGGCGGGTGGCGGCCGATGGCGCCGGTCGGGATGTAGATGGCCGGCGGCATCTGCCGCTCGCCCCAGGCACGCGCCGCCTGCACCCGGGCGCGCAGCGCCGGGCTCGCCGTGCCGTCCTGCCGCACCGCGGCGCCCAGGATGATGATGGCGGCAGGCATCACCGGCCGCCGGGTCAGGCCGGGGCGGCGATCAGCAGCCGGTTCATCCGCTCCATCGCCTGCACCAGCGCATCGCGGTCGCGCAGCGCCTGGTCCCGGCTGGCGCCGCCGGCCACCACGCCATCCAGGATCTCGCCCCAGTTGGCGCGGCCATCGATGCGCGCCAGCAAGGCGGCGGCCAGGCGCGGCAGCGGCACCGCCACGCGCAGCCCGTCGAAGGTCACCGGCAGCACACCATCCGGGCGCAGCGCGCGGGCCAAAGCGGGGCCGTCCAGCTCCCGCAGCACCGGCACTGTCGCATCCTCCTGCCAGGGGCGGGCCTGCACCGGGTCTGCCGCGCGGGTCAGGTAGGCGATGTGGATACCCATATTGCCGCAGATCGCCTCCGCCAGCGCGGCGCGGGCCACCGGGTCCAGCGCCCGGGCGCGGGCGCGCAGCTTGGGGTCGGCCAGGTAGCTGTCCGGGTCGTAGCGCAGCGGCTCCAGCAGGCATTCGATGCGCAGGCCGGCGCCGGCCACCAGCTCGGCCAGTTGCGGCACGGAATAGGCGCGGTCGCGCGGGTTCAGCAGCAGGTCGTACAGCCCGGCATCGCCGCCCTTGATGTGGTCATCGATCCAGGGGTTTTTCCGCAGCCAAGCGGTCTCCGGCACCTGTTTCCACAGGCGCTTGGCGATTTCCACGCGGTCGGGCGGCGCATCCTCGGCCGGCGCCAGCAGGCGCAGCGCGTCCTGCAGCATATAGACGCCGGTGCGGCCATGCGGGGCATAGACCATGATGCCGAGGCCGCCGCCCGGCGCCAGCACCGATTCCAGCGCCGCCAGCCCCGCCGCCGGGTCCGGCAGATGGTGCAGCACGCCGCAGCAATCGATGTAGTCGAACGGCCCGAGGCCGGAGCCGGGCAGGTCGAGCAGCGAGCCATCCTCGAAGCGGATATTCTCCAGCCCGCGCGCCGCCGCCCGCGCCTGCGCCACCCGCTTCGCCTGCGCCGAGCGGTCGAGCCAGGTGACCTGCCCCGGCCGGCCGAGGCTCTGCATCTGTTGCGCCAGCATGATGGTGCCGTCGCCGGACCCGCCGCCGGCCATCAGAACGCGCAGCCCCTGCCCCGCGGGTCGCTGGCCGCCGAAGATCCAGTGATCGATCTCCCGCAGGTGTGAGGGGCTGCCGACCACAAGGCGCTTCGCCTCATCCCGCGCATCGCGCGCGGGATAGGGATAGGCCTCGTATTGGGCGGCGAGTTGGCTGTCGGCGGCGTCGCGTGGGGTCATCGCCGCCTGCATAGAGCATGCGCTGGCCTTGCGGAACGGAAGCCTTCCGGATGGACGGAACGCAACCCTGCACAAGCGCGGAATGGGCGGGCCGGGTTGCCGCAGGGGGTGGCACGCCGTATCTAATGGGCATGGTCCGCATCGCCCTTCCCCTTCTCGCCGCACTGGTCATCCCCGTCGCCGCGGAGGCGCAGCGCGCGCAGCCGCAACGCATGGGCACGCACCAGGCCTGGACCGCCGCCACGCATCAGGAAGGCGGCCAGAAGGTCTGCTACGCCTTCACACGCGCCCAGCGTGGCGAGGGTGCCGCGGCGCAGGCGCGCCAGAACGTGACCCTGACCGTGACGCACCGCCCGGCCGGGCGCGACCAGATCGCCGTCTCCCTCGGCGCGCCGCTGCCGCGCCAGGCGACGGTGGAGATGACGGTCGGCAGCAATGAGTTCAGCAGCTACGGCACCGTGCAATCCAGCGCCTTCTTCCAGAGCAGCGGAAACCTGATCGGTGCCTTCCGCGCCGGGCGGGAAGCCGTGGTCCGCAGCCCGGGTCCGGGCCGCGCGACGGTGACCGATACCTTCTCCCTGTCCGGCTTCACCGCGGCCTATGAGGCAATCTCCCGCGAATGCCCGGCCGGGCGCCGCTGACGCCGTGAACCAGACCGCCCCCGTTGCGGTGGGGCCTGACCTCACGGAAGCCGAGCGCACGCGCATTCTGGCCAAGGCCGCGATCTTCGCCCCGCCCCCCGCCACCCTGCCCGATGGTAGGCGGGATCTGGTCGGCCTGACGCGGGAGGAGCTGGCGGCGGAGATGGTCGCGATTGGCGAGAAGCCGTTCCGCGCCAAGCAGCTCTGGCACTGGATCTACCACCAGGGCGTCACTGATTTCACGCAGATGCCCTCCATCGCCAAGCCGATGCAGGGCAGGCTGGCGGAGCGTTTCGTGGTGGGGCGGCCGGAGGCGACGGCGGTGCAGACCAGCACCGACGGCACCCGCAAATTCCTGTTCCGCTACCGCGACGGCCAGCAGGTGGAGACGGTGTATATCCCCTCGATCGACGAGGATCGCGGCGCCGTCTGCATCTCGACCCAGGTCGGCTGCACCCTGTCCTGCACCTTCTGCCACACCGGCACGCAGAAGCTGGTGCGCAATTTGGGCGCCGCCGAGATCGTCGGCCAGTTCATGGGCGCCCGCGACAGCTACGGCGAATGGCCGAGCCCGAAGGACGGCACGGCGCGGCATTTGTCCAATATCGTCGTCATGGGCATGGGCGAGCCGCTCTATAACTACGAGAACACCGCCAAGGCGATGCGGATCGTGATGGACAATGAGGGCATTGCCCTGTCCCGCCGCCGCATCACCCTGTCCACCTCCGGCGTCGTGCCGATGATGGACAAATGCGGCGCCGAGCTGAATGTGAACCTCGCCGTGTCGCTGCATGCGGTGACGAATGAGCTGCGCGACCAGATCGTGCCGCTGAACCGCAAATACCCGATCGAGGAGCTGTTGGCCGCCTGCCGGCGCTATCCCGGCGCCTCCAACGCCAGGCGCATCACCTTCGAATACGTCATGCTGCGCGGCGTGAATGACAGCCCGGCGGAAGCGCGCGAATTGGTGCGCCTGCTGAAGGGCCTGCCGGCCAAGGTGAACCTGATCCCGTTCAACCCCTGGCCGGGCAGCGCCTACAAGACCAGCACCGGGGAGGCCGTGCGCGCCTTCGCCGAGATTCTGGAGGCCGGCGGCTATTCCAGCCCGGTGCGCCGCCCGCGCGGGCGGGACATCTCGGCCGCCTGCGGGCAGTTGAAGACGGATAGCGAACGCGCACGCCGGGTGAAGGCGGACGCGGCGTGAGCGACCCGCCGCGGCCCACCGCGGCGACAGCCAGGCTGGCCCATCCCCCGTTTCGTGACCTGCGCCCGAATGGGCGGGGCGCCAGGTGGCGCAGTGCCAGGTTCAGCGCCGGCGCATGAGGCCGGACGGGTCCCCCTCCGCCGGGTTCGTGATGAATCCCCCCATCTGGCTGATGGCGCTGGCCGCCTTCACCATCGGCTGCGGCATGCGGATGCTGGACCCGCTGCTGCCCATGCTGGCACGCGAATTCGGCGTCGGTCTTGGCGGGGTGGCGCCGCTGATCGGCGGCTTCGCGCTGGCCTATGGCGTCGGCCAGCTTGTGATGGGGCCGCTCGGCGACCGCTTCGGCAAGATGCCGATCGTGGCGCTGTCGCTGGCGCTGTATGCCGGCACGCAGATCGGCGCGGCCTTCGCCGGTGAGCTTGGCACGCTGCTGATGGTGCGGGTGCTGGCCGGCCTCGCCTGCGCCGCCGTCATCCCCCTGCTGATGGCGCATATCGGCGACCAGGTGGCCTATGAGCATCGCCAGGCGATGATCGGCAAGCTGCTGACCGGCATGGTGATCTCGCAGCTTCTGGCGGCACCGCTCTCAGGCGCGCTGGCCGAATATGCCGGCTGGCGCAGCGTGTTCCTCGCACTCGGGGTGATGACGGCGGGGATGGCGGTGTTCTTCGCGCTCCGCCTCGGCCCGGCGCTGTGGCGGATGCCGGAGGGGGCGGGGCGCACGCTCGGCCTGTCCGGCTTCCTGCGCATCCTGGAACGCAAGCCGGGGCGGCGGTTGCTGCTGGCGGCGGGGACCAACGGCTTCCTGCTGTTCGGCGGCGCCTTTCCCTTCCTGGCGTCCCTGCTGATCGAGCGGTTCGGCCTGTCGGCGGCCGGCGCCGGGGCGGTGGCGGCGAGCTTCGGGCTGGGGTCATTGCTCTATACCCAGACCGCCGCGCGGCTGCTGCGCGGGCTGGGGGAGCGGGGGCTGGTGCTGTGGGGCGGCATCGGCATCGCGCTGGCGCTGTGCGTCTTTGCGCTGGCCAATGCCTGGTGGATGATCGCGGTGGCGCAATGCGCGGTGGGGCTGCTGTTCTTCATGCTGCATGGGGTGTTGCAGGCCCGCGCGACGGAAGCCCTGCCGGAAGCCCGCGGCACGGCGGTGGCCGCCTTCGCCATGGCGCTGTTCCTGGGCCAGAGCCTGGGGTCGGTGGTGTTCGGCGGCATCATCGTCGCGGCCGGCTTCACGGTGGCCTTCCTGCTGGCGGCCGCCGGGGTGGTGGGGATGGCGCTGTGGATTCGCGCCGCGCTTATTCCACCAGCATAGGCTCGGCCATGGCGGCGAGTTCCGCCGCCACCAGCGTTTCCATCGCCGCCTCCAGCCCTTCCAGCGCCGCGGCGCCATCGGCGCCATCCATCACGCGATGATCGAAGGACAGGAACACCTCGACCCCGCCATCGGCGCCGATCGGGCCGTAGGACAGGAAGCAGGGCAGCACGCTGACGCTGTCCACGATCGCCGCCGGGCGGCTGCCGAGGGAGGAGATGGCAAAGGTGCCGCCATAGCGCAGCAGCGGCGTGGCGCTGGCCAGCGCCCAGCGCAGCATCAGCCGGCGCAGCGGCCAGGGCAGCCGGGCGAAGCGCAGCAGGCGGTGGAAATGGCGCGATTCGGTGGGTGGCGCCGTCTTGGCATGGTGCAGTTGCCCGGCCAGCCGGGCCAGCGGCGTGGCATGCGCGTCCCGGAACCGGGCCAAGGCGAGGGTCGGCTGCCCCGCATGTTCGCGTTCCAGCACGATGCAGCCGATCGCGTGCGGCGCCTCCAGCAGCGCCGGGCGCGGCAGGGTGGCGTGCAGGCGGCGCAACGCGGGCTGGTCCTCCGCCACCAGGGCGAAGGCCTTGGTGAACAGGATGGTCCAGGGCGGCCGCGGCGCCGGCAGCGCCGCGCGCGCGGCCAGCGCGCGCGGAAGCGCCAGCCGCGCCGTCAGCGTGCAGCGCGGCACGCGGAGCGAAGCCCAGGACAGATCCGCGATCATCTGCCGCCCGGGCGGCAGGGGCAGGCGCCGCAGCGTCACGGCAATCCCCTCACCGGGTTGCCCTGGCCTGCCACCAGCCGCGCAGGCGCTCCGCCGCATCCGCGTTCACCGCGCCATCCGGCATTCGCCCGGCGGCGATGGCGGCCACCTGGCGCACCGTGTCCATCGCCTGGTGCTCGGCCGCTTCCGGTGTCAGCCCGCCGATATGCGGCGTCGCCACCACATTGGGCCGCGCCGCCAGCGCCGGGTCCGGCCGCTGGTCCGGCGCGCTGCCGACATCCATGGCCGCCCCGCGCAGCCGCCCGCCATCCAGCGCGGCGGCGAGCGCCACCTCATCGACCAATTCTCCGCGCGACAGGTTCACCAGCAGCGCGCCGTCTTTCATGGCGGCGAAGGCGCGGGCGCCGACGATGTGCCGCGTCTCCGGCGTGGAGACGGCGAGCGGCACCAGGAAATCCGCCTCCGCCCAAAGCTGGTCGAGCGGCACGGCGGTGATGCCTGGAATCGCCGCGGGCGGGTTGTAGGGGTCGTGCACCAGCACCCGCATCCGGAAGGCCAGCGCCAGCTCCGCCACCCGCCTTGCGATGCGGCCCCAGCCGAGGATGCCGATCGTCTTGTCGGATAGCTGCGTGCCCATGCGGGACCCCGGCGGGGCATGGCGGTGATAGGCGCCGGCCAGCGGCGAGACCCCGCGCGCCAAATCGATCATCATGCCGATGGCGAGTTCCGCCACGCTGTCCACGAAGCCCGGCGTCGCCTGCGTCACCAGCACCCCGGCGGCAGACGCGGCGGGCACGTCGATGGTGGAGATATCCACGGCAACCCGCAGGAAGGCCAGCAGGTCGGGGGCATTCGCAAACGTCTCCGCGGTGCCGGCGGTGGCGCGGTCCGCCACGATGCAGTGGCAGCCCGCGGCGGCCTGGGCCAGCGCGGCGCCGGAGAGCGGGGCGTCGCCGGTATGCAGCGTCACCTCCGCCACCTGGCGGAGCGCCGCCAGCGGGGCATCGGCGTAGTAGCCACCGCGCATTTCCGGCGTATGTGTCAGGAAGACCCGCAGCACGATGTTTCGTCCCTTTCATCCCGCCTTGGCTTCCGGCGGCCTGTCTTGTGGCTGTAGCTTATGCGGCATGGATGACGCCGCGAGAATTCCCTTTACCGCCGCCCTGGCCCCGCCGCGCCTGCCGGTGCCGCCGGGCGCGGTGGATTGCCACCACCATGTCTATGACGCGGCCGCACCCATCGCCCCCGGCGCACGGGAACATGGCAGCGCCACGCTGGCGGACCATGCAAGGCTGATGGGCCGCCTCGGCGTGACGCGGCAGGTACTGGTGCAGCCTTCCACCTACGGCCTCGACAACGCGCTGCACCTGGCGGCGTTGCGTCACGCCGGGCGGGACCGCGCCCGCATGGTGGCGGTGGTGCGGCCGGAATTCGAGGCTTGGCTGGCGCGGGAGATGGCGGCGGAAGGCGTGGTTGGCGCGCGGGCCAACCTGGTGCAGGGCATTCCGCTGGCGCCGGCGGATGTCGCGCCGCTGGCGCGCCGCATGGCCGATCTCGGCTGGCACATGCAGATCTTTGCCAGTGCCGCGCAGATCGCGGAGCTTGCGCCGGTGCTGCGCGCCGCGCCCTGCCCGGTGGTGTTCGACCATTTCGGGCAATTGCCGCTGGCGGATTGGGCCAGCCATCCGGCCTGGGCGGTGGTGATGGAGCTGGTGCAGGCGGGGCGCGGCTGGGTGAAGCTGTCCTCCCCCTACAGCCTGGACCAGGCGCGGCCGGAGGCGGTGGGACCGCTGGCCCGCGCCCTGGTGACCGCGGCGCCGGAGCGGATGGTCTGGGGCACCAACTGGCCGCATCCCAACGCCACCACCATCCCGGATGATTCGGCGCTGCTCGATTTGCTGGCCGATTGGGCGCCGGATGCGGCGCAGCGCCGGGCGATCCTGGTGGACAATCCGGCGCTTCTCTACGGCTTCGGCGCCTGAACCGCGTCAGGCGTATTCCTCCGATGAAACCTCCCCGACCAGGTTGAGCGTCGGCAGGCCCCAGGCCCGGCGCGCCGCCCATTTGCGGGCCGAGACCAGCATGTTGATCGGCACATAGGCGTCCACCGCGTTCTGCCCCCGGCTGCGGATGGCGGTGCCGAGATCGGCGCAGAGGGCGATATCCCCCGGCGCCATGCTGTGCGGATTCATGCGGGACAGCGGGCTGCCGGCCTTGGCGTAGGCGGCGGTGCAGAAGCTGCTGCACACCACCATGCCCTGCACATCCTCCTGCCGCCACGCATTCGTGATGCGGCTGAGGCCGAGCCAGACGGACAGCACATACGTCATGTCCACGGATTTGAAGTCGTGCTTCATGGTCCGGGCATGGGTCATCACCCTTTCCCGCATCGCGCCGTTGCTGCTGCGATGGCGGAACACATGCGCCACGGCGGGCAGGTTCTTGCCATCCTCGGTCACCGCCGCGCGCAGCGATTTTTCGGCCAGGTTGTTGCGGAATTCGATGATCCGGCCCGGGCCGGTGACGAGCATGGCGTGGGAATACAACGACCCGGTCAGCAGGTTGATGGCGCTGTTCTCGATGGCCGGCGCCCAGAAGGTGCCGGCACTGCTTTCATTGCCGAAGCGCAGCTTCATCGAGGTGAGGATGATGTCGCCACGCCAGAGATCCGTGGCGCGCATTTGGCCGAGCATGTCGTCTCCAACCATTCCGTGCGCCGGAACATGAATCGCTGCGTGAATTTTACGCAAGGATCAGCGGGGTCCGGGCGGTTTCACGCTGTTTCAGCCGGCGATCAGGCGCACCAGAAGCAGCGCGGCCAGCCCCGCCGCCATCGCCGGCAGCAGGCGGCCGCGCAGCAGCCAGAAGGCGAGCCCTCCGGCGGCCAGCCCGGCCAGCCGCGCCGGCAGCGGCACGGTGGCCAGCAGCCCGGATGGCACCGCGATCGCCAGGGTGACGAAGGCCGCCAGCGTGGCGACGGAAACCGCGGAGGCCCAGGCAATGGCCGGATGATCCGGCCGCAGCGCGCCGCCCAGCAGCAGGCCCAGCCCGCGCAGCGCCAGGCCGATGCCGATGGTCAGCGCCAGCGCCCAATCCGCCTGGCTCACCGCCAGCGCCCCCACAGGAAGGCGAGCGTCCCACCGACCAGCCCGGCCAGCGGCAGCCCCCAGGCGCCGCCCAGCCCATAGGCCAGCGGTGCCGCCAATACCCCGGCCAGCAGCGCGGGGCCGACGCCGGGGCGGCGCGCATCGGCGGCCAGCAGCAGGCAGAAATACAGCGGGTTGGCGAATAGCAGCGCGGCGCGGAGCTCGGCCGGCAGATGCGGCGCGGCCAGATGGCCGGCGGCGGTGGTCAGCAGCGCGACGTACCAGCTCGCCAGGGCGAAGCCCAGGAACCAGGGCAGCCGGGCGGGCTCCGGCAGGGTGGGCAGCACGCGCATCCCGGCCGCCCAGGGGGTGATGGCAATGAAGGGCAGCGCCCACCAGCGCCGCCCCGCGCGGCCGAGCAGCGGGGCGATCGCGACCGCCATCGGCAGGAAACGGGCATTGGCGGCCGTCGCCGCGATGGTCGCGGGCAAGGCGGCGCCGCCACCCGCCGCCACCTGCAGCAGAACCAGCTGCCCCGCCATGCCATAGACCGCGCCGGTGCAGATCAGCGCCCAGCCCAGCGACAGCCCAGCCTCGGCCACCGCCGCGCCAAAGGCCAGGAAGGTGGCGCCCATGGCCAGGGCCGGGGCGCCGAGCGCCTGCGCCGCACCCTGGCGTGCCGCGCCGGCTGACACGGCGTCCTACTGTCAGCCTGCCACCGGCAATCCCTTGCTGGTGGAGTATTCGAAATGCAGCGCCTCCCCCGGGAAGACCCGCGGATGGATGGCATGCGCCGCCATCGCGGCCTCGGAGAATCCCTGCAGGATCAGCTTCAGCTTGCCGGGATAGGTCGCGATATCACCGATGGCATGCACGCCGGGGATGTTGGTGGCGCAGCTGGCGGGCTCCACCGTGATGTGGCTGCGATCCAACCCCAGGCCCCATTCCGCGATCGGGCCCAATTCCATGGACAGGCCGAAGAAGGCCAGCAGATGGTCCGCCGGCACCGTCTTCACCTCCCCCTTCAGGGTCGCCAGCGCAACGCCGGTCAGCACGCCGTCCGCGCCTTCCAGGCCGTGCAGCTGGTAGGGGATGGCCAGCTCGATCTCGCCGCGCTCCGCCGCCTGCTTCAGCTGCGCGGCGCTTTCCGGCGCGCAGCGGAATTTGTCGCGGCGATGCACCACCGTCACATGCGCGGCAATCTGCTTCAGGCTCAGCGCCCAATCCACCGCGCTGTCGCCACCACCGGCGATCACCACGCGCTTGCCGCGGAATTCCTCCCGCTTGCTGACCAAATAGCGCACCGCGCCGGTCGCCTCGAATTCCGGCAGGCGTTCAAGCGGCGGTCGGTTCGGGCCGAAGGCGCCGGCGCCGGCGGCCAGGATCACCGCCTTGCAGGTGATGACATCGCCCTCGCTGGTGGTCAGCACCAGCTTTTCGCCGTCCTGCCGCAGCGCATCGACGCGGCGGCCGAGCATCAGCATCGGGTTGAAGGGGGCGCATTGCTTGTGCAGCGCCGCGATCAGGTCTGCGCCGGCGATCTCCGGATGCGCCGGGATGTCGAAGATCGGTTTTTCGGGATACAGCGCGCTGCACTGGCCGCCGATCTCCCCCAGCGCGTCCACCACCACCGTCTTCATCCGCAGCATGCCGCATTCGAACACGGCGAAGAGCCCAACCGGACCCGCGCCGATGATCGCCACATCCGTCTCGACAACCGCCGACATTTTGGCCTCGTTTCAGGTGTCGGGCGGTTGCTTGGACCAAGCGGCAGCCTGGATCAAGGGCACGGCTTGTGCGGTGCAGTGGCGGCGAGGCAGATTGCCGCCGCGCATGTCCCTGATTCTCTCCCTGGCCGATGAGGCCGCCACCGCGGCGCTGGCCGCGCAGCTTGCCGCGCGCACCCGGCCGGGCGATGCGCTGCTGCTGGAAGGCCCGCTCGGCGCCGGCAAATCCGCCTTCGCCCGCGCCTTCCTGCGGGCTGCCTCGGGGGATCCGGCGCTGGAAGTACCCTCGCCCACCTTCACCCTGGTGCAATCCTACGACCTGCCCGCCGGGCCGGCCTTCCATTTCGACCTCTGGCGCCTGGATGGCCCCGACGGCCTGGACGAGCTGGGCTGGGAGGAGGCGCGGGATGGCATCTGCCTGATCGAATGGCCCGACCGCCTCGGCCCGCTGCGCCCGGCCGAGGCGCTGACCCTGACCCTGGCCCCCGGCCCGACGGAGACATCGCGCGTGGCAACCCTGACCGGCTGGGCCGGACGACTGCACGGAGTTGGCGCGTGAGGGCCGAGGCCGTCGCCTTCCTGGCCGACCACGACTTCGTGGGCGCGGCGCGGCAACCCCTGCCGGCCGATGCCTCCTTCCGCCGCTATACGCGGCTGGTCGGCGGCCCCCGCCCGGCGCTGCTGATGGAGGCGCCGCCGCCGCAGGAGGATCTCGGGCCGTTCATCGCCATCGCCGCGCATCTGCGTGCCGCCGGGCTTTCCGCGCCGGAGGTGCTGGCGGCGGATGCACGCCAGGGCTTTGCCCTCATCGAGGATTTCGGCGCCAGCACCATGGCGCAGCTTCTGGATGCCGGCGCGGACCCTGCGCCGCACTATCTGGCCGCCACCGCGGCGCTGGCCCGGCTGCATGCGGTGCCGCCGCCCGAGGGCCTGCCGGAGTGGGATTCCGTCCGCATGGCCGATACCGCCGCGGCCACGTTTCTCGAATGGTGGTGGCCGGCGGCGTTCGGAGAGGCGCCATCGGAGGCGATCGGGGGAGATTTCGGCCGGGCGATCCACGCCATGCTGGCGCCCCACGCCGCCGCCGGCTTCGTGCACCGGGATTTCTTCCCGGCCAATCTGATGCCGCTGCCGGACCGTGCGCCGCCGGCCGATGTCGGGCTGCTGGATTTCCAGGACGCGGCGCTCGGCCACCCGGCCTATGACCTCGTTTCCCTGGTCGAGGATGCGCGCCGGGATGTGGACCCGGCGCTGCGGGAGGCCTGCATCGCGCGCTACCTGGCATTGCGGCCGGAACTGGATGCGGCAGCGTTCCGCGCTGCGATGGCCGCCCATGCGGCGCAGCGGCATCTGCGCGTCGCCTGCCTCTGGGTGCGGCTGGCGCGACGGGATGGCAAGACGCACTACCTGCGCCACGGGCCGCGCTGCTGGGCGCTGCTGGCGCGGGCGCTGGAACACGAGGCGGCGGCGCCGCTGGCCGGGTTCCTCGACACCCATGTACCCCCCGGACTGCGCGCCAATCCGGCGGGGCTGGAGACCGAAGCGGCATGATCGCCCTGACCCACGCCATGGTGCTCGCCGCCGGGCTCGGCACGCGGATGCGGCCGCTTACCGATGACCGGCCGAAGCCGCTGCTGATGCTGGAAGGCCGGTCCCTGCTGCACCATGCGCTGGACCGGCTGCGCGATGCCGGGGTGCAGCACCATGTGGTGAACGCGCATTGGTTCGCCGACCAGGTGGCGGAAGCCGTCGCCGCGCATGATGCGCCGGACCGGCTGGTGCTGCGAGAAGACGTGCTGCTGGAGACCGGCGGCGGCGTCGCCCAGGCCCTGCCGCATCTGGGCGAGGGCCCCTTCGCCGTGGTGAACGGCGATGCCTTCTGGCTCGATGGCCCGACACCCGCCCTGCAGCGCCTGGCAGCCAATTTCGACCCCGGGAGCATGGACGCGCTGCTGCTGCTGGTCCGCACCGCGCAGGTGGATGGCGAAGCCGGGCGCGGCGATTTTTTCGTCGATCCGATGGGCGCGCTGCGGCGCCCGGAGGAGCAGGAGATCTCCCCGTACCTGTTCGGCGGGGTCCAGATTCTATCCCCGGCTTTGTTCCGGGACGTGCCGAAGGGGCCGTTCAGCCTGAACCTGGTCTATGACCGCGCCATCGAATCCGGCCGGCTGTTCGGCCTGGTGCATGACGGCGCCTGGTTCCACCTTTCCACCCCGCGCGATCTGGGCCGGGCGGAGACGATGCTGCGGGCGGGGATGCTGACGGCGCTGTTCTGAGGCGCGGCGGGCTGCTAGCCTGGAACGGAACATGAATCTCTTCGATATCCCGGCCGAGCTGCCCTTCCTGGATTGCCTCGCCGCCGGGGTGCTCGCGGATTTCCGCGACCAGCCGGCGGAGGCGCTGTCCCGCGCCACCATCCTGCTGCCGACGCGGCGTTCGGCGCGTGGGCTGCGCGATGCCTTCCTGGCCCGGGCGGAGGGCCGCGCACTGCTGCTGCCGCGGATGCGGGCGCTGGCGGGCCTGTCCACCGAAGACGCGGATGAGCTGGCGCTGCCGACCTTGCTGGACCTGCCGCCCGCGGTGCCGGCGCTGACCCGGCAGGCGGTGCTGACCAGCCTGGTGATCCGCCTGCCGCCCCGCCATGGCGGCCCCGGCACGCCGGAACAGGCCTGGTCGCTGGCCGCCGAACTGGCGCGGATCTTCGACGAGATCGCGCTGGAGGAGCCGGATACCGCGCTGCTCGCCACCGGCACGCCCGGCGAATTCACCGAGACCTGGCTCGGCCGGCTGGAAAAGCTGGTGCCGGAATCGCAGGCCACCCATTGGCAGATCACCACCACCTTCCTGCGCGGCGTCGCCACCGCCTGGGCCGGCTGGCTGGAAGAACAGGGCCTGCTGGATATCGGCCTGCGCCGCGTGCTGGCGCTGCGCGAGCAGACCAAGGCGTGGCAGGAGAAGCCGCCGGCGCATCCGGTGATCGCCGCCGGCATCGGCATCGGCGGCACCATCCCGGCGGCGGTGGAGTTGCTGCGCGTGCTGGCCGGGCTGCCGCAGGGCGCGGTGCTGCTGCATGGGCTGGACCGGGCGGAGCTGGCCGCGATCTGGGATTCGATCTGCGACAGCCCCACCCACCCCTTCTGCAGCCAGGGCCGGCTGCTGCACGCCATGGGCGCCGAGCCGCGCCAGGTGCGGCGCTGGCATGGCTGTGCCGAATCCGCTGCCACCGTCCCCGCCGCCCGCGTCGCCCTGCTGGAAATGGCGCTGCGCCCGCCGGAGGGGATGCAGCCCTGGACCGTGCCCGCACCCGAGACCTGGGCACCGGGCCTCGCCGGCCTGCGCCTGGTCGCGGCGCCGGAGGCGCAGACCGAGGCCGCCGCCATCGCCCTGTTGCTGCGCGAGGCGCTGGAGACGCAAGGCGCCCGCGCCGCCCTGGTGACACCGGACCGTGACCTCGCCCGCCGTGTCTCGGCAGAGCTGGTGCGCCACGGCATCCGCGCCGATGACAGCGCCGGCCAGCCACTCGGACAAACGCCGACGGGCGTGTTCCTCCGCCTGCTGGCCCGCACCGTCGCCGAGGATTTCGCCCCCGTCCCGCTGCTGGCATTGGCAAAACATCCGCTGGCGGCGGCGGGGATGGACCGGGCGGCGTTCCTCGATGCCGTGCGGCTGCTGGAACGCCGCGTGCTGCGCGGGCCGCGGCCGCTCGGCGGGCTGCAAGGGCTGGGCGAGGCGATCGCGGCGCTGCCCGATGATGACCGCAAGCCGCCCTTGCTGGCGCTGCATGCGGCGCTGGCCGGCGCGCTGGGTGATTTCAGCATCGCCCATGGCGCGGCGCGGCCCCCGGCGGATCTGCTGGAGGCGCATCTCTCCGCCGCCGAGGCGCTGGCCGCCACCCCGCACGAACCGGGCGGGCTGCGGCTTTATGCGGCGCAGGAGGGCGAGGTGCTGGCCGGCCACATGGCCGATCTCGGCCCCGCCCTGAAGCACCTGCCGCCGATGGACCCGGCGCTGTGGCCGGCGCTGTTCGAGGCGAGCCTGGAGGGGGTGGCCACCTACATCGTCCGCCAGCACGGCGCGGCGCATCCGCGCGTCGAAATCCTCGGCCTGCTGGAAGCGCGGCTGCTGTCCTTCGACCGCGTGGTGCTCGGCGCGCTGGATGAGGGGGTCTGGCCGCTCGCCACCGACCCCGGCCCCTGGATGAGCCGGCCGATGCGCGCGCAATTCGGCCTGCCGGAGCCGGAGGCGCGCATCGGCCGCGTCTGCATGGATTTTTTCCTGTTCGCCTGCGCGGCGCCCGAGGCCGTGCTGTCGCGGGCCGCCCGGCGTGGCGGGTCGCCCACCGTGCCGGCGCGCTGGCTGACCCGGCTGGAAACCTTCCTGTCCGGCCAGGGCCTGGTGCTGCCCGGCAGCGAGGCGGCGCGGATGGCCGCCGCGCTGGACGTGCCGGATCGCGTCACCCCCGTCGCCCGCCCCGCGCCCCGGCCCACCCTGGCGCAGCGGCCGCGCGAGATTTCGGTGACGGAGGTGGCGGACCTGCTGGCCGACCCCTACGCCTTTCACGCCAAGCGCATCCTGCGGCTGCGCAGGCTGGACCCGCTGGATGCCGATGTCGGCGCGCTGGATTACGGTAT
Organism: Falsiroseomonas sp.; assembly: GCF_030695085.1. Taxonomy (GTDB): domain Bacteria; phylum Pseudomonadota; class Alphaproteobacteria; order Acetobacterales; family Acetobacteraceae; genus Falsiroseomonas. Next base: position 59,429 of record NZ_JAUYTS010000056.1, on the reverse strand, counting down.
CATCGTCCACGCCGCGCTGTCCGGCTTCGTGAACGCCATCAGCCATGCGCCGGGTGGCTGGCCGGGGGAGGCGGCGGCGCTGGAGGAATGGGGCCGGGCTGCCGTCGCGGCGCTGGCGGCGCAGGGTCCGCGGCCCTCGCTGGCGGCCTTCTGGCGGCCGCGGCTCGCCCGTATCGGCGCCTTCGTGGTGGGGCTGGAGGCGGAGCGGCGGCAGGGTGGCGGCATCGCCGAAAGCTGGACGGAGACCGCCGGGCTGCTCGACCTGCGGCGCACTCGCGGCACCGTGCGGCTGAAGGCCCGCGCCGACCGGATCGACCGGCTGGGCGATGGCAGCCTCGCGATCCTCGACTACAAGACCGGCACCCTGCCCCGGCCGGATGAATTGCAGGATGGCCGCGCCCCGCAATTGCCGCTGGAAGCCGCCATGGCCGCGGCGGGCGCCTTCACCGGCGTGCCCGGCGCCGCGGTGCGGGTGCTGACCTATTGGAAGCTCTCGGGCGGCGAGACGGCGGGGGAGGAGAAGCAGATGTTCTCCGAGCCCGAGGATGTCGCGGAGCTGGCCGACACGGCGATGGAACGCCTCGGCGCGCTGGTCGACAAATTCCTGCTCGGCGACGCCGCCTTCACCGCCCGGCCGCATCCGGGCCGCAAGACGCGGGGCGGTGACTACGACCATCTCTCCCGCGTCGCGGAATGGGCGGATGCGGAGGGCGACGAATGAGCCTGACCCTCTCGCCGCGCCAGGAGGCCGAATTCGAGCAGGCCCGCGCCTCCGACCCCGCCGCCTCCGCCTGGGTCGGTGCCTCGGCCGGGTCGGGCAAGACCAAGGTGCTGACCGACCGGGTGCTGCGGCTGCTGCTGGCGCCGGGCACGCGGCCGGGCGCCATCTTGTGCCTCACCTTCACCAAGGCCGCCGCGGCGGAAATGGCGCATCGCCTGGCCCGCGACCTCGGCCGCTGGGCGGTGGAGCCGGAGGCGAAGCTCGCCGCAAGGCTGGCGGGGCTGCTGGGGCGGGCGCCGGACCGGCGGGACCTGGATGCGGCGCGCGGGTTGTTCGCCCGCGTGCTGGACCTGCCGGGTGGCATGCGGATCAGCACCATCCACGCCTTCTGCCAGTCCCTGCTGCGTGCCTTCCCGCTGGAAGCCGGCCTCGCCCCCCAATTCGGCGTGGTGGAGGAAGCGGATGCGGCCGCCCTGCTGGCCGAGGCGCGGGAGGCGGTGCTGGTCAGCCCCGCCCAGGCCCCGGCGCTGGAGGCCCTCGCCAGCCTGGTGCCGCCCGATTCCTTCTCGAACCTGGTGCGCGCGCTCGACCGGGACCGCGAAAGGCTCGGCACGGCGCTGCGCGAGACGGGGTCGCTGGAGGCGCTGTGCCACGCCATCGGCTGCCATCTCAGCCTGCCGGATGGCGCCGGGGAGGACGCGCTGGTCGCCGCCGGCGCGCAGGCGGTGGACGACCAGGCGCTGATCGCCGCACGGCTGCTGCAGGGCAGCCGCAACGAGAATGACCGCAAGCGCGGCGACCGGCTGCTGGCCTGGCTGGAACTGCCCCCCGCCCAGCGCGCCGCGCGCTGGGCCGAATGGGCGGATATCCTGCTGACGCAGGAGGGCACGCCGCGCGCCCGCATGGCCACCAAGGATGTCGGCCCGCGCCAGGCGGAATGCGCCGAGATCCTGCGCCGCGAAGGCGAGCGCGTGGCGGCGGTGGAAGGCAGCCGGCGGGCCAGCCGCTTGCTGGCGGCGACGCGCGCGCTGCTCAGCCTCGGCGCCCCGGTGCTGGAAGGGTACCGCGCGCGGAAGAAGGCGCGCGGGCTGCTGGATTACGACGACCTGATCCTCGCCGCGCGGCAGGTGCTGCGCGACCCGGGCAGCGCCTGGGTGCTGTTCAAGCTGGATGGCGGGCTGGACCATCTGCTGCTGGACGAGGCGCAGGACAGCAACCCGGCGCAATGGGGCATCGCCGCCGCGCTGACCGAGGAATTTTTTGCAGGCGCCGGCGCCGAAAGACGGGATGGCACGCCGCGCACGATCTTCGCCGTGGGCGACGTGAAGCAATCCATCTACGCCTTCCAGGGCGCCGATTCGGCCGGCTTCGCCCGGTGGCAGCAGCATTTCGCCGGGCGGTTGCAGGCGTTGGGGGACAGGCTGCGCGATGTGCAGCTGCAGGTCTCCTTCCGCTCCACCGCGCCGGTACTGGCGCTGGCGGATGCTGTGTTCGCCGAAGGGCCGGCGCGGGATGGCGTGGTGGCGCCCGGCGACACGCTGCGGCATCGCCCGGACCGCATCGGCCAAGCCGGCTGCGTCGAGTTGTGGCCGATGCTGGATGGCGCCGAGACCGACCCGCCGCCGCCCTGGGAAGTGCCGGAGACGCCCGCCGGCGCCACCGGCCCGGATGCGCTGCTGGCCGAGGCGCTGGCCGCGCGCATCGCCAGCTGGATCGAAAATGGCGAGATGCTTCCGGCCCGCGGCCGCGCCATGCGTGCGGGTGATATCCTGGTGCTGGTCCGCAAACGCTCCGGCGGGTTGTTGCCGCGGCTGGTGCGCGCGCTGAAGGAACGCGGCGTGAATGTCGGCGGCACCGACCGCATCCGCCTGGTGGAACAGATCGCGGTGCAGGATCTGCTGGCGCTGGCCGATGCGCTGCTGCTGCCGGAGGATGATCTGCAACTGGCCGCGGCGCTGAAATCGCCGCTGATCGGGCTGGATGACGACCAGCTTCTGCAACTTGCCGCGGGGCGGGAGGGCAGCCTGTGGCGGCAGCTTGCGCTGGCGCGCGGGCAGGCGACGCCGGAGGGGCGGGCGGCGGATTTCCTCGCCGGGCTGATGTCCCGCGCCGATGTGGTCACGCCGCATGCGCTGTTCGCGGAAATCCTCGGCGAGCATCGCGGCCGCGCCAAGCTGCTGGCACGGCTGGGGCCGGATGCGGCCGATCCGGTGGATGAATTCCTCAACGCCGCGCTCGACCATGGCAGCCGCCACCCGCCCAGCCTGCAAGGCTTCGTCGATTGGCTGCGCCGTGGCGGGGCGGAGGTGAAGCGGGACCAGGAAGCCGCCGGCGATGCCGTGCGCATCATGACGGTGCACGGCGCCAAGGGCCTGCAGGCGCCGGTGGTGATCCTGCCGGATACGGTGGCCGGCGGGCGGGACAGCACGGAGGTGCGCTGGGTGCTGGAGCAGGATGCCCCGCCCCTGCCGCTCTGGGCGCCCAACAAGGACCACCACGCCCCGGCCTTCACCGATCTGCTGGCGCGGGAAAAGGCGGCGCGGGCGGCGGAGGAACATCGGCTTCTGTATGTCGCGCTGACCCGCGCGGAGGACCGGCTGCTGGTGTGTGGCTGGCAGCGCAAGCGGCCGAAGGCGCGGGATTTTCCCGAATCCTGCTGGTACGACCTGATCGCCCAGGGATTTTCCCGAATTGGCGCGGCCGAGGCGCCGATGGAGACTGCGCCCGGCTTCGGCTTCGCCGCCACCACGCTGCGCCGGCTGGACAGCCCGCAGGAAGCCCTGCCGGTGCCTGATGGACGGGACAAGCCGCCCGCTGGTCCCGCGGACCTGCCGGGCTGGGCACGCCGCCCGGCGCCGCCGGAAGCCACGGTGGATGCGCTCGCCCCCTCCGCCATCCCCGGTGAGAATGACAGCCCCGCCGCCGCCCCGCATGGCGCCGCCGACCCCGGCGGCCAGCGCTTCCGGCGCGGCCGGCTGGTGCACGCCCTGCTGCAGCACCTGCCCGACCGCCCCCCGGCGGAGCGGGAGGCCGCCGCGCGCAGCTTCCTCGCCCGGCGCGGCCAGGGGCTGCCGGAGGCCGAGCAGGCGGCGACACTGGCGGAGGTGATGGCGCTGCTGACCGCGCCCGATTTCGCCGCCGCCTTCGGCCCGGACAGCCTGGCGGAGGCCCCCATCGCCGGCCAGGTGGGCAGCAGGCTGGTCAGCGGGCAGGTGGACCGGCTGCTGGTGACGGCGGATCGCGTGCTCGTGCTCGACTACAAGACCAACCGGCCGCCACCGCGGGAGGTCTCCGGCGTGCCGGCACTGAATCTCCGCCAGATGGCCGCCTACCGCGCCGTGCTGCGCCTGGCCTTTCCCGGCAAGCGCGTGGATTGCGCGCTGGTCTGGACCTTTGGCGCGCGCCTCATGCCACTTCCGGAAGGGTTGCTGGACGCGCATGCGCCCGGCGCATGACCGCCCGCCTCTGCCGCAAGATGTCGCTTGCTTGACCGGGGCCAGGACCGCCACGATCTTGCCTTCAAAGCGCCAGCCCCCCGCCAGGCGCCCGGAGAGTCCCGATGAGCGAATTCACCAAGGCCGTGACCGATGACAGCTTCAAGCAGGATGTGCTGGAGGCTTCCGGTCCCGTGCTGGTCGATTTCTGGGCCGAATGGTGCGGCCCCTGCCGCATGGTGGCGCCGATCCTGGACGAGATCGCCCAGGAATATGCCGGCAAGCTGACCATCGCGAAGGTCAATATCGACGACAACCCGATGACGCCGAACGAGTATTCGGTGCGCGGCATCCCCACCATGATCCTGTTCAAGGACGGCAAGCCGGTGGACACCAAGGTCGGCGCCCTGCCGAAAAGCGCGCTGAAGGATTGGGTGGCCGGCAAGCTGGCCTGAGGGCGTCGTTTCCGCGCCCCTGATGCGGGCGTGAACGGGGGCGGCGCTGGCACAGGCCCGGCGCCGCCTTACATCCGCGCCATGATCCGTAGCATCCTGGCCCTGGCCCTCCTCGCCCTCCCCCTGCCCGCCTTGGCGCAGGACGGAGAGATCGTGCGCTCCGAGCGCGCGACATTCCGCCTGACCACCTTCGCCACCGGGCTGGAACGGCCCTGGGGCGCGGCGCTGCTGCCCGATGGGCGGCTGCTGGTGACGGAACGCCCCGGCCGCTTGCGCGTGGTCGGCCGCGATGGCGCCGTCTCTCGCCCGGTGGAGGGCGTGCCGCAGGTGGAGGCGGCGAGCCAGGGCGGGCTGCTCGACGTGGCGCTCGGCCCGGATTTCGAAACCAGCCGCGAGATCTTCCTGTGCTCCGCCACGCTCGTCCAGGGCGGCGCGCTGACGCGGCTGATCCGCGCGCGGCTGTCCGCGGACGCCTCGGCGCTGGAGGCGGTGACGCCGCTGCTGGATGCGACGCCGCCGCAATCCTCCGGCCGCCAGCATTATGGCTGCCGCATCGCCTTCGGGCCGGATGGCCGCCTGTATCTGTCCACCGGCGACCGCAATGTGGACCGCATGCGGTCGCAGCGGCTGGATGACCTGGCCGGCAAGGTGCTGCGGGTGGACCGCGAAGGCCGGCCGCAGCGGGACAATCCCTTCGCCGATCGCGCCGGCGCACGCGGCGAGATCTTCACCTATGGCCACCGCAACCCGCAAAGCCTGGCCTTCAACCCCTGGACCGGCACGCTGTGGCAGGCCGAGCACGGCCCCCGCGGCGGCGACGAGCTGAACCTGATCCGCCCCGGCGCCAATTACGGCTGGCCAGTGGTGACCCATGGCGTGAACTACAGCGGCACGACGATCAGCGAGCAGAAATCGGCGCCCGGGATGGAGGACCCGATCCGGGTCTGGACGCCGGTGATCAGCCCCTCCGGCATCGCCTTCTATGACCATGCGGCCTTCCCCGGCTGGCAGCGCAGCCTGTTCATCGCGGCGCTGAACAGCCCCGGCCTGGTGCGGCTGAGCACGGAGGGCGACCGGGTGACCGGTGAGGAACGCCTGCTGTTCGACCGCCGCATCCGCATGCGGGACGTGCTGGTGGGCCAGGATGGCGCGGTGCTGGTGCTGACGGATGAGGCACAGGGCCGCATCCTGCGGCTGGCGCCGGCGGAGTGATACCAACCGCCGCCTTCGGCGACTCATTGGTATTCTTTTCTTGCCTTCAGGCGCCAGGCGCGACCTCCGGCCGCTGATGGCGGCCGCGGGTCATCCGATTCCGCCGCTCCCATAAGGCGCCGCCCTGCTGGGGATGGTGCGGCCACCATCCGCGGCAGGGCCTTCAGTGGTCGTAATGCAGGCGCAGCTCGTGCCGGCCATCCGCCAGCACCGCCTCAGTCACCCGGTCCGCCGCGCGGCGCAGCATCAGGGTGGCGAGGCTGGCCGCCAGAGCGGCATCGTCTTCCATGTCCAGGCTGGGCGGCGGGCCAGCGGCCGCCAGCAGGGGCATGCCGGACCAGCGCAGCGTCGCATCCAGGTTGAATTCGTCGAAACGGGCGGAAAGCTCCGCCGCGCTGCCTGGCGCCATCAGCGCGGGCAGGGCATGGGCGACCTCCTCCAGCGCATCCTCGACGCGGGACACCACCTCCGCCCGCGCGCCCCAGACGGCGCCGGATTGGTGGGCGAAGTCGCGCAGCGGCGCCTCCCCCTCCTCCGGCTGCCAGACCAGCTGGCGCTGCCGGGACGCGCCGATCCGGAAGGCGGCCACCAGCAGCAGCGCGGCCACCATGGCCAGCACGAGGGAGGAGGACACCAGCAGCCGCGCCGCCGCCGGCATGCCCGAGAAGATCTGCGGCGCCGCATCATAGGACAGGCCGATGACCAGCGCGGCGCCGACCACCAGCGTACGCCGTGCATCCATCAGCCGCTGCGTGACGATGCCCATGCCGGTGACGGCGATGAAGGCGGCGGCGAAGAACAGCGCAGCGCCGAGCACGCCGCGCGGCACCGCCAGCACCACCTCCGCCGAGCCGGGCACCAGCGCCAGCACGATCCACAGCCCGCCCACCGCCAGCGCGACCCGCCGCGCGGTAACCCCGGTGGCGATCGAAAGCCCGACACTGGCGGTGTAGCTGTTGATGCCCGGCACGCCGAGCACGCCGGCGACGCAGGTGCCCAGCCCATCGGCCAGCGCGCCGGCCTTCATCGGCCCGAAATCCGGCCGCCGCCATTCCGGGTCCGTGGCCCGCTGGCAGGCCACCACATCGCCGCAGACCCGCACCAGGCAGGCCAGCGCGCCCATGGCAAAGCCGGGCAGCAGCGTCCATTCGAGGGAGGGCGTGGCCAGCGGCCAACTGGGCAACTGCCAGACCACCGGCACCGGCAGCAGCGGCGCGCCCGCCGCCAGCACCGCCACCACATGCGCGGCAAAGCCCAGCACCAGCCCGGCCAGCACCGCCACCGGCCGCAGCCGCGGCCCGCCCCAGATGGTGATGCCGATGATGACCGCCAGCGCCACCGCGGTGGCCGGCAGGTCATCCGTGCCGCGATCCAGCCCCGGCCCGTAGCCGAGCATCAGCCGCAGCGCCAGCAGGCCGAGGGTGACGCCGATCATCAGCACCACCAGCCCCACCAGCTCCGTCGGCAGCCAGGGGCGCAGGCGTTTCACGGCGAAGGACAGCGCCACCTGGGTAAGGCCGGCCACCAGCGTCATCGCCGCCACCGCGCCCAGCCCGCCAAGCTGTGCCGCCACCAGGGTCGGCGGCAGGTAGATGGCGGTGAAGACGGCGGGCAGCAGGAAGCCGGAGCCGATGCCATGCCGCCCCCAGGCCTGCAGCAGCGTGGCCAGCCCCAACGCCAGCATGGCCAGCGAGAGGTAGGAGGACAGCGTCGCCGCATCCGCCCCGGCGGTATCCGCGATCAGCAGCGGGAAGACCAGGGTGACGGAGCCGAGGCCGATATGCTGCAGCGCCGCCGGCCAGAGCACGCCGGGCGGCGGCGCGCTGTGCAGCGGCCAGGCCGTGGTCCTGTCTTCCATACGCCCCCCGCCGCCCCCGTGGTTCAAGTCCGGAGACGGTATTCTTCATGCCGAATATGGGGGCCGGGCGCCAGAACGGATGTCGCGGCCGGACTCAGCCGTCCAGCTTCAACACCTCACCGGCCAGGTACAGGCTGCCGCAGATCAGCACGCGGGCCGGCCCGCCTTCGCGTGGCAGCGCGGCCAGCGCCTGCGCCACCGTGCCGCCGGGATGCGCCGCGCCGCCACTGGCGGCCACCACGCCGGGGACCGTCATCGCCAGGTGCTGCCCCGGCTCCGCCACCGCCCAGAGGCTGCTGGCCACCGGGATGATCGGGGCGAGGAATTCCGGCACCTGCTTGCCCGCCTTCATCCCCACCAGCACATGCACCGGCCGGTCGGCGAAGGCCTGGCGGATATGCTGGCCGAGCACCACGCCGGCGCCGGCATTGTGCCCGCCATCCAGCCAAAGCTCCCACCCCTCCGGCAGCAGCGCCGCCAGCCTGCCGGTCAGGCGCTGCATCCGGGCCGGCCATGTTGCTTGCGCAACGCCCTGCCGGATGGCCGCCTCGGTCAGCCAGGGCGGGTTCCAGGCGCGCAGGGCGGCGATGGCGATGCCGGCATTCTCCACCTGATGCGGCCCTGGCAGGCCCGGGCGGGGCAGGGCGATGCGGCCGGATGCGTCGGACCATTCCAGCGTGCCGTCGGGCGTCGCCACCACATCCCAGTCCCGGCCACGGAGATGCAGCGGCGCGCCACGCTCCGCCGCCTCGGCAAGGATCACCGGAAGCGCGGCGTCCAGCTGGAAGCCGGTGGCGCAAGGCACGCCGGGCTTGATGATGCCCGCCTTCTCCCAGGCAATCCGGGAGATATCCTCGCCGAAGAAATCCATGTGGTCGCGGGAGATGCTGGTGATGGCGGTGGCCGCCGGGCGCTCCACCACATTGGTCGCGTCGTATCGCCCGCCGAGGCCGACCTCCAGCACCAGCAGATCCGCCGGCACGCTGGCGAAAAGGTGCAGGGCGACGGCGGTCGTCACCTCGAACACCGTGATCGGCTGGCCCGCATTGACCTGCTCGACATGCGCCAGGGCCTCGGCCAGCGCGTCTTCCGTCACCAGTTCGCCGGCCAGGCGAATGCGTTCATGGAAGCGCACCAGATGCGGACTGGTGAAGACATGCACGCGCAGCCCGGCCGCTTCCGCGATGGCGCGCAGGAAGGCGCAGGTGCTGCCCTTGCCGTTGGTGCCGGCGACATGCACCACCGGCGGCAGCCGCCGCTCGGGATGGTCCAGCGCCGCCAGGCAACGCTCCAGCCGGCCGAGGCTGAGGTCGATCAGCTTCGGGTGCAGGCCGTGCAGCCGGTTGATGATGTCCTCGCTGCGCGAGGCAGGAAGGTTGCTCACGCCAGGAGGCTCACGCGGGCTTCACAACCTCGGCCTCGACGACTTCCGGCGCGGGCAAGGCGGGCAGATCCTCCGGCACCGGCACGGCCGGCAGGGTCGGCTCGCGCAGCAGGGAGATCACCTGCGCCAGCGTGGCGCGCATGTCGTGGCGCTTCACCACCATGTCCAGGATGCCGTGCTCCAGCAGGTATTCGGCGCGCTGGAACCCCTCCGGCAGCTTCTCCCGCACCGTCTGCTCGATCACGCGCGCGCCGGCGAAGCCGATCAGCGCATTGGGCTCGGCGATCTGGATGTCGCCCAGCATGGCGAAGCTGGCGGTGACGCCGCCCGTGGTCGGGTCGCACAGCACCACGATGAAGGGCAGCCCGGCCTCCTTCACCATGCGCGTCGCGATCACGGTGCGCGGCATCTGCATCAGGCTGATGGCGCCTTCCTGCATGCGCGCGCCGCCGGAGGCGGTGAAGACGATCAGCGGGCTGTCCTGCAGCACGGCGAGCTTGGCCGCCGTCACCAGCGCCTCCCCCACACCGGCGCCCATGGACCCGGCCATGAAGCTGAACTCGAACACGCCGAGCACCGCCTTGCGGCCCAGGATATGGCCCTGCGCCACCAGCACCGCGTCATCCATGCCGGATTTCTGCTGCGCTTCCTTCAGCCGGTCGGCGTATTTGCGCTGGTCGCGGAACCGCAGCGGGTCCGCCGGAGCCTTCGGCAGCTCGATGCGCGACCAGCCCTCATCCAGCGTCGCCTTCACCCGGCTGGCGGCAGGCATCCGCATGTGATGGTTGCAATGGGTGCAGACGAGCAGATTCCGCTCCAGGTCGCGGTGGAAGATCATCTGCTCGCAGGCGGGACATTTGTGCCAGAGATTGTCCGGCACCTCCCGCGGCTGCCCGAACAGGGCCTTCACCTTCGGCAGCGCCCAGTCGGAAATCCAGTTCATCTTTACATGCCCTCAAGCGCCGGGCGCCGGCATCCGCCGGCTTGGCTCGCCGGATTGCCGGCGGGCCCCGTTCGGGGCCTCGTCGCGCGAGGAGCGCGCGCCGCCGTGAAAGACCCGGAGGTAGGGGCAAGGAGGGCTGCGGCGCAAGAGGGGCGGGAAATTGGCCTGCTCAACCCCAGCGATAGACACCATATATCGGACAATCCCGGCACACCCTGTTATATCCTATCGTCAACGACAATAATCAGGGAACGCCACCACCATGAACCTGCGCGATCTGCGCTACGCCCTGGCGGTCGCGGAACACCGCCACTTCGGCCGCGCGGCCGAGCTGTGCAACATCAGCCAACCCACCCTGTCCACCCAGCTGCGCAAGCTGGAAGACGAACTCGGCGTGGTGCTGTTCGAACGCACCAACAAATCCGTTGTCCCCACCATGGCCGGCGAAGCCCTGCTGGCCCACGCCCGCGCCGCCGTGGATTCCGCCGACGCCATGCTGGCCCTCGCCCAGGCGTCGCGGGACCCGCTGCGCGGCCGGCTGCGCCTCGGCATCATCCCGACACTGGCCCCCTACCTGCTGCCACTGATCTTCGGCCCGCTGCGCGACGCCCTGCCCGACCTGGTGATCGAACCCTGGGAAGACGTCACCACCGCACTCCTCGAACGCCTCCGCACCCACGAACTCGACGCCGCCCTGCTGGCGACCGACACCGAAGGGCCGGACCTCGATACCCAACCCCTGTTCACCGAACCCTTCCTGGCCGCCCTGCCCCCCGAACACCCGCTCGCCCACCAGGACCGCGTGCGGGAGGAAGACCTGGCACCGGACGTGCTGGTGCTCGCCGATGGCCACTGCCTGCGCGACCAGGCCCTGGCCGCCTGCGGCAACCCCGGCCTCCGCGCCGGAGCCCTCCGCGCCTCCTCCCTCTCGACCCTGCTGAACATGGTCGCCGCCGGCTACGGCACGACCCTGATCCCCGGTCTCGCCGCCGGCGTGGCGCGCGACGCCGGCATCGCACTCCGCCCCCTGACCCACAAAACCGGCCGCGACATCCAACTCGTCTCCCGCACCACCTTCCCCCGCCGCGCCGCGATCGACGCCATCGCCACCCTGATCCGCACCCGCCTCACCCCCTTCGCCGACAGCGCCGCCCACGGCGAGGTCTGACCGGTCGCCCGGAGGCCCGGGCTGATTGAGGTGGCGCTGCGTGATTTGCAGGGGGACGCTGTCCCCCTGCACCCCCTGCCAGGGGCCCGGCCCCTGGACCGCGGGAACTTTAAGCGGAGAAGCGGAGGGGGCCTGAGCGGCCGCGTGTTCGACGGGGCCTCAAGCCCCCTCCGCTTCTCCGCTTATGAGTCATGGGTTCAAAGGGCCAAAGCCCTTTGCAGGTGGGGTGCGGGGAGGACAGCGTCCTCCCCGCATCACGGGCGCAACCTCAGCCCGCCAGGCCTCCGGGCGATGGACAGCCGCCGCGGGGCTGCGCCAGTCTGGCGGCGTGGGATGCAGGGGGTGTCGGATGGCGGCGTTTGATCTGGTGGTGCGGGGTGGCACGGTGGCCACGGCGGCCGAGGTGTTCGAGGCGGATATTGGCATTGTTGGTGGGCAGGTTGTGGCGCTGGGCCGCAATCTGGCGGCGGGGCGGGAGGAGGTGTCGGCCAAGGGCATGGTGGTGACGCCGGGCGGCCTGGATCCGCATTGTCATCTGGAGGAGCTGGCCCAGGATGGGTCGGTGCATGAGGAGAGTTTCGCCAGTGGCTCGGCGGCGGCGCTGGCGGGTGGCACGACCTCGTTCATCTGTTTCCTGCCGCAGTGGAAGGGGCACGGCCTGGCGGATAGCGCGCCGGGGTATGAGGCGCGGGCGGCACAGTCGCGGTGTGATTACTCCTTCCACCAGATCATCACCGATCCGACGCCGGAGGTGTTGGAGCGCGAGGTGCCCGCGCTGATCGCGCGGGGCGTGCGCAGCCTGAAGGTGTTCCTCACCTATGATCCGCTGCGGCTGGATGATGCGCAGTTGATCCAGGTGCTGGCGATCGCGCGACGGCACCGGGCTTTCGTCACCGTGCATGCGGAGAATTACGAGGCGATCGGCTGGCGCATCGACGCGCTGCTGAAGGCGGGGATGACCGACCCGTTGCAGCATGCCTGGGCGCGTCCGCCGGTGGTGGAGCGGGAGGCGACGCATCGCGCGATTGCGCTGGCGGAGCTGGTGGACCAGCCGGTGCAGATTTTCCATGTGAGCTGCGAGGAGGCGGCGGAGGAGATCGCCCGGGCGCGGGCGCGCGGCGTGAAGGTGTGGGGCGAGACCTGCCCGCAATACCTCACCTTGTCGCATGACGATCTTCAGGGGCCGGATTTCGCGGGCGCCAAGGCCGTGTGCTCCCCGGCTTTGCGGGCAAAGGGCGAAAACGAGAAGGTCTGGCGGCGTATCCTGGATGGCACGCTGGATGTGGTGTCTTCCGACCATTGCGGCTTTTCCTTCGCCACGGCGAAGCGTTCGCCGGGCAGTGGCGGCTATGGGATGGGCAGCGCCAATCTGCGCGCGGATGGCACGCCCGCCTTCAACGCGATCCCGAATGGCGTGCCGGGCATCGAGACGCGATTGCCGGTGCTGTTCAGCGAGGGTGTCTCGAAGGGACGCATCGACCTGCCGCATTTCGTCCGGCTGAGTTCCGCCAATGCGGCGAAGCTGTTCGGGCTGGAGGGGCGCAAGGGCAGCCTGATGCCGGGTGCGGATGCCGACCTGGTGCTGTGGGACCCGGATGCGGAGCGCACCATCCGCAACGCCGATCTGCACCACGCCATCGACTACACGCCGTGGGAGGGTTTCGCCGTGAAGGGCTTTCCCAGTGTCACCATCGCCGCGGGCAAGGTCGCGGTGCGCGATGGCAAGGTGCTGGCGCAACCGGGTGACGGGCGCTTCCTCGCGCGCGGGCCCTACGCGATGGCGCGGCCGAGCGGGCGCGTGCCGGATGGCTTCGACGCGGCCTCGGTCGAGTAACCAAGGCGACATCTTCCGCGCCGCAACATCCTGCGGCGCGGCTTTCACCGTTTCACAACTTCTCCCCGGTTACGCTCCCGCAGGCGGCTGACGTTTCGGCCGCGCTTCAGGGGCAACAAAACCGTGGCAATCGAGCTGAATGCGCGGGCGGAGCCTGCGCGCATCCTGCCTTCCCGCTTGCGGTCCGCATCGGGCGTGCTGCGCGGCAGCCGTGATGCCGCGGCGGGGCTGGTGCTGGGCGCGGCGCTCACGGCCTCCGGGCTTCTGCTGCTGTGGCCTTCCGCGCTGAGTTCCGCTGGCGCCGCCTCCCCCGCCGTGGTGCTGGCGGTGGAGGACCGGGCGGCGGCGCTGGATGCGCTGCTGCGCCAGGCGAATGCCCAGCTCGCCGCCCATGCCGCGCGGGCCGAGGAGGCGGCGCGGCAGGCGGAGGCCAGCGCGCAGCGCCTGGCGCTGCTGGAATCGCGCGGCCCGACCGCGGACCGTTTCCTCGCCGCGGCGCTGCTGCTGCAATCCAGTGTCACCACGCCACGCCCCTGGCTGCGCGAATACCAGGTGATGCTGGCCCTCGCCCCGCCCGGCGCCGTGCCGCGCCCGCTGGCGGAGGTGCTGGCCAGCCATGCCGCGCGTGGTCTGCCGACCGAGGCGGAATTGCGCGACCGCTTCACCGCCCTGGCGCCGCAATTGCTGGACCGTGCGCCGCAGGATCATTCGCTGCTGCGCCGGACCGGCCGCGCCGCGCGCGGCGTACTGTCCGGCATCGGGCTGGCGGCGCCGCCGGAGGCCGGGCTTCAGGCGACCGCGGTGGCCGGCATCACGGAACATCTGCGCCGCGGCAACCTGGCCGGTGCGGTGGCGGATGCCGGGGCGCTGGATGCCGGGCTGCAACCGCTGCTGGCTGGCTGGCTGGCACAGGCGCGGGCACGCATGTCGGTGGAACAGGCGGTGCAGGAGACGCTGCTGCGCGCCCTGGGCCCGCCGCCGCAGCCGGCGATGGCCGCCGCCACCACGCTGCGGAACTGAGACCACGCCGCTTCAAGCCTGCTTCGCACGGGAGTTCCGAAAATGGGCCGTCTCCGCACGCTACTGATCGGCCTCGCACTGGCCACCGCCGCCGTTGCGCCTGCGCTGGCCCAGGGGGTCATGCGTGACCGGCTGGTGGTCATCGCCTCCACCTCCGCCGATGCCGTCTCACGCATGCTGGGCGCCAGCTTCGCGGAGCGCTTCGAGGGGGTGGTGGAGCCGACGCGGCGCATGCTGCCCACCTCCGGCGTGCTCGACCTGTTCTGCGCCGGCATCGGCCCGCAGACGCCCGATATCGCCGTGGTCGTGCGGCGCATGCCGCGCAGCATGGTGGAAACCTGCGACAGCAACGGCGTGCGCGACATCGTCGAGATGCGGATCGGGCTGAGCGCGGTGCTGCTGGCGGTGCGGCGGGGAGAGGGGGCGCCCAGCCTCACCTCCCGCCAGGTGTGGGAGGCGCTGGCGGCGGAGCATATCGTCGATGGCGAATTCGTCCCGAACCGCCGCGCCCTGTGGTCGGACGTGGCCCCCGCCCTGCCCCGCACCGAAATCCGCATGCTGGCGCCGAACCTCGGCACCGGCACCAACGGGCTGTTCGAGGATATGATCCTGGAAGGCGGCTGCCGCGATGTGCGCGGCATCAGGCTGCTATTCGAGGCGAGCTATCGCCGCGGCAAATGCGTGACGCTGCGCGAGGATGGAAGGGTGCGGCGCATGGGCGGGCTGGAGGTGCCGGCGGCGCTGCTGGCCAGCGCGCCGGGCACCATCGGCGTCATCTCCTACGACCAGTTGCAGGCCAGCGGCGGCAATCTGGTGGCGCTGCCGCTGGATGGGGTGCTGCCGACGCAGGCCTCCATCTACGCGCAGGATTATGTCGCGACGCGCATCGTCTATCTCTACGCCAAGCGCCAGCACACGCGGCTGCGCGAAGGCGTCGGCGTGGTGCGTGGCATCCGCGAATTCCTGAACGAGGCGGCCAGCGAGGCCGCCGCCGGGCCCGGCGGCTATCTCTCCATCACCGGCCTGGTGCCGCTGCCGCCGGCGGATCGCGCGGCGCAGCGCCGCACCGCCGAGCGCATGACCCTGATGTCCCGATGAACCCCGCGCCGGAGACCCCCGCCATGCCCCGCATCTCCACCTGGCTGCTGGCCGGCAGCCTCGCGCTGCCGCTGCTGGCGGGGCCTGCCGCACAGGCCCAGACCGCGCTGCCGGGCCAGCAGAATTCGCCGCGCACCATGGTGACGGTGCCGTTGCAGGATCTGTCCGAGGGCGGGCTCGCCGACCGGGCGGAAGATCTGCTGGGCAGCGTGCTCGGCCTGTTCGGCTTCAGCTCCGGCGCCAGCCATTTCATGCGCCGGCACGGCGCGCTGCACCAGAACCGCGCGCAGAATGACGACTTCACCTGGCTGATGGACATCGCCGGCTACAAGCTGAAGGAGATCGAAAGCTCCATCGGCCTGATCCCCAGCTTCGGCCTCGCCTTCGGCCAGGCGCGGGAGCTGACGGAAGCGGATCGCGACTATGTCGAGCGGATGCTGGACCGCCACGCGCAGCGCAATCCCGGGCCGGTGGCGGTGATCCAGCGCACCATCGTGCGCGGCATCCTGGATGCGACGGAAATCGGCGGCTTCAGCGTGGACAAGGTGGATGTGGACCTGTTCCCGCTGCCGCGCGTGAAATTCGTGCTGACGCCGACGGATGCGCCGCTCGGCATCGAGGCCAGCCGCATCCTGCGTGCGATCGACCGGCTGAATGCGCGCGTGCAGGGCATGGCGACGCGGCCGCAGGGCATGGATCTGCCGCGGGAGCCACAGGCCCCCGCGGTGCGTCCGGTGACGCTGGCACATTGACCGAACGCGCGGGGAAAATCCGATGAACGCTGGCGACCAGGACGGCCGCAATCGCTTCGGCGAATTGGTGAAGTTGCAGATGCAGGGCCGCCGCTTCCTCGACAGCGCCGAGGAACGCCGCCTGCTGGAGGAAGGGCTGACCCGCTACGGGCTGCGGCTGGAGGATGCCAGCGGCGTGCTGCGCGCGGCGGCGGAACAGGACCAGATCGCCCTCGAAGGCGAGGTCGGCCGATCCTCCGGCCTGCTGCTCAAGACCATGGCGGACCGGCGCGGCCGCGTCGCGCGGCAGGATTTCAACAAGGCCGTGGCGTTCTACCGCGCCCGTGCCGGTGCCGGGCTTTCGGAAGCGGACGCCGCGCGGCGCGTGAAGCGGCGGATGGAGGAGATGGAGCTGGCGCCGAAGCCACATGGTCGGCTGATCCGCACCCGGCGCTGGTGGCGCGCCATCGATGGCTGATTTTCATTCCCCTTTGAAAGAACCACACATGAAGACGATCCTGGCGATCCTGCTGCTGGCTGGCCTGGCGCTGGTGCCGCAACACGCCATGGCGCAGTTGGGCGCCACGCAATCGGTCATCACCACGCCCGCCCTTCCCGCCGTTACGCTGCCTTCCGTCACCATCCCGGCGGTGCCGGCGCAGCGCATCACGGCGGGCCATGCCATGGCCCTCGGCGTCGGGCTGTTCGCCGGTGCGGTTTCCGGCTCCGCGCTGATCCATGGCGGCGCGCTGGCGGCGACCATCGGCGGCGTCGCCGGGCTGGCGGTGGGGCATTGGGCCTGGACGGAAGCCGATTTCGACTAGACCGCGCGTTCCGCGTCAGCGGCGCCCAGGAGGGGCAATTGGAATTCTCGCTGCCACACACCATCGCGGCCCTGCCCAGCTGGCTTGCCATTCTGCTGACCGCGGGTGTGCCGGTGCTGCTGGCGCTCGGCCTCGGCCACGCCATGCACCAGATCTTCACGCCGCAGGAATTCGCCGCGAATGCGCAGATCGGCGCGGTGAAGTACGGCTTCGTCGTGGAGGTCTATGCGGTGATCGCGGCCCTCGCCCTGGTGGGGGGCTGGGACATCTACCAATCGGCGCGCGAGACGGTGCGGCAGGAGACCTCGAACCTCTACATGCTGGCGCTGGCGGTGGACAGTTTCGCCGGCCCGGAACTCAGCGCGGTGCGGGAGGAGATGCGCGCCTCCATCCGCCTCTATGCCGGCGCCGTCGTGACGCATGACTGGCCGGCGATGCAGGCCAGCCATCCGAGCAGCGGGTCCGAGGCCGCGTTCCAGCGCCTGGCGCGGGCCTTCCTCGATGTCGAGGGACGCAGCGACGGATCACACTCGGTGAAGGAGAATGCGGTCGCCTGGGTGGCGAATGTCGCACAGGCGCGGATCGAGCGGCTTTCCCTGATGTCCCGCACCCTGTCCGGCCTGATCTGGGTGCTGGTGCTGACCGTCTCCGTCGCCACCATCAGCTTCCAATGGTTCTTTGGCGGCGGCCATGTGGCGCTGCACTACACCATGGGCGCGGTGATCGCGCTGATCGTCGGTGCGGTGCTGCTGGTAGCCCTGAAGCTGGCCTTTCCCTTCGTCGGCGACCAGGCGCTGCTGACGCCGCGGCCCTACCTCGCGCTGATGGAGGTGAACTGATGACCTCAGTGCCCGCCGCCGCGCGGCGCATGGCGCCAGCGCTGGAAGACGAACAGCAGCAGCGCGAACAACCAGAAATTCAGCAGCGCCAGCATCCAGGCCAGCAGATGGATGGCGTAGTGCAGCACCAGCGCCGTGCTGGCGGCCAGCAGCAGGAAGGCGCCGAGCGCGCGCAGCCGCGCCCAGCCGCGCCACCAGCGCAAGGCGGCCAGCGGGCCGGTGGCCAGCAGCAGCAGCGCCAGGCCGCCGGGCAGCGCGCCGGGGCCGCCCTCGGCCAGCAGGTCGCGCGCATTTTCCAGCGTTGCGCGGCTGGGCAGGCTATGGCGCAGCAGGAAGCCCGGCAGATCCAGGTTCCACGGTCCCTGCACGACGAAGATGCTGGACAGGCGAAAACTCTCGCCATGCGGCACGGCCAGCAGCAGCGCCACGCCGCAGGCCAGCCCGGCCGACAGCGCCATCACATGCAGCAGCGGCACGGCCTCGGCATCCGCGGGTGCCAGCGCGTGATAGACCAGCCCGGCGGCGCGCAGCAGGCCGAGCACCAGCAGGATGGCGAGCGCGGCCTCCGCCCCGCCCCACAGGATCATCCCGATGCCGCCATGTTCCATGCGCGGAAGCTAAATCGGCGGGGCTCAGCGCGTAAGGGGTTTCGCGCCGCGGTTGTGCTGGGGCTTATGCTTTTCGCCCTGCCGGCCTGGGCGGCGCCCATGGCGGTGCGGAATCCGGATGGCAACTGCGCCCTGCGCGACGTGCCGGAAGCGGCGCTGCTGGCCTGGGACCAGCATCTGGCGGCGGAAGCGGCGCGGCTGGAGGGGATGGCGCATCGCCTGCTGGCCGATGCCGCCGCCATGCGCCTGGCCCCGGCGCGGGAAGCCGTGCCCGGCTTCGGCGACTGGGCCTATGGCTGGGTGCAAAGCTACATGACGGCCTATCGCGTGCTCGGCCTTGCCGCGCGCGGCCTGGCGGAAGGCGTGGCGGAGGCCGATGCTTCCAGCCTGCCCGATCGCATCGCCCAGGGCATGGCGACCCCGGTGCGGGAAGCCTTTCGCACCCGCGTGCTGGAACCCGCCATCCCGGCCGCAGCGCTAGCGCAGGACCGCGCGCATCTGCGCGATGTCATCGGCGCCGAATGGTGGGTGGCGGTGACGGAAGTGGCGCAGCGGGCGCAGGCGCTGCCGCGCGTTTCGCTGATCGCCCCCGGCGCCGTCGCCGTGCCGCGGGTGGATCTGTGGGCCGCCGTCCGGCCGCTGGCCGATTGGCAGGCGGCGGATGCCGACCCGATGGCCCTGGTGGTGGAGGAAGGGGCGGAGACCGGCACGGTGTTCCTGCGTTCCATGCGGCCCATGGCGGCGCGGCTGGGTGCCGTCGCGCTGCGGGTGAGCGAGGCGGGGTCCATCGTCGCCGCCAGCGGCGCCTTCGGCTACACGCTGGGCGGCTCGCCCGGGGTGGCGCTGGGGGTGGCGGGCGGTGTCGGCCTGTCCTGGGGCCTCGATTACGTGCTGAACCGCGTCGATTCCGCCCTGAACCGCGAAGCCTTCGAGGCGCAGGCGCTGGAGGCGATCGACCGTGCGGAACAGCGCCTGCCGGCGCAGGGCCGCCTGGCCGTGGCGGCGGCGCTGGCCTCGCGACGCAGCGAATTGCGCGCCGCCAATCCGGGATGTGGCTGATGCGATACCTGTTGCCCCTTCTGCTGCTGCTGCTTGCCCAACCGGCGCAGGCGCAGCCCGCGCAACCTGCGCTGCTGGCGCTGGCGGGGGCGGAGCTGCTGCTGCCGCATCTGACCCGTCCCGCCCCCTTCCCGCGCGCCCTGGCGGTGACGCAGGCGCTGACCGGGGATGAGCCGGGCTGGCAGGCGTTGCTGGCGCCGCTGGATGCGGTGGCGGCGCATGGCGCGCCGCTGCCGCGCCAATTGGCCGCCAGCTTTCCCGCCGCCGCCAACGCCGCCGTGCTGGCGGAGCTGGGCCATCCGGCGGGGGCCGGGCGGCTGTGGCGCTGGATGGCCGGCGCGATGCGGATCGGCGCCCGCTTCGGCGGCGGCGACAGCCCGGCGCTGGCGGCGACCGCGGCGGCGGAGTCGCTGCTGGATCGGGGGGCGCTGCGTGCGGCGGACCAGGCGCTGGCGACGCTGGACGGTCCGGCGGCGGCGGCGTTGCAGCCCTGGCGGCAGGGGCTGGCCCGCCGCCTGGCGATGGAGGAGGCCGCCGCCGCCCTCGTCACCGCAATCTCCGCGCGCACCGCGCAGGCGCCGCCATGAGCGCGGCGCGCTTCAACTGGCAGGGCGTGGTGGCGCGTGGGCTGTTCAGCCTGTTCGTGGTCTTCGCGGTCTACAACCCCTCCGGCTATTCCTACCTGCATTGGGTGCTGGGGGGCCTCGACTGGTTCTGGGCGAAGCTGGCCACCGGGGCGCTGCTGGCCATCATGCTGCTGATGCTGTGGCGCACCACGCGCGGCGTGCTGAAGCCACGCGGCATGGCGCTGGTGACGCTGTTCTGCATCGGCACCGGCTTCACCCTGGCGGGGATCACCGGCACGCCGATCCTCAATCCCGGCTCGCTGCTGATCGGCGCGCTGCTGACACTGGCCGCGCTGTTCACCGCCGGCCTGTCCTATTCCCATGTCGATCATCGCCTGGGCGGCATCAGCCATACGGAGGAAGTGGCGAAATGAGCATCACCCAGACCCCAACCCAACCCGCGCCCAGCAAGGCGGATGCCTTCGTGGTCAGCTGCATCGACCCGCGGCTGGTGGATGACGTGACCTTCCTGATGGAATCGGTCGGCCGTACCGATCGCTATTCGGAATTCCGCATCGCCGGCGCGGCGCTCGCCGCGGTGGACCCGGCACGGCCGGCCTGGGGCCAGGCGCTGTGGGAAAACCTGGCGGCGTCGCGGCAATTGCATGGCGTGCGCAAGGTGGTGTTCGTGAACCACCGGGATTGCGGCGCCATGGATCTGTTCGCCGGCCGCCGCCTGTCGCTCAACCGCGCGGATGAACTGGCTCAGCACCAGGCGGTGCTGGACCAGGCCGCCGCCGGCGTGCTGTCCCGCCACCCGGACATGCAGGTGGAACTGCGGCTGATGGAGCTGGATGGCAGCTCCACCCTGATGCCCTGCGCCGCCTGCGCTGGTGGCGCCCTGCGGGCGGAGGCCGTGCCGCCGCCGGGCTTTGCCGACCTGATCCGCCTGCATCTGCGCGACGGCCCGCTGGCGCCGGAGGCGGAGCGTGCGCTGCT
Organism: Falsiroseomonas sp.; assembly: GCF_030695085.1. GTDB lineage: Bacteria > Pseudomonadota > Alphaproteobacteria > Acetobacterales > Acetobacteraceae > Falsiroseomonas. The sequence continues at coordinate 38,676 of NZ_JAUYTS010000056.1, read as the reverse complement.
GACCGAAGGCGTCACCCGCTACGGCCTGACCGCCGAGGCCGCCCGCGCCGCCCTGGCCGCCGCCGCCGCGGCACGCGGCGAGCCGACCGCCGCCGCCGCAGCGCGGGAGGTGCTGGCCTATCTCCGCAGCCGCGCCGATACCGGCAACCGGGTCGCCCGCACCGATGTGGCGCGCGGCGCCGCGCTGTACCGGCGGCTGTCGCCCGGCCTGCCGCCGGCAGAGGCCGAGCGCCGTACCGCGGTGCTGCTGGAAGGCGCGGGCCTGGCGCCGCGGCCGGATGGGCTTTTGCGCTCCACACGGTGGTTCAATCGGATGGCCGCTCCCCCCGCGCCGCGCCCGGCGTGATGCCGAAGGCGGCCCGGAAGGCGGCACCGAAGGCCGGCGCGCTGGCATAGCCCACGGCGGCGGCGGCACGCGCGGGCGTTTCGCCGCGCGCCAGCCGGGACGCGGCCTCCGCCAGCCGCAGGGTCTGCCGCCAGCGGGCGAAGGACAGGCCCGTTTCGGCCTGGAAGCGGCGTTCCAGCGTGCGCGGGCTGGCGCCGGCCAGGCTAGCCCATTCCTCCAGCGTGCGGGCGCTGGCGGGGGCGGCGCGCAGCGCGGCGGCCAGGCGCTTCAGGCGCGGGTCGCGCGGTTCCGGCACCCGGAAGGGCAGGGACGGCGCGCGGGCGATCTCGTCCAGGATCAGCGCGGCCAGGTGGCCGCCGCGGCCTTGCTGGTCCCATTCCAGCGGCTCCGCGCAGGCGGCCAGGATCAATTCCCGCAGCAGGGCGGACACCGCCAGCACCGTGGTGGCGCCCGGCCCGGCGGCGGCGGCATCGGCGCGCAGGAACAGCGCGCGCATGGCGACGCCGCCCTCCGTCAGCACCTGGTGCGGCGCGCCGGCGGGCATCCACAGCGCATGCATCGGCGGCACGATGAAGCCGGCATCATCCGTCGTGATCCGCATGATGCCCTGCGTCGCGTACAGAAGCTGGGCGCGGTCATGGCTGTGGCGCGGCACTTCCTCTCCGGCTGGATAGTCGCGGGCGAAGGCGGCGAGCGGCCGGTCCACCGCTTCCTGCGGCAGGCCGCGCCGGGGGGCCAAATGGGGGGTAGAATTCTGGCGGATTGGCGACATGGTCTGTCGAGCCATCTGTGATCCGCCAAGGTAGCATGACCACCAGTCAGGGGAACGGTCATGGACGCGGCAGAGCGGCAAATCTGGTTCGTCAACACGGCGCATATCTTCACCCATTACGGGCTGCTGATCCTGGCCACCGCCGTGCTGGCCATCATGCTGCAGGAACCGGCGATGTTCGGCACGGATTACGGGCCGATCCTGGCGCTCGGCACCGGCATGTTCGTGCTGTACGGCCTCGGCAGCCTGCCGATGGGTTGGTTGGCGGAGCGGTTCGGCCGGCCGGCGCTGATGGCGGCCTTCTTCCTCGGCAGCGGCGCGGCGCTGGTGCTGGCCGCATTCGCGCCCGGCCCCTATTGGCTGGCAGGCGCACTGGCGCTGATGGGGGCGTTCAGCGCCATCTACCACCCGATCGGCACGGCGATGCTGGTGGATGCGGCCGGCGCACGGGTCGGCGCGGCCATGGGCATCAACGGCGTCTTCGGCAATCTGGGCGTGGCGCTGGCGCCGGTGGTGACGGCCTTCGTCGCCGCCTGGTTCGGCTGGCGCTGGGCCTTTGCCATCCCCGGCCTGCTCAGCATCGGCATCGGGCTGCTGTATCTGCGGGAAGGGCCGGAGGATGTGGCCAAGAACAAGGCGGCCGGCAAACCCTTCCCGGAAATCCCCGGCGCCGTGGTGCGGCGCGCCGTTGTGGTGCTGCTGACGCTGGCCACCATCTCCGGCTTCATCTTCAACGCCTTCACCCTGCTGCTGCCGAAGCTGATGGCGGAGCGCCTGGCGAACAGCCCGGATCTGCTGCCGGTGGTGGGCCTTCTGGCCTTTCTGGTGACGATCTGCGGCGGGCTGACGCAATTCACCGTGGGACGGCTGATCGACCGCAACACCCTGCGCCGCGTCTTCCTGCCGCTGGCCTGCATCCAGATGCCCGGTTTTCTTCTGTTGTCGCAGCTACAGGGCTGGATGGTGCTGCCTGTGGCGGGGCTGATCGCGGCGGCGATCTTCGGCCAGGTGACGGTGAATGAGACGATGACGGCGCGCTACGTGGCGCCGGCGCTGCGGGCGAAGCTTTATTCGATTCGCTTCTTCGTGGGGTTCCTGGGTGCCGCGGCGGCCAGCCCCTTCATCGCCTGGCTGCACGCCACGGCGGGGGGCCTGGGCAGCGTGCTGCTGGTGCTCGCCGTCTTCGCGGCGGTGACCTTCCTGTGCGCGCTGGCCTTCCCGGATCGGAAGGAGGAGCTGGCGCCGGAGTTGTGGGCCGCGCCGCCTCCGCGCGGGGCGGTCGCGGCGGCGGAGTAGGACTCAAGCCTCCGCCAGCAACCCCAGCCGGCGCAGCTTGCGGCAGAAGCCCAGGCTGTCCTCGCCGAGTTCGGCCGGTGTCGCGCCATCGGCCAGCCGCGCGACCCAGCCGGCTTCCTGGCTGGTCAGCGCCAGCGGCGCCCCGGCCCAGCGCAGCGAGGCGCCCTCGCCGGAAGGCTCCGGCACCAGCGCATGCAGCACGCCGGGGGCGAGGTGCAGCTTCGTGCCGGCCTCGGGCTGCTTCGGAAACAGGCCACGGGCGAGCAGCGCGGGCTGGTCCGCCGCCAGCCGGTCCAGCAGCGCCAGCGCGACGCGGTCCAGCGCGGCCGGTTCGGCCAGCTTCGCGGCCAGGGGCTGCGCAAGGGCGGCCAGCGCGCCGGGGCCGTCCGCGAGGCGCCAGGTGGGGAAGGTGGCGCGCAGCGCGGGCTCCGATTCCTCCAGCAGATCCACCGCCATCCGCAGCACCTCGGCGAAGGAGGGCTCCATGAAGCCGATGGTGACGTGCAGCGAGGGTTCGCCATCCTGCGTCGCCGCATCATGCAGCACGCCGCGCGGCACATACAGCGCATCGCCGGGGCGCAGCGTGATGGTCTCCGCCTCCGCCAGCGGTTCGATGCCGCCGGGCCAGGGGGTGCGGCGGGTCGGGTTGGGGAAGGGCTGGCCGGGCCAGATGCGCCACGCCTTCTCGCCCTCCACCTGCAGCACCAGCACGTCATGCGTGTCGTAGTGCATGCGGAAGCCCTGCGCGCCGGGCGGGGTCAGGTAGATGTTGGCCTGAACGGCGTGCAGATAGACCTGCTCCAGCCCCCGGCAGAAGCGCGCCAGCGGCGCGTGCATCTGGTTGAACTGGGAGACGACCAGCGTCGCCCCGGCATCGAAGCAGGCGAACAGGCCGGGCAGATCCAGGCCGCCATCGGGGAAGGCGTAGTCTTCCTCCGGCACCGCGGCGCTGCCCTTGCGGCTGCTATCGGCCATGGAGATGCGCGGGCGGGCGGCGGCATCCGTTGCCAGGAAGGCATCGATCTCCGCGATCGAGATCAGGTGGCGGTAGCGGTCCGGATCATGGCCCGGAAAGTGCCGCCAATCCGGGCTTTCGCGCAGCGCCAGCCCGTCTTCCATCGGCAGGCTGCCGAAGGCGAGGCGCCAGGCCGCCTCGGCCAAGGTGGAACCGCTCATGCCGTTGTTCAGTAGCCGCGCCGGCCGCGGCCAGCACCGTCCGACGGGTCGCTATCCGTCAGTCCGCTGCTGCGGCGATAGACGCGAGAGCCGCCACGGCCGCGGCCCGGACCGTCGGAGGGATCGCTATCGGTGATGCCGGTGCCGCGATAGACCACGCCGCGGCCACGCCCGGGCGGATCATTCGGGTCACTGTCGGAGGTGCCGGTGCTGCGGCGATAGCCCCCGCGGCCATAGCCCACGGAATCATTCGGGTCGCTGTCGGTGACGCCACTGCCGCGATGCCCGCCGCGGCCCCTTCCTGCCGGGTCGTTCGGGTCACTGTCGCTGATTCCGCTGCCGCGGACGACCTGCCGCGGCGGCGGTGGCGCGTAATAGACCGGCCCCTGCTGCGGCACGCAGGCCGCTGCGGGCAGCACGCCGACCATGGCGGCCAGGCGCAGAACGAACAGCCGGCGGTTTGGCTGCGGCGGCTTGCCTTCCGACTCTTCGTTCACCGGTGTGTTTCCTCATCCAGGCACGAGGCGGCGTCGCCTCGTCTCGGGCCAGTCTGGCCCAGGCCGGGACAATGTTACAGGCCGCAGGATGAAGAATTTCCGTATGTTTCACAGAAATCCGGATCAGCGCCATTTCTCTGCGAATGATTCGCAGACATCGCGATCCTCAGCCGCGCGAATTGACCCGCCGGCCGATTTCCTGCGCCCGCTGCCAGGCGGCGCCCGGCCTGGTCAGGGCTCGGCCCGTGCGGTGGGCAGCAGCACGATGGTCACCGCCCGCGCGCCCGGCTCATCCACCCGGCCGCTGAAGGCACCGACGCGCGCTTCCGCCCGCACCCGGTCCCGCTCCACCCCAAGCTCCGCCAGCGCGAGGGACACGGCGCGTGCCCGCCGTGCCGCGATCTGCGTGCTGGTCTCGGCGCCGACGCTGCGATCCGCATGGCCCAGCACGCAGATCAACCGCCCCGGGTCCTCCCGCAGCAGCGCCGCCGCCGTGGCAACCGCGCTGCGCCCGGCCGGGCCGAGGGTCGAGCTGTTGCGGGCGAAGGGCACCGCGATGACGTCATCCTCCAGCTGCTCCGCGCCGATGCAGTTGAAGGGCCGCACCTGTGCCGCCGCCGGGGCGGCCAGCAGCAGGCAGGCCAGGCCAGCCAGCGCGGCCCTCATGCCGCCGCCACCAGCAGGCCGGCCGCGGCCAGCCGGGCGAGCAGGCCGGCGGCATCCACGGCGGGCGCGGCAGCGGCGAGTTCCGGCAGCGTCACATCCGGCCGCGCCAGCAGCCAGGCGGCGGCCTCGGCTTCCGGCGGGGTGACCACCACCACGCCCTGCGGCCCCTTCACCACCCATTCCGCGCCGCGCCGCACCGGCTTGGCGCCGGCGGCCAGGATGCGGAAGGCGGGCGCGTCGCCGCCACTGGCCGCCGCCGGTGCGGAGAGGCCGCGCGCGGCCAGCATGTCATACCCACCGCGGCTGTAGCGGTAGTTGCCGACGAACTGCGCCAGCACCTCCATCACCTTCGGGTCGCGGCACAGCTCCGACAGTCTCTGGCCGAGCAGGCCGGCGCGCTGCGTCAGGGCGAATTTCGCGGGGTTCGATCCATCCTGCCGCGGCAGTGGCTTGCGGAATTCGGGGTCGTAGAGAATCCGCTCGGACAGGATGTTCATCAGGTCCATCCCCAGCGGCGCATGCACGCCATAGGCGACATGCACGCTGGCCGAGGCCTCCGCCAGCGCATCGTGATACCAGCCGCGCGGCAGATACAGCAGGTCGCCGGGCTGCATGTGCACGGTGCCGCGCAGCTTGCCGCGCGCCTGGTCGTGATGCGCCTGCGGCTGGCCGCGGAAGGCGGGGTGGGGAATCGGGTAGTCGGCCCGGCCTTCCCAGATGTTCCAGATCTTTTCGCCCTCGACCTGCACGGCCCAGACGTCATGCGTGTCGTAATGGGTGTGGAAGGCCTTGTGGCTCTGCCAGCTGATGTAAACGTTGGCCTGGACCTTGCCGAACCCGGCACCCTCCAGCGCATTGGATACGCTGGCGAGGCCGGGGCTCAGGCTGTCCACGTCGTTCATCACCACGCTGGCGCCCTTGGCGATCCAGCCCTGCACCAGCTTCGCATCCGGCTGCAGCACCGGCGCGCCATCGCGGCTGGTGGCGCGGGTGCAGAACTGCTCCGCCGGCACCGCGGCACTGTCCATCACCAGCTTCAGGCTGGTGCTGGTCCAGATATGCGTCATGTCCAGCAGCCGGTTGATCTGTCGCCAGGACAGCACATCCGCGAACTTCGCCGGCGTGCCGCGGATATGCAGCGGCTGGCGGTCCAGGTGCTCCGCGAGGAAACGCTCGGGCGTGACGGGGGCGAGAAGGGCGGCGAGGCTGTCGATCATCGGAACAGAATAGCCCGGAAAGGTGGCAAGTTGCACCAGGACTTGCCCGGCTTGCGGCCGACCGGCCAAAGGGCCAGCTTCCGGGACAGGAGGAGCCAGCCCATGACCGATCTGCCAATCGCCCCGAAGCCACATGCCGGGGCGGGGGACGGCGTCCGGCCGCAGGTGCTGGCGGCCGCCACTGCCGCGCTGGCCCGCCTCGCCCCCGCCCTGCCCCCGGCGGCGGCCGAGCTGCTGCGCCGCCTGCATGCCGCCGTGCCGACCGCCGAGCTCGCGGCCACCCCCCCCGAGGCGCTGGCCGAGGCCGCCGCCAGCCTGTTCGCCTTCGCCGCGGAGCGCCGGCCGCGCGAGACGCGGCTGCGCGTGCTGCCGCCCGGCCCCGGCCGCGGCGCCGTGGCGGTGGCCGAGATCGTCACGGATGACATGCCCTTCCTGGTGGACAGCGCGCTCGCCGCGCTGACCGTCTCCGGCCGCGTGGTGCGCCAGTTGCTGCACCCGGTCGTCCCGGTGAAGCGCGACGCCGAAGGCCGGCTGGTGGCGATCGGCGATGGCGCCTCCGTGCGCGAGAGCATGATGCGCATCTCGCTCGCGGCCGGGGCGACGCTGACGCTCGCCGGCGCCGGGCCGGCCGATTGGCCGGCGGTGGAGGCCGCGCTGCGGCGCGCCATGGGCGATGTGCGCCTCGCGGTCGGGGATTTCTCCGCCATGCTGGCACGGCTCACGGCGGCGGAGCGGGAGGTGCAGACCGAGGGCGGCGCCGCCGGCGATTTCCTGCGCTGGATGGCCGAGGATAATTTCGTGCTGCTCGGCCATCGCCGGCTGATGGTGGATGAAGCCGGGACGCTGACGGTGGCAGCGGAGGAAAACCTCGGCATGCTGCGCGACGAGACGCTGCCGGTGTTCGATGCGCTGCGCGACCTGGCCGCGGTGCCCGATGCCGTGCGCGCGACCTTCGAGCGGATGGAAGCCGTGGTGGTCGCCAAGGCCAATATGCGCGCCACGGTTCACCGCCCGCAGCATGCCGATGTGGTGATGACGCGCATCCGCGACGAAGCGGGCCGCATCACCGGGCTGCGCCTGTTCCTCGGCCTGTTCGCGGCGGATGCCTACAACCGCAACCCGCGCGCCATCCCGCTGCTACGGGACAAGGTGCTGCGCGTCCTGGCCCTGGCCGGGGTCGACCCCGAAAGCCATGATGGCCGCGCGCTGCGCAACATCCTGGATACCTGGCCGCGGGATGAGCTGTTCCAGGCGCCGGAGGATGCGATCCTGGCCGGTGCCCGGCGCGCGCTGGACCTCGCCATCCGCCCGCGCGCCGCGCTGGCCCTGCGCCACGATCCCTTCGAGCGTTTCGTCGCCGCCATCGCCTGGCTGCCGCGCGACACCTTCGACACCACGCTGCGCCAGCGCGTCGGGCATCTGCTGGCGGAGGCGTTCAACGGCCGGCTTTCCGCCTGGTACACGCTGATGGGCGATGCGCCGCTGGCCCGCGTGCACTACGTGATCGGCACCCGCCCCGGCGCTGTGCCGGATGTGGATGATGCGGCGCTGGAAGCCGCCGTGGCGCAGGTGGCGCGCAGCTTCGCCGAACGGCTGGAGGAAGCGCTGGCCGAGGAATTCGGCGCCTCGGCGGCGACCAGCCTCGGCCGCTGGCGCCATGCCTTTCCGCGCGCCTACCAGGACCAGGAAACCGCGTCCCAGGCGGTGGCGGATCTGGACCTCGCGGAGCTGGCGCTGGAGCAGGGCCGCCCGCGCGCGACACTGACGCGCATGCCCGGCTGCGGCCCGCGCCGGCTGACGCTGCGCCTGGCCAGCCCCGGCCGCCCCCTGGCGCTGGCCGATGCGCTGCCGCTGTTCGAGAGCCTGGATCTGCGCGCGATCGAAGAACAGCCCTATCGCCTGACGCCGCATGAGGCGCCGGAAGTGGTGCTGCATGTGTTCCAGCTGGAAGCCGGCGCCGATGTGGCGGAGGCGAATTTCCCCGAGATCCTCGGCGCGCTGTCCGCCCTGCTGGATGGCGCGGCGGAGGCCGATGGCTTCAACCGCCTGGTGCTGCGGGCCGGCCTGTCCTGGAAGCAGTCCTGGCTGCTGCGGACGATGTACCGCTGGCTGAAGCAGGTGGGCTTCCCCTTCGCGCAGGCCAGCGTGGAGGATGCGCTGGCCGCGAACCCGAAGGCGGCGCGCCTGCTGATCGACCTGTTCGAAACGCGCTTCGACCCGGCGCGCGGCGATCGGGACGAGGCACCGCTGCTGGCGCGCTGGACCACGCTGCTCGATGCCGTGGTCAGCCCGGATGAGGACCGCATCCTGTCCCGCCTGCGGCTGCTGCTGGACGCCATCCTGCGGACGAACTTCTATCAATCGAAGCCCTACCTCGCCATCAAGGTGGATTCGGCGCTGGCCGGCGACATGCCGCTGCCGCGGCCCTGGCGCGAGATCTTCGTGCATTCCCCGCGCATGGAAGGCTGCCATCTGCGCGCCGGGCCGGTGGCGCGCGGCGGCATCCGCTGGTCCGACCGGCGTGAGGATTTCCGCACGGAAGTGCTCGGGCTGATGAAGGCGCAGCGGCTGAAGAACGTCGTCATCGTGCCGACCGGCGCCAAGGGCGGCTTCGTGCTGAAGCATCCGCCGCCGTCTTCGGACCGCGAGGCGTTCCAGGCGGAGGGTATCGCCGCCTACAAGACGCTGGTGCGCGCGATGCTCGACCTGACCGACAACTTCTCGGAATCGGGCGGCGTGGTGACAGCGGAAGGCATCGTGCGGCGGGATGGCGACGACGCCTATATCGTCGCGGCCGCCGACAAGGGCACGGCGACCTTCAGCGACATCGCCAACGGGCTGTCCGCCGAATACGGCTTCTGGCTCGGCGATGCCTTCGCCAGCGGCGGGTCCGCCGGCTATGACCACAAGGGCATGGGCATCACCGCGCGTGGCGCCTGGGTGATGATCGACCGGCATTTCGCCGAATTGCGCGGCCAGGGCGTGCAGGAAGCGGATTTCACCTGCGCCGGCGTCGGCGACATGTCGGGCGACGTGTTCGGCAATGGCCTGCTGATCTCGAAGCGCACGAAGCTCGTCGCCGCCTTCGATCACCGGCACATCTTCCTCGACCCGCAGCCGGATGCGGAAGCGGCCTTTGCGGAGCGCGCGCGGCTGTTCGCGCTGCCGCGTTCGTCCTGGGCGGATTACGATGTGCGGCTGCTCTCGCCCGGCGGCGCGGTGCTGCCGCGCAACTCGAAGACGCTGCCGCTGTCGCCGGAAGCGCAGGCGCTGCTCGGACTCGCGCAGGATCGCGCGGAGCCGGCCGAGATCATGCGCGCCATCCTGAAGCTGGATGTCGATCTGCTGTATTTCGGCGGCATCGGCACCTATGTGAAGGGCAGCGGCGAGAGCCAGGCGGAAGCCGGCGATCGCGCCAATGATGCGATCCGCGTCGATGGCGCGGCGCTGCGCTGCAAGGTGCTGGGCGAGGGCGCCAATCTCGGCATCACCCAGGCCGGGCGCATCGAGGCCGCGCAGCACGGCGTGCGGCTGAACACCGATGCGCTGGACAATTCCGCCGGTGTCAGCACCTCCGACCATGAGGTGAACATCAAGATCCTGCTGACCGAGGCGGAACGCGAGGGTGCCCTCACCCGCCGCCAGCGCGACGTGCTGCTGGGCGAGATGACGGAGGAAGTCGGCCGCCTGGTGCTGGCCGACAACCACGCGCAATCCATCGCCATCAGCCTGGAGAGCCGCACGGCGGCGGAGGATCTGGCCGCGCATGCCGCGCTGATGGCGCGGCTGGAAGCGGAGGGGGTGCTGGACCGTGCCGTGGCCGGGCTGCCGGATGCCACGCTGCTGCGCGCCCGCGCGGCGGCGGGGCAGGGGCTGACGCGGCCCGAGCTTGCCTCCCTGTTGCCACCCGCGAAGCTCTGGCTGACGGAGGCGATCGAGGGCAGTGACCTGCCGGATGAGCCCGCCCTCGCCCCCCTGCTGCGCGGCTACTTCCCGCAGGCGCTGCAGGACCGCTTTGGCGACCTCATCCCGCGCCACCGCTTGAAGCGCGAATTGGTGGCGACCGCCCTGGCCAACCTCGTGGCCAACCACCTCGGCACCGCGGCGCTCGGCCGCCTCGCGGGTGCTGATACGCCGGGCGCGGAGGTGGCGCGCGCCGCCTGGCTCGCCAGCGCCCTGTTCGGGCTGGAAGCTGCGGCAGCAGCGGCCGATGCGGCGCAGGTGCCGCCGGCGCTGCGGCTGGACGTGCAGGCCGCGCTGCGCCGGCTGCTGGAAGTGGCGACGCGCAAGGTGATGCTGGAACACGGCGCGGCGCCGCTGGACGCCACGCTGGAGGCCCTGGCCCCCGGCGTCGCCGCCCTGGTCGCGGCGGAGGAAGCGCACCCCGGCGAGGAAGCGACGCGGCTGGTGGAGGCCGGGCTGCCGGCGGAACTCGCCGCGCTGGCCGGCGGCGGCGCACGGCTCGCCGCCGCACCGTCCGTCGTGCGGCTGGCGCAGGATAGTGGCGCGGACCCCGCCAAGGCCGCGCAGGCCTGGCGCGCGGTGGGCGAGGCCTTCTGCCTGGATGCGCTGCGCGAAGCCGCGGAATCCGCGCGCGTCACCGGCACCTTTGCCGCGCGTGCGCAGGCGGAGGCGCTGGCCGATCTCGGCGCGGTGCAGGCGCGGCTGGCCCGCGCCAGGCTGGCCGGGCAGGGCGACCCGGCCCGGGCGGCGGAGGCCACGCAGCTGGCGCGGGAGGCGGCGCGGGCCGGCGACCTGGTGGCGATCGGCGTGGCGACGCGGGCGATCTCCGCCCTCGCATGAGCCGTGACATCCTGCCGGACCTGCTGCCGCCAGGGCTGCGCCTGGTGTTCTGCGGCATGGCGGCGGGGCCGGAATCGGCGCGGCGCGGCGCCTACTACGCCGCGCCGGGCAACCGCTTCTGGCGCATGCTGCAGGAGGCCGGCTTCACGCCGCACCGTCTGCGGCCGGAGCAATTCACCGAATTGCCCGGCTTCGGCATCGGGCTGACCGACCTCGCCAAGACGCAATCCGGCGTCGACCGGCTGGTGCGGGTGACGCAGGCGGACCGGGACCGGCTGGCGCAGGCCATCCGCGCCGCGCAGCCGCAGGCGCTGGCCTTCACCAGCGGGCGCACGGCGGCCCTCGCCCTGGGGCTGAAGCTATTGCCCTTCGGGCGGCTGGATGATGCGCTGCGGCCGGCCGGCTTCCCGCCCATCTTCGTGCTGCCCAGCACCTCTGGTTCCAACAACGGGAACTGGGATAGGAACGGGTATCACGCGCATTGGATGGATACGGCCATGACGCTCGGCTTCCGGAAGACGGCATGAGCCGGAAAGCATGGGCGTGGGCCCTGTATGACTGGGCGAACAGCACCTTTCCCACCGTTGTCTCCACCTTCGTCATCGCCGCCTATTTCGCCAGCGGCATCGCCGCGGACCAGGTGACGGGGCAGGCGCAATGGGGGTGGATGCAATCGGCGGCCGGTCTCGCCGTGGCGCTGCTGTCGCCGGTGCTGGGTGCGGTGGCGGATGCAGGCGGGCGGCGGCGGCTGATGCTCGGCATCTTCACTGTGCTGACGGCAATTTCGACCGGCATGATCTGGTTCGCCCAGCCCAGCCCGGATTGGGCGCTGTACGCGCTGGTCTGCGTCGGCATCGCCACGGTGTGCTTCGAGATCGGCACCGTCTTCTACAATTCGATGCTGCCCAGCGTGGCGCCGCCTGGGCGGCTTGGCCGCGTCTCCGGCTTCGGCTGGGGGTTGGGCTATGCGGGCGGGCTGGTCTGCCTCGCTATCGCGCTGCTGCTGCTGATCCAGCCGGACCCGGCGCTGTTCGGGCTGGACCGGGGGGCGGCGGAGCATGTGCGCGCCACCGCACTGCTGGTCGCCCTCTGGCTGCTGGTGTTCGGCTGGCCGGTGCTGGTGGCGCTGCCGGACCCGGCTGGGCCACGGCCGAGCTGGGCGGAGGCAGCCTCCCGCGGCCTCGGGGAGATCGCGGCGCTGATCCGCACCCTGCCGCGCAACCCGGACCTCGCCCGCTTCATGCTGGCGCGGCTGTTCTACACGGATGGGCTGAACACGCTGTTCGCCTTCGGCGCGATCTATGCCGCGGGTGTCTTCGGCATGGGGATCGACCGCATCCTGATCTTCGGCATCGCCATGAATGTCACGGCGGGGCTGGGCGCCGCGGGCTTTGCCCTGATCGAGGACCGCGTCGGCTCGCGCCGCATGGTGCTGGGCGCGCTGATGGCGCTGGTGGTGCTCGGCGCCGGGCTGCTGCTGGCGACGACGGAGATGTGGTTCTGGATCCTGGCGCTGTCGCTCGGCCTGTTCTTCGGCCCGGCCCAGGCGGCCAGCCGCAGCTTCATGGCGCGGCTGGCCCCGCCGGATGAGGTCTCGGCGCATTTCGGCCTCTACGCGCTGTCCGGCCGCATCACCGGCTTCATGGGCCCGGCGGCGCTCGCCGCCGTCACCACCGCCACCGGCAGCCAGCGCCTGGGCATGGCGACGGTGCTGGTGTTCCTCGGCATCGGCGCGGCGATCCTCACCACGGTCAAGGACCGCCGGTGAGCGATTTCGCCTCCCGCCGCGTGAGGGGGCGCTACGTCAACCTGCACAGCGATGTGGATCACGGCCCGCGCGATGTGTGGCGCTGGTTTCGCGAGCGCCAGGTGGCGCCCTGGCCGGTGTGGGTGGAGGACCCGCCGCAGCCGCCGCCACCGCGCCTGATGGCGGGCCAGATCGGCGCCACCTTCATCGGCCATGCGAGCTGGCTGGTGCAGATCGGCGGCGTGGCCGTGCTGATCGACCCGGTCTGGTCGCCCCGCGCCAGCCCCTTGCCCTTCGCCGGGCCGAAGCGCGTGCGTGCGCCGGGGCAGAGGCTGGAGGCGCTGCCGGGCGCGGACCTGCTGCTGGTGAGCCACAACCACTACGACCATTGCGACCTGGCGACGCTGCGGCAGGTGCAGGCGCGCTGGGCGCCGCCCGCGCTGACCTCGCTCGGCACCGGCCGCCTGCTGGCGAAGGCCGGGCTGCGCGCGCCGCGCGAGATGGATTGGTGGGACCGCGTGGCGGTCGCGGGCCTGCGTGTCACCTACGTGCCCGCACAGCATTTTTCCGCCCGCACGCCCTTCGACCGCAACCGCGCGCTGTGGGGCGGCTTCGTCATCCAGGCGCCGGATGGCGCGACGGTGTATTTCATGGGTGACACCGGCTGGTGCCCGCATCCGGCGGAAATCGGGCGTCGCTTCGGGCGCATCGACCTCGCACTGATCCCGGTCGGCGCCTATGCGCCGCGCTGGTTCATGCAGACGCAGCACATGGACCCGGATGAGGCGGTGCAGGCGCACATCGCCTGTGGCGCGCGGGCCAGCCTGGCGATGCACTTTGGGACATTCTTCCGCCTGACCGACGAGCCGATCGACGAACCGGCGGAACTGCTGGAGGCCGCGAAGGCCCGGCACGGCGTGGCGCAGCAGGCCTTCCGCGTGCCGGGTTTCGGGCAGACGCTGATCTACCCCGCCGCGTAGAGATAGGCGGGCATCGGCGTGCTGCGGTCCTCCACGCCCTTCACCCCTGGCACATTCTCCGCCAGCACGCGGAGCGCGCGCTGCACTTCCGGGCTGCGGCTGAAGCCGTTCAGCTCCACCACGCCGTCCTTCACATCGACCAGCGTGTAGAAGGTATCCGCCCAGGGCTGCTTGCGGATGGCCGCCAGCACCGCGCTGCGGATGCGGTCATCGGACAGTTCCAGCGGCTCCTGCTTCGGCGCCACCAGCGCGCGCAGCAGATCGGCGCGGGAGACGAGGCCGAGCAGGCGGCCTTCCTGCACCACCAGCACGCGGCGGATGTTGCGCTCTTCCATCATGTGCGCGACCTCGGCGGCCGGCGTGCTGGGCTCGACGCTGGCAAGCTCGGTGCTCATCAGATCGGCGGCGGTGGCGCCATGGGTGCGTGCGTAGCGCGCTGCATCCCGTTCGGCATTGGCGAACAGGCTGCCGAGCCAGGAGGTCGGGTGGTCCGCCTCCCCGGCCAGACGACGGATCAGGTCGGCTTCGGTGACGATGCCGAGCAGCTTGCCACTGCCATCCAGCACCGGCACCGCCGAGATCCCGCGTTCCGCCAGCAGGCGGGCGATGGAGAGGACGGGCGTGGCGGGCGGCACCGTCACCACCTCGGTGGTCATCAGATCGCGGGCGGACAAGCGGGGCATGGCGTGGCTCCTGTGCTTCCATCGGCCGCCGGCGGCGCCGTTCACGGACGGCTTCTCGTGGGCCGATGTGCACAGGTTAGGCACACCCCGCGGTTGCTGTCTTGATCCAGGTCAAATCTGGACTCTTCCCAAGGGGGGGGCGGCCTGTAATCATTACCGCAGAAGAAACTAAGGGAGCCTGGAAAGATGAACATTAATTTAGGTCGCCGGCTATTTGCGGCCGGCGCCGCAGCACTTGCGCTGCCTGGCCTGGCCCGCGCGCAACCCGCCATGCAGATCGCCATCGCCACGGGCACCACGGGCGGCGTGTATTATCCGCTCGGCGGTGCGCTCGCGAACTACATGTCCCGCAGCATTCCCGGCATGTCCGCCACGGTGGAGGTGACCGGTGGCTCTGTCGCCAACCTTCAGCTTCTGGGCGCCAACCGCGTCGGCATGGTGATCACCCAGGTCGATGCCGCGGTGGATGCGGTGCGCGGCAATGACCGTTTCCGTGGCCGCCCGGTGCCGGTGCGCGCCATCGCGGTGCTCTACACCAATCGCATGCAGGTGGTGACCGTCGGCTCCACCGGCATCACGAAGATGGCCGATCTGAAGGGGCGGCGCATTTCCACCGGCGCGCCCGGCTCCGCCACCGAAGTGATGGCGCTGCGGCTGATCGAGGCCGCCGGGCTGGACCGCGAGAAGGATTTCCGTGGGCGGGAGCGTCTGTCCCCGGCCGAGAGCACCAACGCCATCAAGGATGGCAAGCTGGATGCGTATTTCTTCGTCTCCGGCTTTCCGACCAGCGCGATCACCGATCTCGGCGCCTCCCCGGGCGTGCAGCTCGTGCTGATCGACCACCATGAATTCATCCCGGCGATCGTCGAGAAATACGGCCCGGTCTACTTCCCCGAGGAGATTCCGGCCGGCGCCTATCCGGGCCAGACGGCGCCGAACAAGCAGATGTCGGTCGCCAACATCGTCGGCGTGCGGGAGGACATGCCGGCGGATCTGGTCGGCAAGATCCTCGAGGTGATGTGGAGCAACCGGCAGGATTGGGCGCAGGTGCATTCCGCCGCGCGCGACTTCACGCTGGACGTGCAGAAGACCGCCGCGGCCGGCGTGCCGTGGCATCCGGCGGCGGAGACCTTCTGGAAGGGCCAGGGCGCGACGCTGGCCTGAGGGCGCGGCGCTTCACAATCCACGGCACGGGGGCGGCCAGGCGCGCCGCCCCCGTTTTTCCCATGGCCCCGTCCCGACGGGTCTGACCTTGAGGCGCCTGCCCCCGTGGCCGGGCTGCCGGAGCTGACATCGTGAGCACCCATTCCGCCCTGCCGCCGGAGATTGCGCCCGGCAGCCTCGACGAGGCCACCGCCTCGCGCCTCGAAACCCTGATCGAGGAGGAGGAGGGCGCCCAGAATCGCTTCACCGGGATCCTGGGCCTCGCCGCCGTTTCCATCGCGCTGGCGATGAGCCTGTTCCACCTGTGGGCGGCGTGGGACATCGTGCCGACGACGACGCTGCGCTTCGTCCATGTCGGCTTCGCCATGGTCATCGGCTTCACGCTGTTCCCGGTCTCGCGCCGCTTCCGGCACCGGCTGATGCCGTGGGACTGGGCGCTGGCGGCGGGCGCGATCTATGTGATCTGGTACATGATCAGCGGCGGCGACGATCTGCAGGATCGTGCCATCTTCCCCGAGCCGATGGATATCGTGGTCGGCTGGCTGCTGGTCGCGATGGTGCTGGAAGTGGCGCGACGGGCCACCGGGCCGGTCATGCCGATCGTCGCCATCGCCTTCCTGCTCTATGGTTTCTACGGCAACTGGCTGCCCGCGCCCTGGCAGCACCAGGGCTATGATTCCGAGCGGATGATCCCGCATCTGGCGATCGGGCTGGAGGGGATTTTCGGCTCCGCGGTCGATGTCTCCGCCACGCTGATCATCCTGTTCACCATGTATGGCGCCATCCTCCAGGCCAGCGGCGCGGGCAAGTTCTTCGTCGACTTCTCCTTCGCCGCCACCGGCGGCAAGGCGGCCAGCGCGGGCCGCACCGTGGTGCTGTCATCGTTCCTGCTGGGCGGGCCTTCCGGGTCGGGGGTTGCCACCACCGTCACGCTCGGCACCGTGGCCTGGCCGATGATGAAGAAGGTTGGCTACCGGCCGGATGATGCGGGTGGCTTGCTCGCCGCGGGCGGGCTGGGCGCCATCATCTCGCCCCCTGTGCTCGGGGCAGCGGCCTTCCTGATCGCCGAGTATCTGAACATCGGCTATCTCGAAGTCATCACGATGGCGATCATCCCGACCATCCTCTACTACGCGTCCCTGCTGTTCATGGTGGAGCTGGACCAGCGCCGGCTGGCGGCCAGCGGCAATGCGGTGCCGGATGATGCGCTGAAGGTCGAACCGATTCCGGTGATGCTGCGGAAATACGGTTTCCACTTCTCCTCCCTGATCGCGATCATCTTCTTCATGGTCATCGGCTACTCGCCGACCATGTCGGTGCTCTACGCGATGGGCGTCGCGGTGCTGCTGTCCTTCGTGCGGCCGGAACAGGCGCTGTGGCCGCGCAAGCTGATCGCGGCGCTGGCGGCGGGCGCGGTGCAATCCGTGGGCATCGCGGCCACCTGCGCCAGCGCGGGCATCATCGTCGGCGTCATCACGCTGACCGGGCTGGGGCTGAAATTCTCCGACATCGCGATCCAGGCGGCGGGCGGGTCGCTGGTGATCACGGCGATCTATACGGCGCTGATCGTCTGGGTGGTCGGCCTCGCGGTGCCGGTGACGGCCAGCTACATCATCTGCGCGGTGGTCGCCGCGCCGGCGCTGATCAAGCTCGGCGTGCCGGACTACGCGGCGCATATGTTCGTGTTCTACTACGCGGTGCTGAGCGAGGTTTCGCCGCCCACCGCGCTGTCGCCCTTCGCCGCCGCCGCGATCACCGGCGCGGGGCCTTACCGCACCACCTTCCAGGCCTGGAAATACACCCTGCCCGCCTTCGTCATGCCCTTCGTCTTCGTGACGGACCCGCAGGGCGTGGCGCTGCTGCTGCAATTCCGCGGCGACATGGGCTGGGGCGATGTGGCCTGGCAGTTCATGCTGGCGGTGATCGGGCTCGGCACGCTGGCCATCGCCTGCCAGGGCTTCTTCCGCTACGCCCTTGCGGCTTGGGAGCGTTGGACGCTGGCGGTGGCCGGCATCCTGATGATGTTCCCGGCGCTGCTGGAGGCGATGCTTCCCGGCCTGGTGCCCTATCCGCATCTGGTCGGCATGGCGCTGGCGGTGGGGCTGCTGTCCCTGCAATGGCGACCATCCGCACGCCCGGCATGAGGCAGCGGCACACCCTGTTGGCGGCGCTGGCCCTGCTTGGCCTGGCCGGCTGCGGGGATACGCCGGTCGCAGCCGTGCTGCGCGGGGACCAGGCAGCTGTGCTGCGCGGGGACCAGGCAGCCGTGCTGCGCGGGGATCAGGCAGCCGTGCAGGCCGCCGCACCGGTCGTGAACGGGCCGGCGCTGCGCGTCACGGGCGCGCGGCGTCCCTTCCTGTTCACGCTGGTGCAGGCCAGCGGGGAACGCCGGCTGTGGCGGGCGGAGGGCGGCGCGGCGCTGGCCACGGAAGGGCCGCGCATCACCGCCACCGCCGGCCTCGGCCCGGGCCTGGCCGCCACCAGGCTGGACCAGCCGGACCCGCTGGCCGACCCTGCCGCGCTGCTGGGGCGCAGTGCCACCACGCGGCGCAGCATCGATCTGCGCGGCGCGGAGGGTGAGGCCGCCGGGCTGCGCTTCGGTGTGGCACTGTCCTGCCGCCTGGCGGCGGTGGCAGAAGGCGCCTGGCTGGTGGTGACCGAAACCTGCACCGGCGCCGACATCGCCTTCGAGAACCGCTTCGAGGCGGAGGCCGCGACCGGTGCGGTGCGGCGCAGCCGGCAATGGGTGGGCGATGCGGTGCTGGAGGTGGAGGCGTTGTGAGGCCGGCACTCGCGCTGCTGCTGCTGCTGGCCGCGCCCGCCCCCGCAGCCGCCCAGGCGCAGGGCCAGGCGAGCCGCGACTGGAACGCCGAGAAATGCGCCCGCTACGCCGCCATGTGGCCGCAGGCGCTGGCGATGTTCGGGCGGGAGGGGCTGGGTGCCGAATTCCTCGACCGGCACGCGGCTTTCCTGGAATCCGGCTGTCGCGCCCGCATCGAGGTCTGCCCGCGATCCCCGCAGGAATTGGCGCTGGCGGATGCGATGACCATTGCCGCGATGAATGCCGGCACCGCCAGCAGTTTCGTGCCGTTCCGCTGCGGCGGGTAACTCAGCGCCAGCCGAGGCCGGCGCGGCGCATCCGCCGCAGCACATAGGCAAGCCAGGCAAGCTGCACCGCCAGCGCCGGCAGCACCTCCAGCGGCTTGGCAGCGGGGTTCATGGCCAGGAAGGCCAGCGCCAGCCCGGCATGGAAGACGACAAAACCCCAATGGGTGGCCGCCACGGCGCGGGTCGGCATGCCACTCCGCTGCGCCAGCTGGTACAGATGGGTGCGGTGGCCCTCGGTCAGCCTTTCGCGCATCACCGCGCGCCGGGCCAGGGTGAAGGCGGCATCGAACAACAGGCCGAACAGCAGCAGCGGCACGATCAGGAAGGACACCTGCTGGCCATCGAAGCGTGATGCGACGACGGCCAGGGTGGCAAACATGAAGCCGGCGAACTGGCTGCCGACATCGCCCATGAAGATGCGCGCCGGATGCAGGTTGAAGGGCAGGAAGCCCGCGAAACCCGCCGCCAGGAACAAGGCTGCGGCATAGACGAACCAGCCGCCCTGCAAGGCCGCCACCAGCGCCAGCGCCAGCCCCGCCAGCAGCAGCGTGCCGCCGACCAGCCCGTCCAGCCCATCCATGAAATTCACCGCATTGGTGCAGCCGACGATCCAGATCAGCGTCAGCACCACGCCGAGCACGCCGAGATCCGTCACGCCGATGTAGGGCAGGGCGAGGCGGGAGACGACCAGCCCGCTGCCCACGACCACCAGCGCCGCGCCGCATTGCGCCGCCAGCCGCAGCCGGGCCGAGAGGGCCCGCACATCATCGGCCAGCGCCACCGCCGCGATCGCCACCGCCGCCAGGATCACGCCGAGGAACTGCGTATCCGCGATGCGGGCGAAGCGCGCGGTGAGGAACAGCACCAGCATCCCGGCGACGAAGGCCACCACCACGCCCAGCCCGCCACCGCGCGGCGTCGGGTTGCTGTGCGCGCTGCGGGCATTCGGCTGGTCGAGGATGGGGAAGGCAATCATCAGTCGCACCACGGCGGCCGAGAGCAGGGCAAGCGCGGTGGCGAAGGCCAGATGCTCGGTCAGGGCATGGAGTTGCATCGGTTCATATCAAGTCCCATGAGACGCAGCCTGCCGGCCAGCGGCGCTGGCCAAGGCCGCTTATGCGGCGAGCCAGGCAAAGCGCCGGCGCCGGAGGCGCGGGTTTGGTATCAGGGGGTCAGCCGCGCGGGCTCCTGGCTGGCATAGACATCGCCGGAATTTGCGGCATGGGGCAGGGCGGCGATCCATTGGGACATGGCGACCGCGGATAGCGGGGCGGAATGGGCGAAGGACATGCCCTCACCCAGGCAGGCGTTGAAGTGCCGGTAGCCGAGGGTCGCCAGCTTCGCCAGGCACTGCGCCGCAACCTCCCTCTGGATGGTGGTGAATTCGAAGGACAGGCTGCGCGGGGCGCGGGAGAGGCCGGACAGTGCCACCGCCTCATAGCCCTCGACATCGATCTTGAGGAAATCGGGCGCGCCATGCTCGGCGGCCAGCGCATCCAGCGTGGTGACCGGCAGGGTCAGCTCCGTGTCCCAGACCTGACCCTCCCAGCCCTCCGCACCGGCGGCGGCGGCGATGAAATCGGGCGAGGCGCTGGCGACGGTGGGGTTTTGGGAGTTCACGCGCAGGGTTGCGCTGCCGGGCTCCGCGCCGACCAGGGTGGAAACCAGCGTGAAGCCGGGCGTGCGGCCATGCAGCAGGCGGATCAGCCGGGCCAGGCGCGGCTGCGGTTCCACAGCGAGCGCTCGGGCGCCGAGGCGGAGGAAGCTCGCGCTTCGGTCGCCGACATGGCTGCCGATATCGAAACCGAGCTCACCGGGGCCGAGGAAGCGGGCGTGGAAGGAATCCAGCGCCGCGGCCCGGCCGGGGCCGTAATAGGTGCGCAGCGAATGGCGGATGGCCGCAAGCGTGGTCACGCGAAGACCACCGCGGCGCCGCCGGCGTGCTCCGGCGGCACCATGATGCCGTCCGGCGCCTGCACCACCGGCAGGCCGGCCAGCACGGCGCGGGCCGCCTGGCCCTGGTCCTTCGTGCGGATCACCAGCCCGGCGATGAAGGGCAGCGCCGGCGCGGTGACGCCGGGCAGCACCTGGCCGAGCGCGGCTTCCGGCAGGATGCGGAGATGCGTCGCCAGGGCCGGCGAGAACGGCCCGGCCCCACCCGCAGCACCCGGCAGGGCCAGCACGAAGCCCGCCAGCGGGTCCGGCCGCGCCGGCTGGCCGGTGAGCTGCGACAGGCGCGCGGTGGTGGCAGCCGGGTCGGCGACGGCCAGGATGGCGGTCTCGAGGGATACGGCGCCGTTGCGATGCGCCATCCAGCGGCGGTCCCAGACCAGCTCGGGCGTGAGATGCTGGATGAGCTGCATGCGGCCCTCCGGCGCATCCGGGAAGGGCAGCCGGGCGAAGCGGGCGATCGGGCCGCCCTCCTCGACCGGGCGCTGCAGCCAGGACACGCCGGGAATCGCCAGGCCGCCACGGCGCAGGCGTTCCAGATTGCCCTCCGCATCCTGGATGCCGAAGGCCAGGATATGCGCGCCGGTATAGCGCGCCAGGAAGCCGTCCAGCCCGTTCGAGAACAGGCCGGGCTCGACCAGGCCGAGCAGCTCGATATAGCCATGTTCCAGGAAGGCGCAGCGATTGCCGGTGCCATAGGCCTCCACCGCGCCATCCGGGGTGCGCTTGCCGGATTGGCGGGCGAAGGGGGACAGGGCGAAGCCCATGCGTTCCCAGGCGGCGGTCAGCGCCGGCAGATCGGCGGTGCAGAGGCCGGCATGGTCCAGGGTTGTCGCGACACTCACAGGGCAGGGTCCTCGTATTTCGGCAGCAGCCACTCCGCGGGTTCGGCCGCAGCCTCCCGGTACCAGCGATCGACCAAAGGATGGGCGCGGACCGCGTCGCAATAGGCCTGGCTGAGCGGCGTGATCTCCGGCTTCCAGGTCAGGAAGCGGGCGACGACGGGGGCATACATGGCATCCACCAGGCCGAAATCGCCGCCCATCAGGAAGGGGCCGCCATAGAGGCCCAGCGCCTCGGCCCAGATCGCCTCGATCCGGGCGATATCGGCCAGGCTGTCCTTGTTGCGGCCATGGCCGGCGAAATCGCGGCCGAGATTCATCGGCATCGCCATGCGCAGCCCGCGGAAGCCGGCATGCATCTCGGCCGCGATGGAGCGGGCATGGGCGCGCGCGGCGCGGTCGCGCGGCCAGAGGTCCGCCCTGAACTCCGCACAGTATTCCGCGATCGCCAGGCTTTCCCAGACGCGGGCGCCGCGATGTTCCAGATAGGGCACCAGGGCGTTGGGGGAGACGGCCTTGATGGCCTGGGTGTTGCCGCCGCCGGCCAGGGCGATGACCTCCTCCTCCACATCGAGCTGCGCCAGATGCACCATGAGCCAGCCGCGCAGGCTCCAGGAGGAGTAGCGCTTGGTCCCGATCACCAGCCTGCCTTCGGCCATCACCTGTATGCCCCTCTGCCGCCGGCCTTCTGCCGTGGGCCGGAAATTGGCACGAACAGGGGGCGACGTCGAACGCCACCGTTGCGCCTTCCGGGGAGGCGCCCGCAGGGCTATGGAGGCGGCATGGCGGCATCGGCGCGGGATCGAATTCTCCTCAATCTGGGGCTGGACGCGCTGGTGGCGGCACTCGCCCTGCCGGCGGCGGTCTGGCTCGCCATGCCGGGAAGCTGGCCACCGGGGCTATGGTGGCTCGGCGCCGTGCCGGGGGCGGTGGCCGCGCTGCTGATGGCCGGGCTGCCGCTGCGGCTGCCGCAGCAATACTGGCGCTTTGCGTCGCTGCCCGAATTGCTGGCGAGTTCCGGTGCCGCGCTGGGCGGCGCGGTGCTGTTCTGGATGGGGCTGTACCTGATCGACGCCTGGCATCCGCGGAATATCGGGTTTCCGGTGATCCATGCGCTGGTGCTGGCGGCCCTGCTGGCCGCGCCGCGGATTGCCGCGCGGTTGCAGCATGCCGGGCGCGCCGGACCGCTGAGCGAGACCCCGGCGCAGCCCGCCCTGCTGGTGGGCGCGGGGGATGGGGCGGATCTGTTCATCCGCGCGCTGGCCCAGGAACGCAGCCCGGCCTACCGGGTGGTGGGAATATTGTCTCAGAGGGCGCGGCAGCTCGGCCGGCGCATCCATGGGCTGCCGATCCTCGGCACGGTGGAGGATGCGGCGGGCGTGCTGGATGGGCTGCGGGAGGATGGGCGGCTGCCGGCGCAGATCATCCTGGCCTCGCCCGACATGCAGGGCGCGGCGCTGCAGAGGCTACTGGATGCGGCGGATCGCCACGGCGTGCCGGTGAAGCGCGCGCCGCGGGTGACGGCGCTGGGTCCGGCCAGCCGCCGGCCGGGCGAACGGGCGGAGCCTGAGCAGCGCGTGCGGCTGCGTCCAGTGGAGATCGAGGATCTGCTGGACCGCCCGCAGGTGCCGCTGGACCGGGAGGGGATGGCCCGGCTGGTGCAGGGCAAGCGCGTGCTGGTGACGGGCGCGGGCGGGACCATTGGCGGGGAGCTGGCGCGGCAGGTGGCGGCGCTCGGCCCGGCCAGCCTGACGCTGCTCGATCACGGCGAGTACGTGCTGTACGAAATCGACCTGGAGCTGCGGGAGCGGAACCCGGATGTGCCGCGCCGCGCCGTGCTGGCGGATGTGCGCGATGCCGAGCGGATCGGGCGACTGTTCGCCGAGATCAAGCCGGAGCTGGTGTTCCATGCGGCCGCGCTGAAACATGTGCCGATGGTCGAGAACGACCCGATGGAAGGCCTGCTGACCAACGCCGCCGGCACCCGCGTGGTGGCGGATGCGGCGCGGGCGGCGGGGTGTGCGCTGATGGTGTTCATCTCGACCGACAAGGCGGTGAACCCGACCAGCGTGATGGGTGCCTCGAAGCGTTTGGCGGAAATGTACTGCCAGGCGCTGGACCGGACCGCGCGGGCGACCGGGGTGGGGATGCGGCTGGTGACGGTGCGCTTCGGCAATGTGCTGGGCTCCACCGGGTCCGTGGTGCCGCTGTTCCGCCGGCAATTGGAGCGCGGCGGGCCGCTGACCGTGACCCACCCGGATATGCGCCGCTACTTCATGACGGTGCGCGAAGCCGTAGGGCTGGTGCTGCAGGCGAGCGTGGTGGGCGCGACGGACCGCGCCGACCAGCCGAAGGAGCTGCGCGAGGGCGGGATCTTCGTGCTCGACATGGGCGAGCCGGTGAAGATCGTGGACCTCGCGCGCCGCATGATCCGCCTGGCGGGGCTGCGGCCGGAGGAGGATGTGGAGATCCGCTTCACGGGGCTGCGTCCGGGCGAGAAGCTATTCGAGGAACTGTTCCACGGGCAGGAGCCGCCGCAGCCGACGAATTTCGCCGGGCTGCTGGTGGCGGTGCCGCGGACGACGGATGTGGCGGTGATGGGCCAGGCGATCGACGAGATCGCGGCGCTGGCCGGGGCGGGGGATGGCAAGGCGGCGCTGGCGCGGCTGGGGGCGTTGGTGCCGGAGTTTGCGCATGAGGATGGGACGGGCGGGGGCTGATCGAATAGAATGCCTTCACGTCTTCACCGCTAACGGTCAGCAGCAAGTGACTGTAGGGTAAGGCCGAACCTACTCTTCTGACACAGCCATGCAAAAATGGAGATGAAGAATTTGGCGCGGGCTGCTTTGTCCAAAACCACCGAGACATCCGTATTGATAAGATCGAGGCGTCGGTGCTGCATCTGCTTTGCGATCAATCGTGATTTCGATCTCAAATCGGGTCAGATTGCACACATTGACCGAGACAACACAAATAACCGCGAAGAAAACCTGGCCTTTCTCTGTTTAAATCATCATGACGAGTACGATAGCCGATCCAGTCAGCGGAAAAACTTCACTGCGCACGAGATCTTATCCTATCGACACGAGCTATACGATCACGTCGAGAAGGCCCTCAACATACCCGTCCACTTTGGGTCTCTCGCGCTACCAGCCACTGATCCCTATGCGGGAACTTACGTCCGCACGGGAACCGGATCGGACAGCGCTGAAGTGAATTTAACGCCTATACCTGATGGAACGGAACAACGTCCCCGATACTATATATCCGGGTTCGCCGTTTGGGGTGCGCACCGAGATTATGGTCCCAACATGGGCGAACTCGGGATTGCCGGACAGGTCGACGATGCCGGCATAATCGAAGGTTGTGAGTATTCGGAAAATGGCAGCTACCGGATTCGCCTGAGATTCAAAAACGGGCAGATGGAGCTTCACGAAGAAAACTCCCGCGGTCGCTACGGGATGAACGTAACCTTCATCGGCATCTACAATAAGTCCTAAAAACATCCGAAGCAGATAAGGAAAGGGCCGCTCGGAAGAAGTCCGCGTGAGCATTTCTTTGGCTCGAACATCCCGATTCTGCCGCGAGCACGAGCAACAGGCTCCACACCGCCGGATGCGTGCTAGCGCCTGCGCGTTGTCCATCATCAACATCGTTCGCGGCAGTCCCGCCATCTGGCGGAGTCCCGAAAAAAAGGAGGGGGCGCGGGGGAGTTCACTCCCCCGTCTTCTCTGGTCGTGTTACGCGCTAGCCCATGATCGATTTCCCTGCCGGCTTCAAAGCCCCCTTCGTCCGTCCCTCCGGCCGCATTGCCGATGCGATGCGCGACGTCACCTTCACCCCCGGGGCCTCGCGCCATGCGGAGGGGTCTTGCCTCATCCGGTTCGGGCTGACGGAGGTGCTGTGCACCGCCAGCATCGAGAGCCGGGTGCCGCCCTTCCTGCGCAATACCGGCCAGGGCTGGGTCACGGCGGAGTACGGCATGCTGCCGCGCGCCACGCATACGCGCAGTGACCGGGAGGCGGCGAAGGGCAAGCAATCTGGCCGGACGCAGGAAATCCAGCGGCTGATCGGGCGGTCCTTGCGCGCCGTGACG
The DNA here is from genome assembly GCF_030695085.1 of Falsiroseomonas sp. Taxonomy (GTDB): domain Bacteria; phylum Pseudomonadota; class Alphaproteobacteria; order Acetobacterales; family Acetobacteraceae; genus Falsiroseomonas. Next base: position 13,333 of record NZ_JAUYTS010000056.1, on the reverse strand, counting down.
GATCTGAAGGCGATGGGGGAGATGTCCATCACCCTCGATTGCGATGTGCTGACGGCGGATGGCGGCACGCGCTGTGCGGCGATCACGGGCGCCTGGGTGGCGCTGCATCTGGCCTTCCAGCATTGCGTGAAGATGAATGTGCTGAAGACGATTCCGCTGCGCGACCATGTCGCCGCGATTTCCTGCGGCATCTGGCAGGGCACGCCGGTGCTGGACCTCGACTATGCCGAGGACAGCAAGGCGGAGACGGACGGCAATTTCGTCATGACCGGCTCGGGCGGCGTGGTGGAGGTGCAGGCGACGGCGGAGGGTGCGCCGTTCAGCGAGGAAGAGCTGCTGAAGCTGATGGCGCTGGCTCGCGCCGGCACGGGCAAGCTGTTCGAGATGCAGAAGGTGGCGATCCGCGGATGAGCCCTCGGCGGCTGACCGAAACCCGGATCGTCATGGCATCGCACAATGCCGGCAAGGTGCGGGAGAATGCGGCGCTGCTGGCGCCGCATGGCATCGCGATTGTCAGCGCCAAGGAACTCGGCCTGCCGGAGCCGGAGGAGACGGAGGACAGCTTCCTCGGTAATGCCAGCATCAAGGCGCTGGCGGCGGCGCGGGCTTCCGGGATGGTGGCGCTGGCGGATGATAGCGGGTTTTCCGTCGCGGCGCTGGATGGGGCGCCGGGGGTGCGGACGGCGGATTGGGCGGAGACGCCCGCCGGGCGCGACTACGGCATGGCGATGGCGAAGGTCGAGAAGCTCGCGCGGCATGCGGCGGATCGGCGGGCCTGGTTCTCCTGCGCCCTGGTGCTCGCCTGGCCGGATGGGCACACCGAGGGCTTCCTGGGCGAGGCGCATGGCGCCTGGGTCTGGCCGCCGCGCGGCGCCAACGGCTTTGGCTATGACCCGATGTTCGTGCCGGATGGCTTGGCCGAGACCTTCGGGGAGATGACCGCCGAGGCGAAGCACGCCATCAGCCACCGCGCCGCAGCCTTCCGGCTGCTGGCGGAGGCCTGCCTGCCGCCCGCGCGGGGCTGATCAGGTGTCGCGGGCGAGGCCGGCGATGGCCTCGCGATAGGTGGTGTCGAACAGCGCATCCAGCCCGGTATTGGCGCCCTTCAGCCCGGCGGCGACGCGCCCGGCCCAGCCGACATATTCCACGCGCCGGGCGTGATCCCAGCCGGAAGGCGGGCTGGCGGTGATGGCGCGGAGGTTGGAGATCTTGTCCGCCAGCTTCAGCATCTTGCCGCCGGGCGAGCAGCCGCGCGCGTGGCGCACCTGCTGGGCCTTGCGGGCTTCCTTCGGCAGGGATTTGTCATCCGTTGCCTCCGCCACCAGCCCCGCAACCTCGGCACCGAATTCGGCCACCAGGCGGTCATGGGTGATGGGGTCGGGGTCCGCGTCGCTGTCCTCCACCGTGTCGTGCAGCAGGGCGGCGAGGATGGCGTCTTCCGGCGCGCCGTGCTCGGCCAGGATCTGCGCCACTTCGAGGACGTGGTTCACATAGGGCTCGGCGGCGGCGCCCTTGCGGCGGTGGCCGGCATGGACGCGGGCGGCGAAGACGGCGGCGCGCATCAGGCGGGCGGTGGGCCCGGGGGTGGAGGCAAGCTGGTCCATGATGACGTCCGGCAGATGGGGAGGCGGGGTGGCATGGCCGCCCCGCCCCACCCTATCAGGTGTTCATCGCGTCGAAGAAATCCTGGTTGGTCTTGCTGTACTTCAGCTTGTCCAGCAGGAATTCCATCGAATCCTGGGTGCCCATCGGGTTCAGGATGCGGCGCAGGACCCACATCTTGGACAGGGTCGCGCGGTCCACCAGCAGTTCTTCCTTGCGGGTGCCCGACTTGGTGATGTCGATCGCCGGGAAGGTGCGCTTGTCGGAGAGCTTGCGGTCGAGGATGAGCTCGGAGTTACCGGTGCCCTTGAACTCCTCGAAGATCACCTCGTCCATGCGGCTGCCGGTGTCGATCAGCGCGGTGGCGATGATGGTCAGCGAACCGCCTTCCTCGATGTTGCGCGCGGCGCCGAAGAAGCGCTTCGGGCGCTGCAGCGCATTGGCGTCCACGCCGCCGGTCAGCACCTTGCCCGAGGATGGCACGACCGAGTTGTAGGCGCGGCCGAGGCGGGTGATGGAATCCAGCAGGATCACCACATCCCGCTTGTGCTCGACCAGCCGCTTGGCCTTCTCCAGCACCATTTCGGTGACCTGGACGTGGCGCGTTGCCGGCTCATCGAAGGTGGAGGCCACGACTTCGCCGCGCACGGTGCGGGCCATGTCGGTCACTTCCTCCGGCCGCTCATCGATCAGCAGCACGATGAGGAAGACGTCGGGGTGGTTCGCCGTGATGGACTTGGCGATGTTCTGCAGCATCACCGTCTTGCCGGTGCGCGGGGGCGCCACGACCAGGGCGCGCTGGCCCATGCCGATCGGGGCCACCAGGTCGATGATGCGGTGGGTGTAGTCCTTGGTCGGGCCCTTGGCCTGGGCCTCGGCCTCCGCATTCTCCATCTTCAGGCGCCGCGTCGGGTACAGCGGCGTGAGGTTGTCGAAGTTGATGCGGTGCTTGAGCGCCTCGGGCGGCTCGAAGTTGATGGTGTCGACCTTGAGGAGGGCGAAGTAGCGCTCGCCATCCTTCGGCGCGCGGATCTGGCCTTCCACCGTATCGCCGGTGCGCAGCCCGAAGCGGCGCACCTGGGCGGGGGAGACGTAGATGTCGTCGGGGCCGGGCAGGAAGTTGGCCTGCGGGCTGCGCAGGAAGCCGAAGCCATCCGGCAGGATTTCCAGCGTGCCGTCGCCGTAGATGGCCTGCTCATTCTCCGCCAGGGTCTTCAGGATCGCGAACATGATGTCCTGCTTGCGCAGCGACGACGCGTTCTCGACCTGCAGGGATTCTGCGAAGGCGAGGAGATCGGCCGGTGACTTGGCCTTGAGTTCGGAGAGATGCATGTGCGGACGCGTCCGTCGTGCGCGAGGAAGGGGAAACGGGCGGACCTGGAGTCTCGGTCTGGGCCTTGTCCAGCTTCACCAGGGGCAAAGGCCGGATGCCGGGGGCCATTCCCGCGCCGCGATCCCGTTGCAGGGCAAGGTTGCGACGACCAGGAGAGGTCTTGAGGATAAGGAGAGATCAGCTACGCCGCAGGACGCGACGCTTGGCCGATTGTCGGAACGACCCGGCAAACCTATGGGGCGCGGGGCGAACCGTCAATCCACAGATGGCGGATTGTTGGGGGCTTTGCAAGGGCTTCGCGAGCCGAAGGGAGACGGAGCCGGGAGCAGATCGTGCCGGCGGGGAACAACCTGCGCCCGCCGCCGGCGGGCGAGCGGCCGAACGGCCGCCGCGCCAAGTGGCGCGTAGCCTAGTGGCCGGAGGCCGCGCCGGCGCCTGAGGTTAAAACGGCTTCACGATCACCATGATGACGATGACGATCATCAGCACCGTCGGCACCTCGTTCCAATAGCGCCAGGCGCGTTCGGTGCGCGGGCGGCCATCGGCCTCGAAGCGCTTGCGGGCGGCACCGAGCATGCCGTGGAAGCCGGACATCAGCAGCACGCTGGTCAGCTTCAGATGCCACCAACCGGCGGTCCAATCCACCACGCCGGGGGTCAGAATCAGCGCCAGGCCGAACACCCAGGTGGCGATCATCGCCGGGTTCATGATGGCCTTCAGCAGCCGCCGTTCCATCACCTTGAACAGCTCCGACCGCGCATCGCCGACCGGAACCTGGAAGTGGTAGATGAACAGCCGCGGCAGATAGAACAGCCCGGCCATCCAGGCGATCACCGCAATCAAATGCAGCGACTTGGTCCAGGGGTAGAGCGGCGCGAGAAAATCCAGCGTCATGCCGCGGCCGCCTCAGGCAGGCCGAGCAGGCCCGGCAGATCCGTCATGCTGTGGAACGGCTCCGCGCCGACACCGCGCAGCGCGGCGGGGTCCGTCGCATGGGCGAAGCCGAGCACACGGCAGCCCGCAGCCAGGCCGGCGCGGCTGCCGGTCAGGCTGTCCTCCACCACCACGCAGTGATGCGGGTCGGCGCCGCAGGATTCGGCGGCCGCGCGATACATGTCCGGCGCCGGCTTCGGCATCGCCACATCGTCGTAGGAGAAAGTGCGGCCGCGAAACATCTCGGTCAGGCCCAGCCCGTGCAGCTTGGTCCGCAATTCGGCGCGGGAGGAGTTGCTGGCCACCGCCACGGGGATGCCGGCGGCGACGATGACGCGCAGCGCCTCCAGCGCGCCGGGGATCGGCACCACCTCCTCGCGCAAGGCGCGCAGCACGCGGGCGACGACGCCTTCCACGAAATCTCCCGGCACCGAATCGGGGCCGAGGCGGGCCTCGACCAGCGGGACGATGTTGCGCCAGGACAGGCCGATGAAGCGGCGTTCCGCCTCGGCCGCGTCCATCGTCCAGCCGAGTGCCGAGATTTCCTCGGCGATGATCCGGTTGTGCAGCGCCTCGCTATCCGCCAGCACGCCGTCGCAATCGAACAGCACGGCGGCCGGGCGCAAGCGGGCGCTCATGCCGCGGTGCGGGCGCGGGCGGTGCGTTCCACCGGGATGCCCGGCATCGCCTCCAGCCGCCCGATCAGGGCCGCATGCGGGCAGTCCTTGTGGTTCTTCGGGCATTGCCGCGGGCCGGCGAAGGAACACAGCGTGCGGTTGCTGGTGCGGCCATGCCGGACCAGGTCGGCCAGCGCACCGATGAAGCCGGGGTGGGAGTTCTGGGCGGGGGCGCGGAAATAGCCGGGGACGTGCAGCTTCTCCGCCTCCTCCCGGTATTCCACATCCAGCTCCACCAGCGTCTCCGAGTGTTCGGAGGTGAAGGCGATCGGCACCACCAGCACCGCCACCTTGTCGTGGCCCGCGCGCTCCAGCTCATCCTCGGTGGAGGGGCCGATCCATTTCTGCGGCGTGACACGGGACTGGAAGCAGACGACGTGGTCGAGATCGGGCAGATCCAGCCGCGCTACCACGCCGGCCACCGTCTGTTCGACCTGCCACTGATAGGGGTCGCCCGCCTTCACGATGCTCTCGGGCAGGCCATGCGCGCTGAACAGCACGCGCAGCGGAATGGCGGGGTCCAGCTCCGCCCGCGCCTTGTCCCAGGCGCCGCGCACGATCTCGGCGGTGGAGCTGGCGAAGCCGGGGTGGGAGTGGAAGCAGCAGATGGTGGTGGTCGGCACCTCCAGCTTCGCCCGCGCCGCGGCCTTGATCCAGGCGAGTGCGCTGCTGCCGGTGGTGGTGGTGGAATACTGCGGGTACAGCGGCAGCAGGATGACCTCATCCGGCCCCCAGGCCTTCACCGCGGCGGCCGTCTCGTCGCTCATCGGATGCCAGTAGCGCATGGCGGTGAAGCACTTCACCTCCTCCGCCCCGTCCTTGTTGAGCAAGGCCTCCAGCGCCACGCCCTGTTCGATGGTCAGCTCCAGCAGCGGGGATTTGCCGCCGAGGATGGCGTAGTTCTCCGTTGCCGGCTTGGTCCGCCGCCAGGCGATCAACCGGCCGAGCCAGGGGCGCACGAAGCCCGGCACGCGCAGGATGGCCGGGTCCGTGAACAGGTTGACCAGGAAGGGCCGGACGCTTTCCGGCGCATCAGGTCCGCCGAGGTTGAGCAGCACGACAGCCAGCCGCTTCCGGCTGGCCGAGGCGACGGGTGCGGGCACGGTCTGGGCGGGAAGGTCCATCACCGACCCGACATGCCACGTCACGGCGCAGGGTCAAGGGGATGCGGATGATGATGCGGCCCTGTCGCGCCGAATTCCATCGGCGCGATCGAGCCGGCCTATCGCATGGCGGCCCGGCGCTCGCCCATCAGGGCCTTGGCGGCCTGCCCCTGAAGCCGGGCGAGTTCCTCCGCCAGGGGACGATGCACCTGGCGGCGGCCATGCAGGGGGGTCAGTTCCAGCAGGCCGTTGGGGCAGTAGCGGTCATCGTCCCAGCCGTGATGGGAGATCACGGGATACAGGCAGACCCCATGCACCGGCACGCCCGATGCCGCCGCGGCCAGGGTCTCCTCCGTCACATAGCGCAGCCAGGTGGGGCGGGGGCTGCCCTCGATGCTGGTCTCGGCGATGAACAGGGGGCGCGGGGCGTAGCGGGCCGCGGCCTCCGCCAACAGGTCGCGAAAGGGGCGGTAGCGGCCGGAATCGAACACGCTCAGCGGCTGGGAATCATGCAGCCACTGGTTGTTCCAGTAGTAGTTCACGCCGATCACATCCAGCATGTCCTCGCTGCCGCCCAACTCCGGCGCCTCCCGCCCCGCCACCATGTCCCAGGCCTGCCACTGGCTGGCATTGTGGGCGCGCACCGCCGCTTCCTCCCCGGCATGCCGGGGGACGATGTTGATCAGCGGGTCGATGCAGGCGAAGCGGGCGCCGGGCGCGGCCGCTCGCACCGCCCTTGTCGCCGCGATGGCGGCCCGCACCAGGTTGCGCTTCAGCTCCATCCCCCGCCCCCTGGTGTGGGGGGATGAACGTGCCATGTCGCCGCCGGCGAAGGCGACGAAGGACATCTCGTTCACCGGGCAGACGAAGGGCGGGCGGCCGGTTTCCTCCACATGCAGCCGGGCGAAGGCGGCGGCGAAGGCAGCGAAGCGGTCGACGAAGGCCGGGCTGAAGACATCCAGGTCATCCGGCCAGCCATAGTGGCACAGGTCCCAGATCACCTGGGTCCGCACCGCCTCCGCCGCCCGCAGCATCGGCAGCAATGAGGACCAGTCATATTGGCCGGGCGTGGTCTCGATCAGGTGCCAGCGCAGACCGTCCCGCGCGGTGCGGATGCCGTGTTCCGAAAGCTGGCTGTAATCCTCCAGCGCCAGCAGGTCGTGCCGGGTGGCCGCGATCATGTCCAGCCGCCGGCGCGACATGTTGCGATGCGAGGAGCATTCGAAGCCGGCGAGGAAGAAGGACTGGAACAGGGGGGGCTGGGGGGTCACGCGCGGCTCCATCGAAAGGCACCGGAGTCTGGCACCGGCTTCGCAGCAACGCCGGAGCGCCGAAAAAGTCGCCGCCCCTTACGGCCCCTCCGGCCGCGCTTCCGCCGGCAGCCAGACCTGGAAGCTGGAGCCGACGCCTTCCTCGCTCTCGATCCGCAGCTGGCCGCGATGGCGGTTGACGATGTGCTTGACGATGGCGAGCCCGAGGCCGGTGCCGCCGGCATGGCGGCCACGGCCGCGGTCGACGCGGTAGAAGCGTTCCGTCAGCCGCGGCAGGTGCTGGCGGGGAATGCCCGGGCCGTCATCCGCCACGGACAGGACGATGCCGGGCCGCGCCGGCCAGCGGGGGGTCGCATTGGCCTCCGCCCGCGCCAGGGACAGGCGGATGGTGCCGCCTTCCCGGCCGTAGCGGCAGGCATTCTCCAGCAGGTTGCGCAGCACCTGGGCCAGCTGGCCCGAATCGGCCGGCTCGGCGACCAGCCCGGCCGGCACCTCCAGCGCCACACGGGCGTTGCGACCGGCCAGGATCGGGGCCATCGCCTCCACCTCCGCGGCAATCAGCGCGCCGAGATCGACCCGGCCGGTGGGCGGCTGATGTTCCGTGATCTCGATGCGCGACAGGCCCAGCAGATCATCGATCAGCCGCCGCATGCGATCCGCCTGCTCGGCCATGATGCCGAGGAAGCGGGCGCTGGCTTCCCGGTCATCCTCGGCCGGACCGCGCAATGTCTCGATGAAGCCGATCAGGCTGGCGAGCGGGGTGCGCAGCTCGTGGCTGGCATTGGCGACGAAATCGGCGCGCATCCGCTCCACCGCCCGGTCCCGCGTGCGGTCCGACAGCACCAGCAGCAGGCGGCCGCCATCGCCCAGTGGCGGGTCCATCGGCACCGCATGCACGCGCAATTCCCGCGCCACCGGCACCGGCAGGACGATCTCGGCGCGCTGCTGCTGGCCGGTGGAGAGTGCGGCGGCTATCGCCTCGGCCATCGCCGGGTGGCGCAGCAGCGCGGCGAGGTCCCCGGCATTGCCGGGGGCGGCGCCGAACAGCGACCGCGCTTCGGAATTCGCCCGCAGCGGCGCGCCATCCGCATCGAGCACCACCAGCGGGTCGGGCAGACGCTCAATGATCGCCTCATCCGCCTGACGGAGGCGGGAGACCTGCTCGGTGCGGGATTGCAGGGCGCGGGCGACGCGGCGCGCCGTTTCCGCCAGATCCGCCACCGAGGGCAGCAGCAGCCGTCCGGTGAGTTCCGGCACCATCCCGGTGCCATCCGCGGCCTGCCGCAGCGCAGCCGACAGGGCGCCGATATTGGCCAGCCAGATGCGGGAGACCAGCAGCGCGGCGACCAACGTGGCGCCCAGCGCCAGCAGCCCCGGCGCCGCATCGACCGCGCCGCCGAGCAGCAGCATGAACAGGGACAAGGCCGGCACGCCGCCGATCAGTGCCGCCCCGGCCAGCCAGCGCCCGGCCGGAGGACCCGCGACCGGCATGGCGCCTCAACCCTCCCGGTTCAGCGGGTCCGTGCGACCCATCCTAGGAACCGGGGCCGCCAGGCGCTGGCGCCTGTTCCACGATTTGCGGCTCGCCACCGGTGGAAACGGCATAGATCGCAAGACCGCGCTGGGTCCGGCCATCCGGCAGCAGCAGCACCGGGCCATCGGCGCCGGCGAAGGCCCCGCCGGTCGTCGCCTGGCCCGGCAGGGCACCGCTGCGCAGCGCGCGGGTGGCGATGGCGGCGGCATCATAGGCGGTGGCGGCGATGCGCGGCGGGGTTTCGCGGAACGCATCGCGATAGCGCGCCTCGAACCGGGCGCGGGCGCGGCCATCCGGGCCGGCGAACCAGGCCCCCTCCAGCGCCGGTTCCCGCCCCAGGGAGGTGTCGTTCAGCCAGAGCGCGGTGCCGAGCAGGCGCGGCTGCTGACCGTTGGACTGGGCTTCGGACATCCAGGTGGCGGCGAAGCGGCGGGCGCGTTCCCCGGTTTCGCCGATCAGCACCGCATCGGCGCGCGCCCCGCTGGCGCGTGCGCCGGAGGCGGCCATGGAGGGTTCGGCATTGGCCGGGTGCAGCGCGATGCGCGGCGGCGGCAGGCCGAGATCGGCGGTCGCGCCACGCAGGCCCGCGGCCAATGCCCGGCCGAAATCATTATCCGGCGCACCGAGCGCGAATTGCTGCGCGCCCTGCGCCGCCGCGGCGGCGACCACGCGGCGCACCTGCTGTTCGGGCGTGATGCCAAGCACCCAGGTGCCGCCACCGGCGCGCTGCTGGTCATTGGTGAAGGCCAGCACCGGCACGCCGGCATCCCGTGCCGGGCCGGAGACGGCGGCAACCTCCGCGCTGGTCAGCGGGCCGACCAGGATGCGCGCGCCATCGGCAATCGCCGCCCGCGCCGCGGCCTGCGCGCCCGCGGGGGTGCCGCCGGTGTCACGCGGTGCGAGTTCGATACCGGATTGCGATTCGTCGAACAGCGCCATGTAGCCGGCATTGAGCATTGCCTGACCGAGCGGCGCCTGCGGCCCGGTCAGCGGCAGCAGCATGGCCGCGCGTTGCGGCCCGACCGGCCCGGGCAGCACCGGCTGGCCGCCAATCGGCGGCGCCACGCCGATGAAGGACGGGCGGGGGGCTTGCGGCGCGCAGGCCGCGAGGCCCAGAACAGCGCCCACCAGCGCCCCCAGCGTGGCCCCGCCCAGGCGGCGGCGGCGCCAGGGCGTTCTGGGCAACGGCGCCGATTGCTCCGGCGCGTCGGACGGATAGCGGGACGAAGGACGTGGCAAACGGCGACCCTCCTGAACGGGCGGCGCCTCGGGAGGCCCCGCTTGGGCTTTCCCTGGTGGCGACACCGATCGGTAATCTCGGCGACTTGTCGCCCCGGGCTCTCGCGGTGCTCGGCGCGGTGGATGCCGTGCTCTGCGAGGATACCAGGGTAACAGGCCTCATGTTGCAGCGTTATGGCGTCTCCGCGACGCTGGTGCCACTGCATGACCACAACGAGGCGGAGATGATACCCCGGGTGCTCGCCCGGATCGAAGGCGGGCAGCGGCTGGCGCTGGCCTCCGATGCCGGCACGCCGCTGGTTTCCGACCCCGGATACCGCCTGGTGCGTGCCGCCATCGAGGCCGGGGTGCCTGTCACTGCCATTCCAGGCCCCAACGCGGCGGTGGTCGCGCTGACGCTGTCCGGCCTGCCGCCTCACCCTTTCGTGTTCCTGGGCTTCCTGCCGCCGAAGGACGGGCCGCGCGCGGCGGCGATCGCGCGGCACCGGGCGGCGGAGCGCGCCGGCCTGACGGCCACGCTGGTGCTGCATGAGGCGCCGCACCGGCTGGCCGAGACGCTGGCGGCGCTCGCGGAGGGGCTGGGGGCGGACCGGCCGGCGGCCGTGGCGCGCGAATTGACGAAACGCTTCGAGGAGGTGCGCCGCGGCAGCCTGGCCGAATTGGCGGGGCATTACGCGACGGAGCCGGCGCGTGGCGAGATCTGCATCTGCGTCGGGCCGGCGCCGGAGGAGGTGACGGCGGAGGCCGATCTCGACGCGCAGCTGCGTGCCGCCATGGCCGGGCAGAGCCTGCGCGATGCGGCGGCGATGGTGGCGGCCGCCACCGGGCTGCCACGCAAGCAGGTCTATGCGAGGGCGCTGGAGCTGGCCGCCGAACGGCCCTGACTCTAGCCTATTGTTTTATCGTGTGATTCTCGTCTTTCGGCGACTCTGCCTCAGAGGATCACCCTCTAGGCGCGCGGCGGGTGCAGAAGCTGCGACCCGGCGGTCAGCGTATTGGCGAACTGCGTGAGGCAGGTGATGGCGCGGCGGTCCGTGCCGAGCGCTAGGCCGATGACCGGCACGCCGGCGGCGATGGCGAAGGCGGCCGGCAGGTCCTGGTTGGTGATCACGACGCCGCAGCGCGCGACCAGCGCCCGCATCCGCGCGGGCGTGAACTGACGCCGGCGCCAGACATCCTGCGCCAGTTCGGGCAGCAGCAGGCTGGTGCCGGGCAGGATCGCGGCCAGGAAATCCCGCGTGCCGGCGAAATCATCCATCGGGCTGGCGGTGTGTTCCATCGGCAGGGGCAGCATGGCCCAGCCCTGCATCGGGGCGAGAAGCGCCCGCAGCTCCGCCAGCCGCGCCGTCCAGGCTTGCCGCATCTGCCCGCCACCCAGGATCGACAGGCCGAGGATCGGCCCCTCCGGCAGCAGGGGCAGCAAGGCGTCATCCGGTGCCGTGGCGCATTCGGGGTAGGGGTGGATGCGGAAGGCGGCCGCGCTGCGCCAGACCATCAGCGCATTGGCGGTGTGGTGGTCTCGCAATTCCAGCGGCTGCGCCTGGGCCAGCAGCTCCACCCCCTTGGGCGGATCGCGCATCGCGGCGCCGCGTTCGACCGTGAAGGCGCGGACCTCGAGCTTCGCACCGGCCGCAAGGGCGCGGCCGGCGATGGCGAGCGTTTGTTCGAGTTGGGGGCGTTCGTGGAAGGCACCGGCGATGACCACGCGGGTGATACCATGCGCGGCCGGATCAGCCTCCGGCGAGAAGGTCTCGAAACCCGCGGGTGCGGTGGGCGCGGCGGTGGAGAGCAGCAGCGGCACAGCGCCGCCGAGATGCCGCGGCAGGTCCAGCAGCAGGGCGCGAGAGCGCAGGTCGCGGAACGGCCGCTCGGCCAGGATCAGGGTGCGCATCAGCTGTAGAACAGGCCGAGGCAGCGGGAGCCGGGGGGCAGGCGATGCTCCATGGCGACGAAGGTGCGGCGCAGGCTGTTATCCTCCAGCGGGTGCAGGCCGATGACGCGGACACCGCAGCCGATGGCGTGGATGGCGTTGTGCTTGCGCTGCGTCACCAGCACATCCAGCCGCGAGACCAGGCCCTTGAGCCGGCGCGGGGTGAGCTGGGCGCGCCAGAAATCGCGATCCAGCAGCGCGGGCGCGGCGATGCGGGCGCGCGGCAGGAAATCCTGGATGAAGGCGGCGGCGCCGGCCATGTCGTCCTCCGCCTGGCTGTCCACATGGACGGTGGAGACGATGGGGACGATCTGGTGGTCCGCGAATTCCGCAAGCAGATCACGCACCAGCCCGGCTTCCTGTTGCAGGCAGGCCTTCATGTTGGGCATCGGGATGATGGACAGGCCGAGCAGTTTTGCCCCGCGCGGCAGCAGGGCGTCGGCCAGGCTGGTATCCGGTGGGATGTCAGCCTCGGGGAAGAAGCTGATGCGCGGCAGGCGGCCGAAGCCGGCCTCCGCAATGCGCTCCACGCCCAGATAGTCGCGCACGGTGAAGCTGGCGAGGCGGGCGATGACGCCGCGCGCCGTGGCATCCAGCCAGTCGAGATCCTTCAGCAGCCAGGCGACGCCAAGATTGTGGAAATGGATCTCGGCGCCCTGCGCTTCCGCCTGGGCAAGCCAGGGCATCCAGTTGCGGAAGGCATCGGGCACGCCGAACATGCCGCCGCCGAACACCACGCGGTCCGGCCGCAGCGCCAGCATGGCGGCGCCATCGGCAAAGCAGGCATCAAGGCCGGGGCAGCAGCGCAGCGTCCAGGCGGGGGCGACGGAGAAGGCGTGGCTCTCGGTTGAGGGGAAGGCGGCCATCGCCTCCATCAGGCAAAGCTCATCGCCCAGGTTGCCGTAGCCATAGGCGCCGAGGAAGGCGGTGCGGGTCATGGCCTCAATTGACCAGCAAGGGCAGCAGCGCGTCCAGCCGCAGCAGCCCGTCCGGTGTGGCGGCCAGATGGCCGTTGGGGCGCCAGGCGAGGAGGTTCTCGGCTTCCAGATGCGCCAGCGCCGCCATGTCCACACAGCTTTCGAAGGGCAGGCCGCTGCGGCGGGCGATGCGGGCGGGGTCGACGCCCTCATGCAGGCGGAGGCCCATCAGCAGCGCTTCGCGGGCGCGGTCGCGGGGGGATAGGGCTTCTTCCTCCACCACCGCATGACCATCCCGCTGCACCCGCGCCAGCCATTCCTCCGGCGCACGGTGGCGGCGGGCGGCGAGCAGGGTGCCGTCGGGCTGCGTCAGGCGTTGATGCGCGCCGGCGCCGATGCCGAGATAATCGCCATAGCGCCAATAGGCGAGGTTGTGGCGGCTCTCGGCACCGGGCTGGGCGTAGTTCGAAATCTCGTAGGGCAGCAGGCCGAAGCGGGCGGCTTCCTCGGCGGTGGCTGTGTAGAGGCGGGCGGCCTCATCCCCCTCGGGCAGGGTGAAGACGCCGCGGCCGAACAGCGTGGCGAACTGCGTGCCGGGTTCGATAGTGAGCTGGTAGAGCGAGAGGTGGTCGGCGGCGAGCGACAGGGCCTGCCGGAGCTCGGCGCGCCAGGCGGCCTCGGCCTGGCCGGGGCGGGCGTAGATCAGGTCGAAGGAGACGCGTGGGAAAGTGGCGCGGGCGTGCTCCAGGGCGGTGATGGCCTCGGCCGCGTCGTGCTTGCGGCCGAGGAAGGCC